>NZ_JBEZFD010000002.1:144397-577532 GCF_040649235.1 Spirillospora sp. NPDC049024
GGCAGGTGCCGAGCAGGCCGCGGGTGCCGAGCAGGCCGCGGGTGCCGAGCGGACGGTAGGTGGCGAGCGGACGGCAGGTGCCGAGCAGGCCGCGGGTGCCGAGCAGGCCGCGGGTGCCGAGCGGACGGTAGGTGGCGAGCGGACGGCAGGTGCCGAGCAGGCCGCGGGGGTCGAGCAGGCCACGGGGGTCGAGCAGGCCGCGGGGGGCGTGCAGGCCGCGGGCGCCGAGCAGGGCGCGGATGCCGAGGAGGCCGCGGGTGCCGGCCGGGGCGCGGGTGCCGGCCAGGCCGCGGAGGCTGCACGGGGTGCGGTTGCCGCGCAGACGGCGGGCGGTCCGCGCACCGCCGGCGCGGAGCGGACCGCCGGTGCTCCGCCCGCCGCTGCCGCGCTGCATCTCGCGAGGCGGCTGCCGAGGCGCCCGAGCCTGCTGATCGCGGCGACCGTGGCCTGCGTCGGGATCCCGCCCGGCGCGCAGCCGTTCGGCGCCGGCGCGCAGGTCACGCTCGGGGACGTCGCCGGCGCCGTGCTCGTGCTCGTCGCGGCGGGGATGCTGGCCACAGGCCGGGCGCGACTGCCCGGCCGGGCGGCGCTGGCGGTCGGGCCGCTGATCGCGGCGCTCGGGATCAGCACCGTGCACTCGGCCGACATCGGCACGAGCCTCGTCGGGTTCGTCCGCGACCTCCAGGTCTTCGTGCTGGTGCCGCTCGCCGTGGTCGTGCTGGTCCGCGACCGGCGCGACCTCGGCGTCGTCTGCTGGTCGGTGCTCGGCCTCGGCCTCGTGGAGGCGGTGTACGGGATCTGGCAGGCGCTCACCGGGAACGGCGCCTCGATGGGCGGCCAGAACATCCGCGCGGTCGGCACCTTCGGCGCGCTCGACGTGATGGCCATGTCGATCGTCGTCGGGTTCGCGTTCCTGGTGCTCACCGCGTTCGCGCTGACGGCGCCCCGGCACGGTCCCGCGGCCGTGCCGTCCGCGCTCGCCGGGATCGCGGTGCTGGCCGCCGCGCTGGCGTTCGCGCTCAGCCGCGGAACGTGGATCGCGCTCGGCGCCGCCGCCGTCCTGGTCCTGGTCCTCTTCGACCGGTGGACGGCCGTCAAGGTGCTGACCTGCTGCGGGGCTCTGATGCTCGTCCTGCTCGGCGCGGGGGGCGGCGGTTCGCAGGCGGTCGTCGAGCGCGCCAAGTCGACGGTCGGCTCGGTCAGCGACCCGGACCAGTCCGTGGACGACCGCTACAACCTGTGGGCGGCGGCCGTCCGGATCTGGGAGGACCACCCGGTCGCCGGCGTCGGCGTGAAGAACTTCCCGGCCTACCGCGACACCTACGCCACGATCGAGCTGTCGTCCGGCAGCGAGACCGACGACCCCGTCAACGGCTACGTCCGGCAGCCGCTCCTGTCGCCGCACAACGAGTACCTGCTGTTCCTGTCCGAGCAGGGCGTGGTGGGGCTCGCCGGGTTCGCCGTGCTGCTCGCCATGATCGTCGCCGGGCTGTGGACGCGCCGCGACGTCCGCGACCCGTTCTGGCTCGCGAGCGTCGCGCTCATGGCCTTCCTGCTGGTCAACTTCCTCTACGCGGACCTCGGAGGACCGACATGCGCCCTCGTCGGCGTCATCCTCGGCTTCACCGCGGCCTGCGCACTCGGAACGGTCGACCTCTCCGGTGGGAGGCTCCATGACCGGACGCGGTGAGGGCGGCCCTCAACCTGAGCGGCCCGCAGGCGGCCAGTCCGTCGCGGGTTCCGTGGGGCGGGCCGCGGCGGTGTCGGGGGTGCTCATCGCGGCCGGGACGGGGCTCGGATTCCTGCGCGACCTCGTGATGGCGGACCTGTTCGGCGCCAGCGGCAGCACCGACGCGTTCCTCGTCGCCTGGACGATCCCCGAGACCGTCTCGCCGCTGCTGATCGAGGACGCCATGGCGCTGCTCATGGTCCCGGTCGTCACGCGGCTGCTCGCCCGAGGGGACGGCCTGCGACCTCTCGTCGGCACGACGCTGCCCCGCATGGTGCTCGGCCTGTCGGTGGTCACCGGTGCGCTCGCCGTCGCGGCGCCCGCCGTGGTGGACGTCCTCGCGCCCGGGCTGGCCGAGCAGGGACCCGCCGTCCGGTGCGTCCGGCTGACGGCGGTCACCGTCGTGACGTTCGGCCTCGCGGGCTTCATGAGCGCGACGCTGCGCGCCCACCACAGGTTCGGGCCGCCCGCCGCCATCTACCTCGCCTACAACACCGGCATCCTCGCGCTGATCGCGGGCCTGTCCGGCGCCGTCGGCATCACCAGCGCGGCGATCGGCGTCGCCTGCGGCAGCGTCCTGATGGTCGCGGTGCAGGCCCCGGCGTTCGTCCGCTGCCTTCGGGAAGCGTCCGGGGGACGGGACGCGGCGCCGTCGGGGAGCGTGGACGTGCGGCTCGGCCTCGCGGCCATCGCCCCGATCGTCGTCTACACGGTCACGCGGCAGTCGCAGGTGTTCGTGGAGCGCTTCCTCGGGGCCGGGCTCGCCGCCGGGTCGATCTCGCACCTGAACTACGCGCAGAAGGTCGCGCAGGTGCCGATGGTCCTGTCGCTGCTGATCGTGACGGTGACGTTCCCGAGGCTCGCGCGCGCGTCGGCGGACGGGGACACCGCGCAGGTCGCCCGCCGCATCCGGCAGGACCTGGCCGTCGCGAGCGCGATGGTGCTGGCCGCGACCGCGTTCCTCGTGGCGCTCGCGCCGGCCGTCATCCGGGTGCTGTTCGAGCGCGGCGAGTTCACGTCCGCGGACACCGCGAGCACCGCGGCCATCCTGCGCGTGTACGCGCTCGGCCTGTGGGGGCAGACGGCGGTCGGCCTCGCCGCCCGCGCGTTCTTCGCGCGCAGGCGGCCGACCTGGAGCCCGGCGGCCGTGCTCGGCGCGGGACTGGCCGTCACGGCGGCGATCGGCGCCGCGTTCGCCGCGTCCGCCGGCACGCTCGCGCTGGCCGCCGCGAACGCCACCGGGATCACCCTCGCCGCCGTCCTGCTCCTCGCCGGGCTGCGGCGCGGGGTCGCGCCGATCCCGCTGCGCCGGATCGCCGCCGACGTGGCCGGGCTCGGGCTCGCCGCCGCGGCGGCCTGCGCGGCGGGCCTGCTCGCCGCCGCGACCGTGGACGCGCCGCCGATCGCCGACCTGGCGGCAGGCGGGCTCGCGGTGGCCGCCGCCTTCGCCGCCCTCGCCGTCCTGGCGGTACCCGGCCTCGTCGCCCCATGGACCGCCTCGCAGTTCCGCATCGCCTCAAGAGTTCGGATCGCCTCAAGAGTTCGGATCGCCTCAAGAGTTCGGATCGCCTCAAGAGTTCGGATCGCCTCAAGAGTTCGGATCGCCTTAGGGCCGCTCGGCGCGCTCGGGGCGCGCCTTCGGCGCGGTCGCATCGGATCGGGGGAGAGCAGTGAGCAAGCCGACAGAACCGACTTCTCTCACGGGGCCGGGAAGCCTGACGGAGCCGGAGAGCCTGCCGGAAACGGGAAGCCTGACGGAATCGGGAAGCATGCCCGAGCCGGGGAGCGCGCCCGGGCCGGTGAGCCTGACGGAGCCGCCGAGTCCGGCCGGACCGGGGCGTCCGCCGAGGCCGGCGCGGACGGGACAGACCGTCCGGCACGCGCCGCCGGTGCTGATGTACCACTCGGTCGACCACTTCGATGAGGACCCGCACCTGGTGACGGTGTCGCTCGCGCGGTTCGGGCGGCAGATGGCGTGGCTGCGGGCGCACGGCCTGCGCGGCGTCTCCATGCGCGAACTGCTGGAGGCGCACGCAGCCGGCCGGTCGCGCGGCCTGGTCGGGCTCACCTTCGACGACGGGTACGCCGACTTCGCGACCCGGGCCGTCCCGGCGCTGGTGCGGTACGGGTTCGGCGCGACGGTGTTCGTCGTGACCGGGCGGATCGGCACCTACAACGCGTGGGACGACGGTCCGCGCAAGCCGCTCATGACGGCCGAGCAGATCCGTGCCGTGGCGGGCGTCGGCGTGGAGATCGCCTCGCACGGCCGCCACCACGTCTCGCTTCCCGAAGCGGACGGCACCGAACTGCGCGAGGAACTGGAGGAGAGCCGCGCGGTCCTGGAGGACCTCGTCGAGGCCCCGGTCACCGGCTTCGCCTACCCGTACGGGCACGCCACCGCCCGCGAGGTCGAGGCCGTGCGCGCCGCCGGGTACGACTACGCGTGCGACATCCGGCCCGAGGAGCCGGGACGGCACGCGCTGCCGCGCACCTACGTCGGCGACCGGGACGGCCCGCTGCGGCTGCGCGCCAAGCTCGTCCTCCACGAGCTGCGGCGGAGGGGCCGCGTGTGACCCGGGTCCTGCACGTCATCACCGGGCTGGATTACGGCGGCGCGGAACGCCAGCTCGCGGCGCTGCTGCGCCACCTGCCGGTGTCCTGCGAGGTCGCGACCCTCACCCGGGCCGGGGCCGTCGGCGCGGAGATCCGCCGCTCGGGCGTGCCCGTCCACGAGATCGGGATGCGCGGCAACCGGGACCTCGGGGCGCTGCCGCGGCTGGTCCGGCTGATCCGCCGGGGACGGTACGACGTCGTCCACACCCATCTCTACCGGGCGTGCGTCTACGGCAGGATCGCCGCGCGCCTGGCCGGGATGAGCATGGCCGGGACGCCCCGCATCATCGCCACCGAGCACTCGCTCGGCGACGGCCGCATCGAAGGACGGGCCACCACGCGCGGTGTCCAGGCCCTGTACCGGGCGACCGAGCGGCTGGGCTCCGCGACCGTCGCGGTGTCGCCCGCCGTGGCCGCCCGGCTGTGCGCCTGGGGCGTGCGGCCCGGCCGGATCGTCGTGATCCCGAACGGCGTCGACGCCGCCGCGTTCGCGTTCGACCCCGCCCGGCGCGCCGCGGTGCGCCGCCGCTTCGGGATCGGCCCGGACGAGCCCGTCGTCGGCGGCGTCGGGCGGCTCGTCCCGGGCAAGCGGTTCGACCTGCTGATCGAGGCCGTCGCGAGGTTGAACGGCGCTCGGATGGACGGTGCTCGGATGGACGGCGCTCGGATGGACGGCGCGGGATCGGACGGCGTCCGGCTGCTGCTGGTCGGCGCGGGCCCGCTGCGGGAGGAGCTCGCCCGGTCGGCGCGCGACCTCGGCATCGCCGAGCGCGTCGTCTTCGCCGGGGCGACGGCGGACGTCGCGGGCGCCCTCGCCGCCATGGACGTGCTCGCCGCGCCGTCCGTCCAGGAGACGTTCGGGCTCGGCGTCCTGGAGGGGCTGGCCGCCGGGCTGCCCGTCCGCTACACCGCGTGCCCGGCCATCGACGCCCTCCCGCCCGCCGACGCCCCCGACGCCCGCCGCCTCCCCTCCGACCCCGGGATCTGGAGCGCCGAACTCGGGCGCGTCCTGCGCGCACCCCGCGACCGTACGCGGGTGCCGCCGGCCGTCGCCCGCTACGCCATCGCCGAGCAGGCCGCCGAGCTCGCCCGGCTCTACCGCCCCGAGCGGTTGGACCGCGGGGCCGCACCGACACGAGAAAGGGCTCAAGATGCAGCGACGTGACGCCAGGAGGAGGCCGCCGAGGCCGACCAGGCGGGCGGGCCGGTCCACCCCGGCCACGCGGCGGCTGCGCGGGCGGATCGCCGCGGCGGCGCGGCGCTTCGGCCTGCCCGTCGCCCTCGTGCTCGCCGGGTTGCTCGGCGGGCTCGGGTACGCCGTGTTCGCGCCCACCACCTACACCGCGACGGCGTTCGTCATGGTCGTGGACGACGGGGAGGGCCAGTCCGGCCCGGCCGCGGTCAGCTTCGCGCAGGCGTTCGGGCGGCTCGCGCCGCTCCCGGAGACCCTCGCCTACTCCTCGCTCCCGCTGCCGGACGCGGGCGGGTCGACCCGCGCGCACATCCAGGCGTCCACCTCGCCGGACACGCCGCTGATCAAGCTCGCGGGCGTCGGCGGGACGGCCCGCGAGGCCGCCGCGTTCGCCAACGCCGCGGCCGACGCGCTCGTCCGGTACGGGACGTCCCACCGCACCGACACCGGCGTCCGCGTCGCGCTGATGACGCTCGCCGAGCCGCCCGTCGAACCGTCGTCGCCGAACCTGCCGCTCGGCGTCGCCGTCGGAACCGCGTCGGGGGTCCTGCTCGCCGGGCTCACCGCAGCCGTCATGAGCGGGCGGCGCGGACGCCCCGGCCGCAGGGAGAAGGGCCGCGCCACCACCACCGCCGCCCTCCCCGACCCCGTCCCCGCCGGCCGGGTGGAGGTGGGCCCGTGACCGTGACCGCGCCCTCGCGGCTCGCCGCCTCGTCCTGGAGCGCCTCCACCGAGTGGTCGGCCGAGGTGCACCGCCACGAGCAGGCCCTCGTCGCGCTGGCGGACGACCTGCGCGACCTATACGACCGGAGCCCGTCCGCAACGCCCTTCCAGACCTGCGAGTGGATCAGGGCGTGGTGGGGCTGGTACGGGACGCGCGGGCGGCTCCGCCTCGTCACGGTCCGGTACCGCGGCCGGCTCGTCGCGGCGGCACCGCTGGCGGCGGGCGCCCGGCACGGGTTCCCGGTGCTCGTCCCGATCGCCGCGGACCAGAGCGACTTCACCGACTTCCTCCTCGACCCCGTCCACGCGGACGGCGCCGTCCGGCACCTCGTCCGGGCCCTGCTGGACGAGCGCGGATGGTGCGCGCTCGACCTGCGGGAGGTCCGCCCCGGCTCGGCGGCGCACCTGGTGGCGGCGCAATGGCCGCGCCGGGCGTGGCGGACGCCGTCCTCGGTCTGCCTCGAACTGTCGACGGCCGGCGCCGGCGGGGGCGTCGGCGGGGGTATCGACGCCGTCCTGGACGGGCTCCCGGGCCGCACCGCCGGGAAGATGCGCGCGAAGCTCCGCAAGATCGACATCCGGGGCATCACGGCCGAGCATGTCCCCGCGGACCAGGTCCCGGACGCCGTCCACGCGCTGCTCGACCTGCACGCCCGGCAGTGGCGGGGCCGCCCGATCAACCCCGAGCACACCCGCGAGCGGTTCCGCCGCCACCTCGCCGAGGCCGCCGCCGGGATGGTCCGCGACGGGCGCGCCGCCGTCGTGCAGTACCGGTGGGACGGCCGGCTGGTCGCCAGCGACCTCGTCCTGATCGGCCATCGCCACGTCGGCGCCTACCTGTACGGGGCGCTCCCGGACCTGCGGTCCTGCGTGGACGTCTCCCTGATGATGCTGCGCGAGAACCTCGCCCTCGCCCGGGACCGGCGGCGGCAGGGCGTCAGCCTCCTGCGCGGCGACGAGCCGTACAAGCTGAAATGGCGGCCGACGCCCGTCCGGAACGAGCGGATCATCCTCGGGCGGTCCGCCCCGGCCGCCGCGTACGCCGGCCTTGCCCGGACCCGCGGGTACCTGGCGGAGCGGCGGCGCGGGGGGACGGGAGCGCGCGGCCTCGCCGGCGCCCCCGGCCGCGCCGGGACCCGCGGCCGGGCCGAGGGCTCGCCCTGGCTCCTCCATGACTGACCCGCGGGACACTGACCCGCGGGATGCTGGCCCGCGGGTTACTGGCCCGCGGGTTACTGGCCCGCGGGACACTGGCCCGCTGCGGATCCTGCACGTCAGCCAGCCGAACGCGGGCGGGGTCGCCGTCTACGTCGGGCAGGCGGCGGGCGACCAGCGCCGGCGCGGCTGGGAGGTGGCGGTCGCCTGCCCGCCGGGCGGCGACCTGCCCGAGCGGTGCATGGCGGCGGGGGTGCCCTGGCTCAGCTGGAACGCCGGGCGCGCCCCGGGACCCCGCACGGTCCTGGAGGCGCTCAGCCTGCGCCGCCTGGTGAAGGGCTTCGCGCCGGACGTCGTCCACCTGCACTCCTCGAAGGCGGGCCTCGCCGGGCGGCTGCTGCGCCGCCCCCTCGGCACGCCGACGATCTTCCAGCCGCACGGCTGGTCGTGGCTCGCCGCCACCGGGCGGCAGGACGCCCTCAGCCGCCTGTGGGAGCGCCTCGGCGCCCGGTGGAGCGACGCCCTGGTCTGCGTCGGCATCGGCGAGCTGCGCGAGGGGATGCGGGCGGGCGTGCGCGGCCCGTACCGGCTCGTCCGCAACGGCGTCGACCGGCGCCGGTTCAGGCCCGCCGACGGCGCCGCCCGCCTCGCCGCCCGCATCCGGCTCGGCCTGCCGCCCGCCGCGCCGCTCGCGGTCTGCATCGGGCGGCTGACCCGGCAGAAGGGGCAGGACGTCCTGGTCGCGGCGTGGCCCGGCGTCACCGCGCGCTGCCCGGCCGCCCGGCTCGCCGTCGTCGGGGACGGCGAGGACCTGGAGCGGCTGCGCCGCGAGCGCGTGGCCGGGGTCCGGTTCGTCCCGGCCGTGGAGGACCCGCGCGACTGGCTCTCGGCGTCCGACCTCGTCGTCCTGCCGTCCCGGTGGGAGGGGCTGCCGCTGACCGCGCTGGAGGCGCTCGCCACCGGGCGGCCCCTCGTCGGGACGGACATCCCGGGCATCACCGAGGTGGTCCGTCCGGGGCTGGGGGCGCTGGTGCCCGCGGACGACCCCGCCGCGCTCGCGGAGGAGATGGCCGGGCGGCTGCTGTTCCCCGAGATCGCCGAGCGGGAGGGGCGCGCGGCGTCCGCCGCGTCCGCCGCCTACGACATCGGCCGGACGGTGGCCCTCCTCGCGGCCGTCACCCGCGACGTGGCCGGGCTCGGAGAGACCCCGGCGGAGGCCCTGGTGGACGCGGCCCTGGTGGACGCGGCCCTGGTGGACGCGCGCGCTGTGGCGGGCGGCCCCTTCCACGGCGGTCTGCGCGGCTTCGCCGGCTTGGCGGACGGCCTGGAAGGCGGCTTGACCGAGGGCTTGGACGGCGGCTTGGACGGCGGCCTGGCCGGCGGTTTGGCGGACGGTTCGACGGCCGGCTTGACGGGGGGCGCCTCGGGCGAGGGCACCGGAGGCGCGGACGGTGCGGAGCTCGGAGCGGTCGAGGCGGCCGGGGCGGAAGTGGCCGGGGCGGAGGTGGCCGGGGTGGGGGTGAACGGCCCGCTGCCCGAGGGCGGCGGGGCGGTCACGCCGCCGAACAGCTCCCGGTAGGCGGCGGAGGAGCGCGGGTTGCCGCCGCACGACCAGACCCCGTGCGGGCAGTAGTCCGTGATCGTCTGATAGACGACGTCGTGCGACGTGATCCAGTCGTGCATTCCCCGAATGAAGGCGGGGTTGTCAGAATTGCGAAAGAGGCCCCATTCCGGAAATGAGATCCGCTTCCCGTGCGCGGCCGCGAACTCCGCCTGCCGGCGCAGCCCGTACGGCTCGTCCACGTAATCCTGGAACGACTTTCCTTGGGGTTGGTCGTAACTGTCCGATCCGATGATGTCGACGACGTCGTCACCCGGATAGCAGTCCGTCCACGGGATCGCGTCCCGCCCCCGCGCCGGCGCGAAATCGAAGCGGAACCGCGCGCCGGGAACCGCGCGCATGGCGCCGACGATCCTCCTCCAGTACTCCTTCCACGCGGACGGATCCGGGGCGCACCGCCCGGAGTACGAATCGCCGTTCATCTCCCAGCCGAGGACGATGACCGAGTCTCCCGCGTGCAGGGAGACGAGCCGCTCGGCGAGCGTCCGGTAGTGGTGGTCGAACGTGCCCGCCGCGCCGCCGCGCAGCAGGCCGGCCAGCGCCTCGGCCGGGAGCCAGCCCTCGTTCGGGGCCATCATCGGGACGTTGACGACCAGCATGCGGCGCTGGTCGGCGGCCTTCCAGTGCGCCCACGGCTCCAGGATCCGCTGCGGTCCCTCGATGTCCTCCCACCGGTGGCCCGGCAGGTACGTGCGCCCGACCGTCACCGTCGAGCCGAGCCAGCGCTCGAAGCGGGCCACCCGGTCCACTCCCTCCGGGCCCGAACCGAGAAACGCCCCCAGCGGCACGTGGGCCGTCCATCGGTGGACCGCCCGCGGCTGCTGCCATGTCGACAGCGCCGACACCATCAACGCGAACAAAACCACGGATGCGGCCAGAATAGGAGGGAGTGGACACCAGAACGGCGGCCTTTTCCGCCGGGGCTCGAACGGCCGTCCCGTTGAATGGATATCCGCTGCTCGCATGCGTATCGTATTCCCTCGGGAGCCCGCCGCGAAAAAGCCGGTCGGGCGGAACACGCGAAAATTTACGGAAGGGATGCCGTGCGCTGTGATAAGAGGGAATGGGGCTGAGCTAATGTTCTTCGGCGCCCCGCCGCGAACAGCCAGGCCCCGCACCGCGCGTCCCGACACCGTGCGCCTCGACACCGTGCGCCTCGACCCGGGCCTTCCCGCCCTGCTGCTGCGCACCGACCGCAACCTCTTCCACCACGGGACGCTCGCGGTGATCCGCAGCCTCGGCCGGGGCGGCGTCCCCGTGCACGCCGTCCTGGAGGGGCGCGCCAACCCGTCGTCCCGCTCCCGCTACCTGTTCCGGGGGCACCCCTGGGGGCCGCCCGTCGAGCGGCCGGACGACCTGCTGGCCCACCTGCGGGCCATCGGCGAGCGGATCGGCCGCCCCGCGCTGCTCGTCCCCATGGACGACGCGGGGGCGATCTTCGCCGCCGAGCACGCGGACGGGCTGGACGCCCACTTCGTCTTCCCCCGCCAGGATCCCGCCGCCCCTCGCGGCGTCGCCGACAAGGCACGGCTGCTGGAGGCGTGCCGGCGGCACGGCGTCCCGTGCCCGCCGAGCCTGCTGCCGGAGTCGGCCGCCGACGTCGACGAGGCCGCCGCCGCGTTCGGGCTGCCGCTGATCGCCAAGTGGGCGCGCCCCTGGCGGCTGCGCCCCGGCATGCGCAGCACCACGCTGGTGCCCACCCTCGGCGAACTGCACCGCCTGTTCGCCGCCACCCGCGACCGCATCCCGGGCAGGGACGCGGCCGAGGGCCCGAACGGCGGAGCGGGCCCGCTGATCCTGCAGCGGCGCATCCCGCCCGCCGGCGGCGACTGGTTCTTCCAGGGCTACTTCGACGAGAACGGCGACTGCCTGTTCGGCGGGGTCGGGCGCAAGCACCTCGCCCACCCTCCGCAGGCCGGGCACACGGTCGCGGGGGAGTGGGTGGAGAGCCCCGACCTCGAACGCCTCTCGGTCCGGATCGTCCGGCTGCTCGGCTGCCGCGGCCTCGTCGACCTCGACTTCCGGCTCGACGCGCGCACCGGCGAGTACCACCTGCTGGACTTCAACCCCCGGATCGGGGCGCAGTTCCGCCTGTTCACCGACCTGGACGGCCTCGACCTCGCCCGCGCCATGCACCTGCACCAGTCAGGCCGCCCCGTCCCCCCTCCGCGCCCCGCACACGGCCGCAACCTGCTAGTCGAAAACCACTACCTCGCCCACTCGACCCGCCGCCCACGCCCCGAACCCCCGCCGAGCCTTGGGGTGCCGCCGGGCCCTGAAGCGCCAGGGGGCCTTGAAACACCGGCGAGCGCTGCGACACCGGCGAGCGCTGCGACACCGGCGGGCGCTGCGACACCGGCGGGCGCTGCGACACCGGCGGGCGCTGTAACACCGGCGGGCGCTGTAACACCGGCGGGCGCTGTAACACCGGCGAGTGCTGCGACACCGGCGAGCGCTGTAACACCGGCGAGTGCTGCGACACCGGCGGGCGCTGCGACACCGGCGAGCCTTGTAACACCGGCAAGCGCTGCAGCACCGGCGGGCGCTGCAGCACCGGCGGGCGCTGCGGCACCGGCGAGCCTTGGAACACCGTCGAGCCCCGGAGTCTCGTCGAGCCCCGGAGGACAGGCGGGCCCCGGAGGACAGGCGGGCCATGTAACACCGGCAAGCGCTGCAGCACCGGCGGGCGCTGCGGCACCGGCGGGCGCTGCGGCACCGGCGAGCCTTGGAACACCGCTGAGCCCCGGAGTCTCGTCGAGCCCCGGAGGACAGGCGGGCCCCGGAGGACAGGCGGGCCATGTAACTCCGGCGAGCCCCGGAACGCCGCCGAGCCCCGGAGAACCAGCGGGTCGCGTAACACCGGCGAGCTTTGAAACACCGGCAAGCACAGAGGCAACGAGCCTTCGAATACCACCGAGTCCCGGAGCTTCGGAGAGTCCTGGAGTTGCAGCGAGTTCTGGAACGGCGGCGAGTCCTGGAACGGCGGTGAGCTCTGAAGCGCCGCCCCGTTCTGGAGCGCAGTCGCATGCCGGGGCGGAGGCGTCTGTCGGGAGCGGGGCGCGGGGGCGGCTTTGGTCGTTGCGGGAGGCCCTCCGGCCGCTGCGGGAGGCCGACGAGTTCGCCTGGTTCGCCGGTGACGACCTGCCGCCCTTCCTCGCCATGGGACGGCGCAGCGCGCTCCGCGCGGTCGAGCGGCTCCGCACCAGGTAACACACGAACACACGGGGGAATGGAACATGAGCGACTCGGCCAGCGACGTCGTCATCGCGGGCGCCGGGCCCTACGGCCTGTCGACCGCCGCCTACCTGCAGAACATCGGGCTCGGCGTCCGGGTCATCGGCGAGCCGATGCGGTTCTGGGACGAGAACATGCCGCTCGGCATGTACCTCAAGTCCGAGCCGGCCGCCTCCAGCCTCGGGGCGCCGCAGGCGGGCATGCGGTTCACCGACCGCCATCCGGGCTGGCGGGTCGGGCACCCGATCCCGCTGGAGACGTTCGTGGAGTACGGGCGCTGGTTCGCCGCCGAGGCCGTCTCGGGCACCGAGGACGCGCAGGTCGTGAACGTCGAGCAGCGGGGGGCGGGCGGCTACCGCGTCACGCTCTCGTCGGGCGAGACGATCGCGGCGCGCGCGGTGGTCGTGGCGGTCGGCGTCGGGCCGTTCGCGCACATCCCCGACCAGCTGGCGGGGATGCCGTCCTGGCTCGTCTCGCACAGCAGCGCCCACAGCGACCTCGGCCTGTTCGCGGGCAAGGAGGTCGCGGTCGTCGGCGCCGGTCAGTCCGCGCTGGAGACGGCGGTGCTGCTGGCCGACGCGGGAGCGCGGCCGCACCTGATCGCCCGGCGGCGCGTCCTGGACTGGAACACCGTCCCCGAGGAGAACCGGCCGCTGCGCTCCAGGCTGCTGGAGGGCCCGAGGTCCGGGCTCGGCACCGGCTACCGGACGTGGGTGTGGGCCGAGCGGCCGGGGCTCGTCCGGTACCTGCCGGAGCGGACCCGGCAGCGGATCGTCCGCGAGACGCTCCCGCCGGCGGGCGCCTGGTGGCTGCGCGACCGGCTCGACGAGCGCATCCGCGTCTCGACCGGCCGCCGCCTCGCCAAGGCCGTCGAGCAGGACGACGGCATCGCCCTCACCACGACCGACCACGACGGGCGCCGCCTCGTCACGGAGGTGGAGCACGTCATCGCCGCCACCGGGTTCGTCCCCGACCTGGAGCGGCTCGCCCTGCTCTCGCCGGAGCTGCGCGGCCGCATCGCGACCCGGCTCGGCGCGCCGGTGCTCAGCCGGGACTTCGAGGCCTCGACGCCCGGGCTCTACTTCGCCGGCCTCGCCGCCGCGTACACCTTCGGGCCGGTCATGCGGTTCGTGCACGGCGCCGACTTCGCCGCGCGGCGGATCGCGCACCACATCGTCCGGCGGACGCCGCGCGTGCGCGTCCCGGTGGGACGGCCGACAGGGCTGCTGGAGCCGGGCGCCTCCCAGCGGTAGAAGAATCCTCCTCCGGCCGGCGGGCACGCCCAGGGCGCCCGCCGGCTTTCGGTCTTCCGGAAACGGCCGGGCGCCCTACGTCCACGGCGGGCGCGCCCGGCGGCGGGCGCGTTCGGCCTTGGCGACGGCCACGGACCACTCCAGGCGCGAGTACAGCGTCCACGCGCCCGACCGGCCGCGCCGCTGCGGCGCGCTCTGACCGGTGGGAACGCCGGAGAGCAGGATGAGGTCGGCGTCGGCGCGGGTGACGAACCGGCGGGTCTCGCGGCGGGGGCGGTGGGACCGCGCGGGCAGCAGGCGCGCCATCGCGGACGAGGGATCGATCATCGCAGGCTCCTCGGTGGGGATGGTGCGGGAGTGACCGTCCGTTCACTGAATGTAGCGCACGGATACCGTCCACCATGCTTCTCCCGGACGTCCGGCGAGCGGGCGGGGCCCGGCGGTGCCGCCAGGGCACCGGATCCCCGAGGTGAGCGCCTGCGTCCCCACAAAAAGAAAGAGCCTGGCAAAACGAACGACAGGGTCCCGGAAACCGGCCGCGACAAAAGGCGGATCAATGCCAGAGTAAATGATGGGGAGACATGGCGGAAGCCGAAGCAATGGCTCCTTGATCGCCTCCATCGCGGTGCTACGTTCATGCCGTCCGGGACGCCCGGACCCAGAAAACCGGCCTGAACGGGTCGCGGCGACGAGGGGAAACGGCTGTGCATTCAGTGCCGATCCACCGCGGGGTCAATCGCCCGCAGGGTCGGCCGCGGCACGCCCTCCTTCCCTTTCTGGCGCGGCTGGCGGCCATCGCGGGCTTCGCGTTCGCCGGCTGGATCGCGCTCTCCGCGCTGACCCATTCCGCGTTCGCCGCCGAGCGTGCCGAGCAGACCGATCGACCCGCCGTCGGCCCCGACGCCCCGGGCCATGGCGCCCCGGGCCATGGCGCCCCGGACGTCACTCCCGGGCGGGTCCGGAACGTCGAAAGTCCGATCGGTGCCGTCTCCGGCGCCGTCTCCGGCGGTGTGGGGGAGATCGGCGGCCACCCCGTCCGGTACCTCCGGGCGCGGCAGCAGGACGTGCTCGACGGCAAGGACCGGGCCGTACGCCATGTGGTGAACGTGGTCGACGAGGCGGGCGTACCGCAGGTGGGCGGTCTTCTTCAGGGCCAACCCGTCCTCGCGGGCATCGTCCCCCCGGGGACGGAGCGGCAGCCCCTTCTGCACGGCGGTCTCCCGCCCGACGCCCAGCAGGCGCCCGAAGCGCAGCCGGGGCCCGAGGCTGCCCAGCCCGATGCCGAGCAGGCACGGGACAAGGCGGCGCACGCCGCGAAGGCGCACGCCCGGTACGCTCCCGTCCCGCTCACGGCGACCGCTGGCGTGCCGGCGCAAGAGCGCGCCGACCTCTGCCCCGGCTGCGGGGGCGACCACCGCACCCCGTCGCCCGACCCCGCGCTGCCGTCCGGTCCGGACGGTTCGCGCGGCGGCGGCTCGGCGGGCGGGCACCCGTTCGCCCCGGTCGCCGACCTGCTGAACAACCGGTACCCGGCGGCGCCGTCCGCCGCGGACACGGGGACCTTCCGCCGCACGGCGCTGAGCGACGTGGCCGCGCCCGGCGGCCCGGCCATCGTCCCCGACTAGACGCCCCCGCCCGGCCGTGAACGGCCGGCTTCCGGCGGCCGCGTGCGCGACGCACGCCGCCCGCCCTCATCTGGATCTTTCCGGAACCCGCAGATCTTTCCCGGAACGCAGATCTTTCCCGGAAGGCACGGCCGCGCATGGCCGCTGCCAGGGCTGCGCCCACCCGCACGGTGCCGCGCAGCGATCACCACCGATCAACGATTCGCAACGAACCGACAGGAGCAATACATCATGCGCATCTGGTCCAGGAACACCGGCCGCGCCGCCCTGGTGGCCGCGAGCGCCCTCGCCGTCGGAGCCGCCTTCACCACCTCGGTCCCGGCCCTCGCCGTCGAGGGCGCGTACGGCGGCGCACACGGCGGCTCGCACGACGTCCGCAGCGTCAACATGACGAGCACCGGCAACTTCGGGCTGCTGAACGGCAACCAGGTGTTCGCGCCGATCAGCATGCCGATCAACGTGTGCGGCAACGCCCTCGCGATCGGGGGGATCGCCCGCGCCAAGTGCAAGGGCGGCGCGTTCATCAAGGAGGGCGACCACAAGCACGGGCACAAGCACGGGCACAAGGAATGCCACGAGCACTGCAAGAAGCACGGCCACGGGCACAAGCACTGCAACAAGCACGGTCACGAGCACGGGTACAAGCACTGCCACGAGCACAAGCACTGCCACGAGCACGGGCACAAGCACTGCGACAAGCACGGGCACGGGCACGGCCATGGGCACGGCGACGTCCGCAGCGTGAACATGACCACCGCCGGCAACTTCGGGCTGCTGAACGGCAACCAGGTGTTCGCGCCGATCAGCATGCCGATCAACGCGTGCGGCAACGCCCTCTCCCTGTTCGGCTTCGCGGAGGCGGAGTGCAAGGGCGGGGCGGGCATCGTGAGGGAGCACGGGCACGAGGAGCACGGGCACAAGGGGCACCCGCGCTGCTGCCACGCTCCGAAGAAGAAGCCGTGCAAGCACAAGCACCGTCCGGCGGGCAAGCACAAGAAGCTGCCCTCGACGCTGCGCGCGGACGGCTCCCGCACGGCGAACGCCGCCCCGAACCAGCGCATCGCCGAAGCCGCTCCGAACCACCGCAGTGCGGGCACTGCTCCGAGCCAGCGCAGCGCGGCCCCTCTGCCCGCACTGAAGAGGCTCCTGAACAAGATCACGGGAGCCGTGAAGCTGCCCGGCGGGGAGGCGCAGCCCGGCCAGACCGGATCGACGGCGCCCGCGGGCCAGGACGCGCCCGCCACGCTCGGCTCTCAACCCACGCACTGAGCACGCGTCGGCCTGGGTGACGACCCGCGGCCGACGAGCAGCGGAGAAGGGGCGGCAGACGTGTCGCCCCTTCCCATGCCGGCACGACCCAACAGCCGGCACGACCCGGCAGCCGGCACGACCCCGGCAGCCGACATGCCCCGGTGCGACCCGACGCGGTGCCGGCGTGACCGCGATGGCGGCGCGGCCCTGGCGGCGGGACGGGCCTGATGCCGGGGGCGGTCTTGATTGATGGAGAGGGAATCATGCTCGACCGAAGGGCCTTGTGTGCGGCGGCCTTCGTCGCGTGCTGCGCCGTGCCTGTCATCGGCGTTTCCGGGGCGCATGCCGCTCCGGTGGCGGGCTCCGGCCGTGCGGCGGTCACCGGTTCGGCGGTGGTCGCTGCGGCGCGGCCGCGGGCCGGCGCGGTGATCGCGCAGATCCGGATCAGGCGGATGCGGCTGAAGACGAGCGTCAGGCAGGGCGTCGGCGCGGCGGTGCTGCGGCGCGGCGTCGGCCACTATCCGGGGACGGCGCTGCCCGGGCAGGAGGGCAACACCGTCCTGCTTGGCCACCGCACGACCTGGCTGCACCCGTTCAACCGGCTCGACAGGATGCGGCGCGGTGACCGGATCGTCCTGCGCGTGGGCCGCGCGTCCTACGTGTACAGGGTGCGGGCCAAGCGCGTCATCGACCCGAGGGACCGGCGGGCCCTGGAAGCGGTGCCGTTCAAGCGGGCCAGCGAGCCCCACGGCAAGTACGTCACGCTCATCACCTGCACGCCGAAGGGCTCGGACCGGCACCGCCTCGTCGTCGTCGGCAAGATCGACTCAGGGCGCTGACCTCCGCGGCGCGCCCGTCCGCGGCCGGAGGCCGGGCCGGCGCGCCGCCGCTCGGCTCAGCGCCTGCCGTAGAGCGCGATCAGCCCCTCGTAGTCGCCCTTGCCGAGGGTGGTGGGCCCGTCGTCGCAGGACCTGAGGAACGGCGTCATCGCGAGCCCGGCGTGCTCGGTGCCCTCGACGTGGGCGAGGCCGAAGACGTGGCCCGCCTCGTGGGTCGCGACCCCCTCGGCGGAGTAGTGTCCCGCCGGGCAGGTCCCGCCCGTCCACCACCGCTTGCCCTGCGCCTGGACCGCCATGTCCGTCTCGACCGTCGTCGGGCCGTTGAACCACGCGCAGGTCGCCGCGAGGACGGGGGTGTCCGCGTTCGGCATGGCCAGCCAGCCGAACGTGTTGACCCCGTCCCGGGTCCCGCAGGTGGCGCCGCCCGTCACGTTCGGGCGGCGGTTGGTCTCCCCCGCGTATCGCTCGGTCACGGCGGGCGGCGGCGTGAAGCGGCCCGCGCCCGTGCAGTCGGTCCGGGCGCCGGCCATGTTGGCGACGCCGTCGGCGATGGGCTTCCTCGGCAGCCTGGCCGCGCCCGCGTAGTAGTTCCACCGGACGGCGGTGCCCTTCGGCCACTTGCTGGGTTCGGGACGGTACGCGTCGTCCTTGCATCCGTCCGACGGCGCCCGGAACCGGCGGGGCCTGCCCGCCGGCTCCCGCCCGGCGTGCGTGCCGATGCTGATCTCACCCGCCCGGTCGTCCACCTCGATGCGCAGCTCGGCGCCGCCGTCGGTGCGCAGCGTGTGCGCCACCAGGGACGTCCCGTCGGACGGGACGACCGCCGCGAGCCCGTTCGCGCCGCGCACCGTCCGGCCGCGCAGGTCGCAGTCGGCGATCTTGATCTTCTGCGGCATGGTGCGGGCGGTCAGCATCCCGCCGGGCCTGCACCAGGTGGGCGGGCGCCGGACCGGCGCGGCCCCGGCCTCCGTGAACGACGTGCACGCCAGGACGGCGGACGCCGCGGCCGCAACCGCGACGGGCCCCGTCCATGGCCGCCGCACCGCTCGTGAAATGTCGCGCATATCGGTTCTCCGAATGTGTGGAAGCGTTGCTCGGAGTCTTCGCGCGGAGCGGGGTGATAAAAACCGCAATCGGATAAAATGATCACCATATCGACAAAGGCGTCATTCGGAAATTGGACGCTTGCGGATATATGCGGAGAAAGCGGGCTGCGAGGGGGCCGGCGTGCGGGGCAAGAACTTGGTAAATCGTCCCCCATAACTCTGCAAACACGTTTATAGCGACCCTAT
The DNA here is from genome assembly GCF_040649235.1 of Spirillospora sp. NPDC049024. Taxonomy (NCBI): domain Bacteria; kingdom Bacillati; phylum Actinomycetota; class Actinomycetes; order Streptosporangiales; family Thermomonosporaceae; genus Spirillospora; species Spirillospora sp. NPDC049024. The sequence continues at coordinate 162,925 of NZ_JBEZFD010000002.1, forward strand.
CCGGAAAAGCAGCAGGTAATGCGGCAACTTGGGATGAAATAGAACACTGCTACCGAGTGGCGGGCACCGCCTCCCCCCTGCCCCCCGCCGTCCGGGAGCGTTCACGGAAGCGGAGGTGCTCAACGTGCAGACGCAGACACAGGTGCGGGAGCTCATGGGCATGAGCGTGACCGACACCCATGGGACGAAGGTCGGCACGGTCAAGCAGGTCTACCTCAACGACGACTCCGGGTCCCCGGAGTGGGTGACCGTGCACACCGGCTGGTTCGGCATGCGTGAGAGCTTCGTCCCGCTGTCCGGGGCCCGCAAGGGGCAGGACACTCTGCAGGTCCCCTACGACAAGGAGACCATCAAGGGCGCGCCGAACGTCGATGCCGACGAGCACCTGTCGCATGCGCAGATCGTGGACCTGTACAGGCACTACGGCGTGCGTCCCCCGGCCGGCCGCCGCACCGGCGGGGAGACGGGCACGTCCGAGACGACCGAGAGCGCGCGCACGGCCGGCACCACCGAGACGAGTGAGACCACCCGCCCCGCGGGCACCGCCCCGCCGAAGGGCGCCGCCGAGACCGCGGGCACGGCCGGAACCGGCGCCGCGGAGCCCGAAGGCCGTGCCGACACGGCCGGCAGCGCATACCCCCCGGGACCGACCGGTCCCGCGGGTATGGCCGTCCACCCCGAGCGCGGCAAGCGCGGCGCGGCCGGCGAGCGGGCTCCCGGGCGGACCATGCCGCCCCAGTCGGCGCGCGAGGGCGCGGAGGCGCCGATGACCGAGATCACCCGGTCCGAGGAGCAGATGCGCATCGGCACCGAGCGGCACGAGGCCGGCCGCGTCCGGGTGCGCAAGTGGATCGAGACCGAGATGGTCGAGCAGACGATCCCGGTCTCGCACGAGGAGATCCGGATCGACCGGGAGCCCATCACGGGCGGCGGCCCGGACCCGAAGGTGACCATCTCCGAGGCCGACCAGGAGATCATCCTTTACGAGGAGCGCCCGGTCATCACCAAGGAGACCGTGCCGGTCGAGCGCGTCCGGCTCCGCACCGAGCAGGTGCAGGACGAGCAGACGGTGCGCGGCGAGCTCCGCAAGGAGCGCATCGAGGTCACGCGTGACGACGGCGCACGCGGCCCGCACCTGGAGGAGCGCGGGGAGGGCGGCGGCCCGTCGGCGTGACCCGATCCTGAGCCACCCCGGATGACGGCGCGCCCCGCCGGCCGATTCTCACCCGCCGGCCGACGGGGCGCCCGTCCCGGCCTGTGCCGCGAGGCCGCCGGTGGCCGGGTGTGGTCAGCGGGGGTGGTGCGGCGGAGCCTTCAGGGGCGTCCGCCCGCTTCTCGATGCCTGCGTCCGCTTCTCGGGACGCGGTGGCCGGGTGGGCGGGGATGTGCGGGCCCACCCGTGCCAGCGGCTTAGTTCGGCCCATGATTCAACTTGTGAATTTAGTACCCGTCAAGCCCTCTTCCATGATTTCCACAAGGCGGCGGCCGGTGCTGTGAAGATCCATTGACAGCCGGCCGGGCGCCGGGGGAGGTTCCAGATGACGTCGCCGGCGCAGGGGTCATGGCCGTCCGGGCGAGCCATGACCCCGGCGTCCGGCCGCGCGCGGTCCGCCGGGCCGCGCGGCGTCCTTCGGAGCGACCCAGGAGGGACGAGTTGCCACACTCCCACAGACGTGTCATCGCCACCCGGATCGGGCGATCACTGGTCGCGCTCGCGACCGTCGCCGCCCTGCCGTCGGCCCTGGCGGCGCAGCCCGCGCTGGCCGAGGCGCCCCAGCGGGCGGCCTACCTGAACCCGCGGCTCCCCGTCGCGCAGCGGGTGCAGGACCTGCTCGGCCGCATGACGCTGCAGGAGAAGGTCGGCCAGATGACGCAGGCCGAGCGCGGCGCCATCGACGGCGACCGCGACCAGATCACGAAGCTGGCCCTCGGGTCGGTGCTGTCCGGCGGCGGATCGGTGCCCGCCGACAACACCCCCGCGGGCTGGGCGGACATGGTCGACGCCTACCAGTCCAAGGCGCTCGCCACCCGCCTGAAGATCCCGCTGCTGTACGGGATCGACTCGGTGCACGGCCACAACAACCTCGTCGGCGCCACCGTCTTCCCGCACAACATCGCGATGGGCGCGACCCGCGACCCCGGCCTCGTCCGCCGGGAGGAGCAGATCACGGCCATGGAGACGAGGGCGACCGGCCCCCAGTGGGCGTTCGCCCCCTGCGTCTGCGTCACCCGTGACCTGCGGTGGGGACGCGCGTACGAGAGCTTCGGCGAGGACCCGCGGCTCGTCATCCAGATGGAGACCGGCCTGGAGGGCTTCCAAGGACGGCGCAAGAGCGACCTGGCCACGAACCGGCACGTCCTGGCGTCCGCCAAGCACTACGCGGGCGACGGCGACACGGTGTTCGGGTCGTCCACCAGCGGGACGTACACGATCGACCAGGGCGTCACCGTCACCGACCGCAAGCACTTCGCCGCGGTCGACCTGGCCCCCTACGTCGTGGCGGTCAAGAAGTACGGCGTCGGCAGCATCATGCCGTCGTTCTCCAGCGTGGACTGGAAGGAGGACGGCGTCGGCAACCCGGTCAAGATGAGCGCGAGCAAGGAGCTGCTGACCGACGTCCTCAAGCAGAAGATCGGGTTCGACGGCTTCCTCATCAGCGACTGGGAGGCCATCCACCAGATCCCGGGCGACTACGCCACGCAGGTCCGCACGTCCGTGAACGCCGGCATGGACATGTTCATGGAGCCCTACAGCGCGCCGCAGTTCGTCCAGACGCTGCTCGCGGAGGTGCAGGCGGGCCGCGTGCCGATGGCGCGGATCGACGACGCGGTCGGCCGGATCCTGAAGGCGAAGTTCGAGCTCGGCCTGTTCGAGCGCCCCTACACCGACCGGAGCAACGCCAAGACGATCGGGTCGCCCGAGCACCGCGCGGTCGCCCGCGAGGCCGTCGCCAAGTCGCAGGTCCTGCTGAAGAACTCCGGGAACGCGCTGCCGCTGAAGAAGAACCAGCGGATCTACGTGGCCGGGACCAACGCCGACGACATCGGCAACCAGGCCGGCGGCTGGACGGTCACGTGGCAGGGCTCATCCGGCGACATCATCCCGGGCACGACGATCCTGGACGGCATCAAGCAGAACTCGTCCCACGTCACCTACAGCGAGGACGCCTCGGCGCCCACCGCCGGCAGTGACGTCGGCATCGTGGTGGTCGGCGAGACGCCCTACGCGGAGGGCGTCGGCGACGTCGGCAACGGCCACACGCTGAACCTGTCCGACGCGGACAAGGCCGCGATCGACAAGGTCTGCTCGGCGATCAGGACCTGCGTCGTCCTGGACGTCGCCGGACGCCCGCAGATCGTCACCGACCAGCTGCCGAAGACGGACGCGTTCGTCATGTCCTGGCTGCCCGGCAGCGAGGGCGCCGGCGTCGCGGACGTCCTGTTCGGCAAGCGCCCGTTCACCGGCAGGCTGTCGGTGACCTGGCCCACCAGGGAGGGCCAGGAGCCGATCAACGTCGGCGACCGGGACTACCGGCCGCTGTTCCCCTACGGCTACGGCCTGAAGACCCGCGTCCGCCGCTGACGGACGTCCCGCCGGGGGCCGGTCGCCCGCCTTACCCCCAGGGCGGCCGGCCCCCTCGGGCAGCCGTGCGGATCACGGACCCGCAGGTCACGGCCACCGCGCTCCCCGGCCCGTTTATCCCGTTTCCTACGGGTGAGGCTGCTTCCAGCGCCCGACTGGCGGAGCGCGAAGGGAGAGCGGGTGGAACGGGAGCCGCGGGTGGCGTTCGTCCTCGGGGGCGGAGGCGTGCTCGGCGCGCACGAGGTCGGCATGCTCCGGGCGCTGCGGGAGACCGGCGTGCGCCCCGACCTCGTCGTCGGGACGTCCATCGGCGCGCTCAACGGCGTGCTCGTCGCGGCCGGACCGGACGCGGCGGTCGAGCGGCTCACCAGCCTGTGGTCGGACGAGTCCGTCCGCGAGGTGTTCGGCTCACCCTTCATCTCCCGGCTGTGGCGGCTGGCCCGGTCCGGTACCCACCTGCACTCGAACGAGCCGCTGCGCCGCATGCTGGACGAGCTGCTCCCCGCCCCGTCGTTCGAGGAGCTGGAGGTCCCGTTCCAGTGCGTCGCCGCGGGGATCGAGACCGCGATGGCGCACTGGTTCACCGAGGGCCCGCTGGTCCCGGCGGTGCTCGCGTCGTCGGCCGCGCCGGGGCTCCTGCCGCCCGTCCGGATCGGGGAGCGGCACTACTACGACGGCGGGCTCGTCCACAGCATCCCGGTGAGCCGGGCCGTCATGCTCGGCGCCACCGAGATCTACGTCCTGCACGTCGGGCGGATCGAACGCGACCTCGCACCCCCGCGCTGGCCCTGGGAGGTCGGCCTCGTCGCGTTCGAGATCGCGCGCCGGCACCGGTTCTTCGAGGAGATGGCGACCCTCCCGGAGGGCCTGACCGTCCACGTCATGCCCGCCGGGGCCAGGTCGCAGAAGGCCGGAGTGGACCTCACCCAGGTCCGCTACAGGAACGCGTCCGGAATCCGGGGTCACATCGAACGCGCCTATCAGGCATCGTTGGAGTATCTGAAAGAACGAGCGTGAGATGCTGCCACCCCGAATCGTGCGCCGCCTGGTGTGCACGCCGCTGCTGTTCATCCTGACCTTCCTGGTCGTGGTGCTGTTCCCGGTCGCCTACGCGGTGGCGTATCTGGCCGGACGCGAGCGGAAGCGGGCCCTGCGCCTGCTGTGGTTCACCTTCACGTGGGGGACCCGGGAGACGGCGGCCGTCCTGGAGTGCGGATGGCTGTGGCTCCGCGGCCGCGCCCACGACGACCGGAACTACGACATCATCGGCCGCTATGTCGGCGCCCTCTACGCGTCGGCGCAGCGGCGGCTCGGCCTGGACGTCGAGGTGGACGGCACGTGGGACGGCTCCGGCGGCGACCGCCCCCTGATCGTGCTCAGCCGGCACGCGGGACCGGGCGACGCGCTCCTGATCGTCCACCACCTGCTGAGCGAGTACCGCCGCCGCCCCCGCGTGGTGATGAAGGCGATGCTCCAGCTGGACCCCTGCATCGACATCGTCGCCAACCGGGTGCCGAACGTGTTCGTCACCCCGGGCGGCGCCGCCGGCGCCGTCGGCCGGCTCGCCGAGGGCCTCGCCGGACGCGAGGCGCTGCTGATCTTCCCCGAGGGCGGCAACTTCTCGCCGGAGCGCCGCCGCCGCGCGATCCGCCGGCTGAGCCGGATGAAGCGCGCGGAGGAGGCGACCCGCGCCGCCGCGATGCGCAACGTCATGCCGCCGCGCCCCGGCGGCGTGCTGGCCGCGCTGGAATCCGCCCCCAGCGCCGACGTGGTGTTCGTCGCGCACTGCGGGCTCGACCACATGGCCACCGCCGGGGACATCTGGCGGCGCGTCCCGCTGACCGGCCCCGTCCGCGCCCGCTGGTGGCGCGTCCCCGCCGAGGACATCCCCGGCGACCGCGACGCCCGCGTCCGCTGGCTCTACGAGAACTGGGAGCGCGCCGACGCGTGGATCAGCGCGCAGCGGATCCCGGCGCCCAAGTGACATCATGGACGCAGTGCCATCATGGACACAGTGACATCATGGACGCATGGGCGATGAGGGGTCCGTGCGGGTCGATCTGTGGATCTGGTCCGTTCGGCTGCTGAAGACCCGCTCGATGGCGACGACCGCGTGCCGGGCGGGGCACGTCCGCGTGAACGACGAGCGCGCCAAGCCGTCCACCGCGGTCAAGCCCGGCGACGTCGTCCGGCTCCGCCATGACGGGCGGGAGCGGATCGTCGTCGTGCAGAAGATCGTCCGCAAGCGGGTCGGCGCGCCCGTCGCCCAGGAGTGCCTGATCGACAAGAGCCCGCCCCCGCCGCCGCGCGAGGCGCTCATCCCGGTCGGCCGCCGGGATCGCGGCGCGGGCCGCCCCACCAAGCGCGACCGCCGCGAGCTCGAACGCATCCTCGACCGCTACCGCATCCTGAACGACCCGCCGAAGGACGAGTAGCGGCGAGGCGGGCGAACCAGGGCAGGCCGGGTCAGGGCCCCGCTCCGAAGCGGCGTTCGGACTCCAGCGCAGACGCCACGTCCCGCGGATAGGCGCTCCGGGCCCAGAGCAGCAGCAGCCCGTTGGCCGCCAGCGGCAGCAGCGCCAGCAGGAACACCCGGTCCAGGCCGACCGCCGCCTCCCCGCCGTCCCCGAGCACACCCGACAGCCAGCCGAACAGCACCGGTGCCGCCGCCTCCCCGGACATGCGCACGATCGTCCGGATGGCCTCCGCGCGCCCCCACAGCCGGAAGTGGACGACGTCCAGCCGCACCGCGTCCAGCGGGGGGTTGGCCGCGGCCAGCGCGGCGGCGCCGAGCGCGAACAGCGGCAGCGCGATCAGTGCCTGCTCGGTGAGCAGGCCGGGCAGGAAGAGCAGTGCCGCCACGGCGAACGCCACGGTCGGCACGTCGACCCGTGCGTTCAGCGCGCCGCCGCGCAGGAGCCGGTCGGACAGCCGTCCGCCGACGAGCACCCCGGCGAACGCGGCCACGCCGAGGGCCAGCAGGAACGCCGACAGGCCGCCCCGCCCGACCGCGTACCGGTCCAGCACGAACACCATTCCGAACGTGCGCAGCCCGGAGAAGAAGAAGTAGCCGGCCGCGGACGCCAGGATGATGATCACGTTGGTGCGGATGGTGAGCACGTGCCGGGCCGCCTGGAGCAGCGTCAGGCGCTCGGGGTCGGTGGTGAGGACGTTCCTCGGGTCCGGCTCCACGCCGGCCGCCTGCACCTGCCGCTGCGCGAGTTCCTCTCCGCCGCGTCCGCCGGAGGGCGCCTGCGCGCCGCGCTCCGGCTCGGCCAGCATCCACCACAGCACCGCGGCGAGGACGAACCCCAGCGCCGCGACGAACCAGAACGCCACCCGCCAGCTCAGGAACGCGGCGATGTTGCCGCCCGCGAGGAGCCCGAACCCGACCCCGATCAGCTCGCCGGCGAGGACGCGCCCGTACGTCGCGGCCCGTTCCTCCGGCGGGAACAGGTCCCCGATCAGGGACGCCACCGTGGGCCCCGCCGTCGCCGTCACCGCGCCCAGCGCCACCCGCGACGCCAGCAGCGACTCGAACGAGTCCGCCAGCCCGCCGACGACCATCGCGAGGCTCCACAGCACCACGCTGCCCGCCAGCAGCGGCACCCGCCGCACCCGGTCGGTGAGCTGGCCCACCGGCACCGTCGCGACCGCGCCCACCGCCGCCGGCGCGGCCGTCAGCACCCCGACCTGCGTGTTGGTGACGTGCAGGGACTGCCGCAGTTCGTGGACGATCGCCCCGATCACCCCGGCGTCCGCCGCGTTCAGCGCCATGACGCAGGCCATCAGGACGACGACGTGAGCTTTGCCGCGGCCCCCCAGCCGGTCCGCCAGCGCGGTTCTCATCTGCCTCCACGGCCGCCGGGCCGGCGCCTTCGCCACCCGGCGCTACTGCCCGTACGCGGCCCGGGTATGTGCGGCCGGGCCGCGGCCTCGACGGCCTCGGGTACCGCCGCCGGGGCCCCGCCGGGGCGTCAGTCCGCTCTCGCGCCGGGGGCGGGGGCGATGAGCGCGTACATCATCAGGACGCACAGCGCGATGGTCAGCACCGACCAGATCGGGAACGCGGCCAGGAACGCCAGGTGCCCCAGGGCGGCGAGGAAGGCGAAGACGATGCCGATCACCCGCGCCCACATCTGCCCCGCCAGGACCCCGAAGCCGATGAGGATCTGGAGGGCGCCGAGGGTGAGCCAGAACACTCCCCACGCGGTGAAGTCGAACACCAGGATCTGGCCGGAGTTCGCGACGTAGTAGTCGTCCTTGAACAGGGCCACCACCCCGTCGATGACGTTGAAGGCGCCCACCACGAGGGAGAGGATCCCCGCGAAGGCGAGCCATCCGGAGATCTGGTAGTCCTGGCGGCTCGGGGTCGCCCGACCCCCGCGGGACATTCTCGTCGTCATGGGACCTCCTGATCGAGCTGCGAGTTCGTTCTGTGAAGTCCCCTTTGTCGGATCATGGGGAACCGGGTCGCCGACGCATTTGAACGACCCTTGAGGCAAACGTGGAGCGGGTGTGCCCGTGGATGACCACGCCGCTACGCGGGCTGCGCGAGCTCGGCGACGATGCGCTCGATCTCCCTGAGCGCGTAGCCGGCGATGGCCCGCTGGCCTGCCTCGGCGTCCTCGCGGGTCTCCTCCAGATCGCCCAGGACGACGATGTTCTCGTCGTTCAGCGTCGTCGCGGGCGCGGTGTAGTTGAAGCTTCCGGCGATCACCAGCCGCTCGTCCACGACCATCAGCTTGTGGTGCACCTTCCGCACCCCGGTGCCCGGCCTGTTGGCGAACAGCTTCACCCCGGCGGCCTTCAGCGGCTCGGTCGCGGCCCACGCCTGGACGCCCTGCCCGTGGTCCAGCACCCCGCGGATCCGCAGCGACGGGGCGAGCCGGATCATGGTGTCGTCGATGCCGGACGAGCGGGCGAAGGTGAACATCGCGAAGTCCACGCTCGCCGACGCCTTGAGCATCTGCTTCATGATCTCCATCTCGGGCCCGTGCCGGGGTGCGAACAGCGGCTTCACCCGGACCCCGCCCAGCCGGAACTCCGCCGGACGCGCCTCGGCCCGCTCGTGCAGCGCCCCGAACGTCCCCGACCGCATCCGCAGGAACTCCTCCAGGTAGAGGGAGGAGGCCCGCTGCCCCCGCAGCACCACCACGTGGTTGAGGTTGTTGCCCGCCTTGCCTCCGCCGCCGGCCCCCGCCGGGTTGGTGCCGGTGTCGGTGAGCGTGAAGTTCGCCGACCCGGTCAGCACCGCCGCCGTCGCCTCCCCCTCGTCCCGCACGATGAACTTCTGGTGGAAGATCGCCGGGTTCAGGTCGGTGACGAGGTCGACCCCCGCCCGCAGCAGCGCCGCGTAGATGAGCCGGTTCTCCTCGTTGGACCCCGCCGCCGCCCACGGGTCCGCGAGGGGCCGCTCCTCCCGCAGGTAGTCCCCCTCCAGGATGATCTGCACCCGCACCCCGGCCGCCCGAGCCGTCAGGACCGCCTCCGCGATCCCCCGGGAGTCCAGCTCCTGGACCGCAATGCGCAGCGTGTGCCGCGCCCCGCCGATGAACTCCCGGACCACCGCGTCGAGATCGTCGGGCCCGCCCAGCGACGTCGGACCCGCGAACAACTCGATTCCGCCCACGCGAACCGGCATAACATCCCCCAAATCCGACCATCTGCTGACAGCTTTCCCCTATTCGCCCCCCTCGCCCACCATCCGCGAGGCCACCACCGGCCCGATTCGTGCAGCGCTTGTTGTGCAAGAGCTGTTGTGCAAGCAGTCTTGTGCATGTGAGGATGAGTGCATGATCGATCCGCACGACGTGCCCAAGGTGACCGACTCCCGGGTGCTGGCCGCGATGTCGCATCCGCTCCGCCGCCGCCTCATGGACGTGCTCAATGTCTACGGGCCGTCCACCGCGAGCGTCCTCGCCGACCGGACGGACCAGGCCGTGGCCAACATCAGCCACCACCTGAAGGTGCTCGCCGCCGCGGGCCTGATCGCGGAGGCCCCGGAACTCGCCAGGGACCGCCGCGAACGCTGGTGGCGGCTGGCCGCGCCCGAGCTCCGCTGGGTGACGGGCGACTTCGACGACGACCCGTCCCGTCAGGCGGTGGCCGACGCGGCGGTCTCGCTCGGCCTCGACCGCCAGATCAGCCTGGTCCGCGCCTGGCACGCCGTCCGGGAGCAGCGGGCGGCGTGGAACGGCGCGGCCTTCTCCGTCGACAAGTGGCTGCACCTGACCCCCGCCGAGCTGGGCGAGCTCGAGCAGGAGATCCTCGCCGTGCTCGCCCGGTGGGAGCGGCGGGACGTCCCCGACGACGGGCAGGACCGCGAGCCCGTCTTCCTGTTCGCCCACGGGGTCCCGGCGGAGCCGTGACCGTCCTCGCCCCGGCGCCCGGCGGCCTGCGCCGGCGCCGCGACTTCCGGCTGCTCTGGACCGGCCAGGCCACCGGCAAGCTGGGCAGCAGCGTCACCGGCGTGGCGCTCCCGCTGGTCGCGGTCGCCGTCCTCGACGCGGGCACCTTCCAGGTGGCGCTGCTCTCGGCCGCGGCCTGGCTGTCCTGGCTGCTCATCGGCCTCCCGGCGGGCGCCTGGGTGGACCGCCTTCCCCGCCGGCCGGTGATGCTCGCGTGCGACGTGACGGCCCTGATGCTCTTCCTCAGCGTCCCGGTCGCCGCCTGGCTCGACCGGCTGACGATCGCCCACCTGGCGGCCGTCGCGCTGGGCGCCGGGTGCACGGGCGTGTTCTTCCAGACGGCCTACCAGGTCTACCTGCCGTCCCTGCTGGAGCGTGACGAACTGGCCGAGGGCAACGCCAAGGTGCAGGCGACCGAGGCCGCCGCCCAGGTGGGCGGCCCTGGCGTGGCAGGCCTGGTCACCCAGCTCGCGGGCGCGGTGAACGCGCTGCTCATCGACGCGGCGAGCTACCTCGTCTCGGCCCTGTGCCTCCTCGCCATCCGGACCCGCGAGTCCCGCCCCACCCGCGTGCGGCGCGGGTCGCTGCGCGAGGAGATCGCCGAGGGCCTCCGGTTCGTTGCCGGCGACCCCTATCTCCGGGTGCTGACGCTGTTCTCGGCCGCCAGCAACGTCTGCCTGTTCGGATACCAGTCGATCCTGGTCGTGTTCCTGGTCCGCGAGGTGGGCGTCACCCCGGGCATGGTGGGGGCCCTCGCCGCCGCGGCGAGCCTGGGCGCCGTCGCCGGCGCCGCCGCGGCCCCCGTCCCGTCCCGGCGGTTCGGGTCGGCGCGCGCCCTGCTCGCCGCCGAGATCGGCGCGGCGCCGTTCGGCCTGCTGATCCCCCTCACCGAACCGGGAGCCGGGCTGCTGCCGACCGTCGCCGGCGGGTTCGTCATCGCCGCTGGAGTCGCGGCGGGCAACGTCATCAAGGGCAGCTTCCGCCAGACCTACAGCCCGCGCGCCCTGCTCGGCCGGATCACGGTGACCATGCAACTGGTCAGCTACGGCGCCATCCCGCTCGGCGCGCTCCTGGGCGGCGCCCTGGGCACCGCCTGGGGCGTCCGCCCCGCCATGTGGATCAGCACGGGCGGCCTGGCCCTCACGGGCCTGATCCTCCTGACGGGCCCTCTCCGCCACCACAGGGACCTGCCGTCCCAGCCCGTCTGAGGGGGGTTCAGCCGCCGGGTTTACGTGCCAGGACGAGCCGCCCTCGCGGAGTGCCGTCCTCGCGCGTGCCCAAGGCCGTCAGGGGGACGGTCGTCACGGTGAACCCGGCGGCTGCCAGGTCGCTGCGGAGCGCGTGCAGCGGACACGTCCGGTAGTACATGACGAACGGGGGACGCCAGACGGCGTTCCGGACACGCATGACCACGTCGAACCCGAGCAGCGCCCAATACTGGAGGGACGCGATGGGCGGCGGCGCGCCGACCGGGAAGGCGAACAGCCCACCGGGCCGCAGCGCGCGGTACACCCCGCCGAAGAGCGCCGGCCGCTCGCTCGGGAGCACGTGCCCGAGCGCCCCGAAGGTGACCGCGAGGTCGAAGGCCTCGCGGAACGGCAGGTCGCGGACATCGGCCCGCACCCACCCGGCATCCGGATGTGCTCGCCGCGCCTGCGCGAGCATTCCCGAGCTGAAGTCGACCCCGGTGACCCGCCCATCGCACAGTCGTCCATCGCACAGGGGCCCGAGGACCCGCATGCCCGCGCCGGTCCCGCAGCACACGTCCAGCCCCTGACCGAACGGACCGAACGGCCGCAGCGCGTCGGCGGTGGCGTCCAGGACGTGGTCGGGCGTGCGGAAGGGCGTGTGGTCGAACTTGGGAGCGAGCAGGTCATATCCGCGCTCCACCGACGACAACGCCTGGACCGCGAGCTCCCACAAGGACGGCCCTCGCTCCGAAAACACCCCCCAACCCTACGTCCCGCCCCGTCCCGCGGTCCTCACGCCTTGGCGCCGCGTTCGCGCAGGGTCGCCACCCCGTCCCCGCTGAGCTCGTCGCAGTAGTCCGCGCGTCCGGTCATCGCCATGACCAGCGCCAGCGTGGAGCCGGACACGGGGGAGCCGGAGCCGGCGGTGAAGGGCCCGTCGGTCGCGGTGAGCCGCAGCCCCTCGATCCGGCCCTTGGCCAGGACGACCTGGTCGGAGCCGGCGTAGTACTCGGCCAGCGGGGTGAGCGTCGTGACCGGATGCTCCCGGCGGATGCCGAGCGGCCGCCGGATGTCCTCGCCGTGCACGATCGTCTCCCCGAGCATCGCCATGACCGGCAGCGGCGGCTTGGTGGTGCTGGTGACGGCGCGTCCGAACCTCTCCAGGGTCTCGGCGGCGGACGCCCCCAACTGCTCGTTCAGCCGCATCGCCACCTGCTTGTCGAAGTCGAAGCGGCAGCGGATCACCCCCGCCATCCATCGCACCGGCCCCAGGCTCGCCCCAGCGGTGAGGTGCGCGAGGACCTCGCGGACCGACAACCCGTCGCACAGCGACGGCGTCGCCCACCGCGCCTCGGGCAGATCGGCGAGGTCGGCCGCCAGCGCCGCCCGCTCCTCATGAACGAGCCCCCACAGCTCCGCGCGTGTCGGCTTGCCCGTCTCCGGCGTTACCTCGGTCATGTCGGCCATCCTGGTGTGAGGTCTGGTCTGCGTGTCCTGCCCGAGTGCAGACCTCCGCCACCGCCCGAAATCATCGCCCGCCGTCGGAGGAGACCGGCCTGCGAGGGGTGCTGCGCCCTCAGCCCGCCCTCACGTCGAGCCGAGGCCTGTGAGCAGCCGCGCCACGTCGAGTCCGGTGTTCAGGTAGTCCACGAACAGGGAGTTGTTCAGCGCCCACTTCGACCGCCGATACCGAAGCAGGAAGACGGCATCGTCGGTGCCGTAGCCCAGAAGCGTGAGGGCATGGGCGATGACAAGGCCGGAACGGTTGTAGCCGGAATGGCAGCGGACCAGCACGCGCCTTCCTTGCCGGACCGACTCCGCGACCGACTCCGCCGCACGGCAGACCGCCTCGATCTGCTCGGCGGTCAGCGGCCCGTCCGGAACCTCGACACGGCGGTGCTCGACCCCGGCGTCCGGACCGTGCCCTTCGCGCACGTACAAACTGATCACGAGATCGAACTCGCGGCCGACCACGGCCGGCGTCCGGGCACCGGCCGGATCCCGGTAGTAGTGCCCGCCCATCCAGAGCAACGGGACGATCTCGTCCCAGGGCGACTCCGCGTCGGGCGCTCCCCGGCCCTTGGTCCGCATGGCCCACTCCCGCCACCGCCCGACAGCAGCAGGCCGGGCAAGATCAACTGGTCACGGCGTCACCGTACCACCCGACCCGCCGGTCGCCCCGAACTCCGACACCTGCTGTGGCGTGTGGGGAAAACGGGCCCGCCTGGTGCACACGGCCAAGGGTGGTCACTTGGGGGTGGGCAGGTGGTGGGTGTCGCGGAGGACCAGGACGAGGGCGGCCAGCAGGCCGAGCAGGCCGAGGCCGGTCGCGGTCGCCGCCGGGTCGGGACCGTCGTTCAGCGAGAAGCCCAGAAGGGCGGTGGCGTTGGCCGTCGCGCCCGCGGTCAGGAACGCCGTGCCCAGGCGAAGACGACCGGCACTCGGCGAGATGGCGGGCGTCGCCACCGTCACGGCCCAGGGCGGCGAAGTCACCGTCGCCGCCCCCGGGGTCCCCTCACGCGATCTCGTCCACGCCCTGGTCACGGCCGGTATCGGCGTCGCCGCCGTGCACCGGGCGAGCCGATCCCTGGAAGAGGCGTTCCTCACCATCACCCAAGGAGGCGACGGGCATGCTGCGCGTTGAACTGACCAGCCAACTGCTCCGCGTCCGCACCCTCGTGGCGCTCGCCTGCCCGGCCGCCGTCCCCGTCATGGCCGCGCTCGCGACCGCGTCCCATGCCGGGCACCGCAACGGCACCCAGGACGGCCTGTTCGGTGCGGCCCCTTACTCCGCCCTCAACCACGCCATGGCGAGCCTCCAGTTCATCGCCCCCCTGCTACTTCCCATCGTGGTCGCGCTTCTGGCCACGGCGATCGGATCCGCCGACCGAGACTGGGGGACACTGCGCTACCTCTACGTCGCCCCGGTCACCCGCTCACGGCTGCTCGCCGGGAAGCTCGCCGCCGTCGCGATCATCACCGTGGCCGCCACCGCGTGCGTGCTGGTGGCCGGTCTGCTGAGCGGCCTCGCCCTCTTCGGCTGGCATCCCTTCCACATCATCGACGCGCCCGCCCTCACCACCGGCGACGCCATCGCCCGCGTCCTGACCGCCGGCGGCTACACCGTCCTCTGCATGCTGAGCATCGCCGCGATCGCCCTCGCGCTCGGCCTGCTCCTGCCCCGCGGCGCCGAAGCCCTCGGTACCGCCACCGCGTTCGTCGTCATGGCGACCATCCTCGACGGCCAATCCGCGCTCCACGCCGTGACGGTCGTCCTCCCCGTGCACTACTGGCAGGCCTGGACGCACCTGTTCGACCCGTCCGGCACCGCCCATCTCGCCACCGGAACCATCGCCCAGCTCGTCACGATCGGCTTGGCCGCCGCCGTTGCCGCCCTCGTCCTCGCAAGACGGGACCCGGCGGCATAACGCGGAGACGGGCGTTCGTGTCAGGCCTGCCAGAGGGCGGCCAGTTGGCGGGTGGCGAGGCGGTCGGGGATCGCGCGGAGGGCGGCGTCCCGGAGCCAGGCGGTGGCGCCGGTCCTCGAAGTCAGCCACGACTGCCGGGACGCTTGCGCCATGAGGCGGTTGGCGCGTGGGCGGCGTTCGGCGTCGTAGCGGCGCAGGCGCTCGGCGACCTGCGGAGGTCCGGCGTCCTCCAGATGGCGGGTGATCGCGGCGGCGTCCTCGAAGGCCTGGCTGGCGCCCTGACCGAGGTCGGGCGTCATGGCGTGCGCGGCGTCGCCGAGGAGGGCGATCCGGCCGAGGGCGTAGGTGGGGAGCGGTCTGGCGAGGCAGGCGATCGCGTCGACGTAGACGTCGGCGGGCGGGGTGGCCTCGATCAGGGCCGGGACCGCCGGATGCCAGTCGGCCATCAGGGACAGCATCTGCCGGCGTGCCTCGTCTGGGGCGGGCGGGGTTCCGTGCAGTGCGGAGTCGGTGAACCAGTACAGGCCGCCGTCCCTCAGCGGGAACAGGCCGAACATCGACCCGGTGCGCCGGTCGACGAGGATGCCGGCCAGGAGGTCGGTGACGTCGAGGCCGGCGGGTGCGGGCAGCGTTCCGCGCAGGTCCAGGCGGCCGACCCGCCGCAGGCCGGGGTGGCCGGGGAAGAGCCGGCCGCGCAGCGTGCTGCCGATGCCGTCGGCCGCGATCACCGCGTCCGCCGCGTCCACCCGCTCGCCGCCGCTGATCACCGAGACGCCGCTCTCGACGGGGTCCAGCCGCTCGATCGCGGTCCCCGTGCGCACGGAGTCGGGCGGCAGCGGGGCCCGCAGCGCCTGGTGCAGTTCCGTGCGGCCCACGACGGCCGGCGTTCCGACCGTCCGCTGGGCCTCTCCCGCGTCCGCGACCAGCAGCGGCCGCCCCCGCCAGTCCCGCAGCCCGCCGGTGGCGGCGGGCGTCTCCTCACCCCGGCCGGAGCGGACGGCGTCGCCCAGCCCCAGCGCGTCCAGCGCGCGGACTCCGTTCGGCATGATCACGACGCCGGTGCCCGCCTCCCGGAGTTCGGGGCCGCGCTCGTACAGCACCACCTCGTGCCCGGCCCGATACAGGCCGACGGCGGCCGAGACGCCCCCCAGACCGGCTCCCACCACGACTACGCGCACGGACTCGCTCCTTACCACTACGCTCGTACTAGTACGAAGACTGCCATACGATGACGGGGTGCCGCGGACCAACCCCGGACGGCGCCGAGACCTCACCGATGCCGCCATCGACCTGCTCGCGGCGTCCGGCGCGCATGGCGTGACCCATCGCGCGGTCGAGAAGGCCGCCGGGGTGCCCCAGGGAACGGCCTCGAACTACTTCCCCAGCCGCGAAGCGCTCCTCGTGGCCACCGCGGAACGCGTCGTCGAGCTTCACCACGCCGACATGGACGACGCCGCCCGCCCCGAGAGGGCGAGCGGCGCCGGAATCACCGAGCTGCTGACGGAATCACTGCTCGCGGCGGCCACGGCGCACCGCACCCGCTATCTCGCGATCTTCGAACTCCAGCTGGAGGCGACACGGCGGCCGGCCCTGGCCGCGGCCCTCGCGGGGTTGCAGGACGCGTCGGTGCGGTTCACCGCCGGCCACCACGCCGAGCTCGACCTCGCCGTCCCGCCCGAGAAGATCCCCACTCTGATCGCGCTGTACGGCGGCGCGCTGTTCGCCCTCGTCACCGCGCCCCCCGAGTACGTGAGCGCGGAATTCGTACGGAGCATCGCGCACTCGATCGTGCACGGCGCCCTGTCCTCATAGCCGCGCCTGGGCAGGGGTCGCAGGAGGTCGCGCCCGCCGGGCCGGTTGGCGAGCGCGCACCGCTCCACCGCCGGGGCGTGGCGGTGACCGTGCGCATCCAGGACGGTGCCGGGCAGGGCCTCAGCTGTCAGGCGTGTGGTGCTGCCTGACGGCGTCCAGGGCCTCGCTGAGCTGGCCACGGGCCCGGGCGGAACGCAGGTGGTCGAGGTAGTCGCGGGATTCGACGATCTTCCCGTCGCGGACCCGCAGGACGAAGATCGCCGGGAACGCGAACGGCTCGCCGGTCTCCACCACGGTCCCCTCGTACCGGAACTCGGCCACGATGACCTCGGGATCCGCGGTCTCGTGGACGGTGATGCCGGTCGGCCGGCGGCGCAGGGTGTGCCCCGTGTAGGCGCCGGGCGGGGCGTTGAAGCCGAAGTGTTCGCGCAGCTCCTCGCGGGACCGCAGCGGGGGCGCCTCGAGCGGGTGGAACGGGTGCTCCACGTGCGTCTGCTCGGCGTAGAGGTCGAGCACCTCTTCCCAGCGCTCCTCGCACACGCCGTGCACGAGCTTCAGAAAGACCTCGCGGGGGGTCAGGGGTTCTGGCATGGAACCAAGGTAATTCACTGACGAATTATTCGTCAACGAACTAATTGGGAGCGGTGCCATGCGGGCTTCCGCCCGGACGGTCGCGCGCGAGTTCGACGGTCCCGATTGACGATCTCGGAAGATCGCGACAATCTATGGCTAACCGTTAGCGGTGGCGCCTCCCGGGTCGGCAGGACGCGGCGGCGGGGGACTCGACGACCTGAACCGGGCTGGGGGCTGATCGCGATGGGCCGGATGGTGCTGGTGTTCCGCCTCGTGACGGCCGACGTGCGCCGGCATCCCGTCCAGGCCGCGATGCTCGTCGTCTCGATCACCGCCGCCACCGCCACGCTGGCCCTGGGGCTGTCGCTGGGGAAGGCGACCGACACGCTCTTCCGCCAGACCCGCGCGGCCACGGCCGGACCGGACGTCGTGGCGCTCACCCCCGGCACCGGGCGGACCGCGGCTTCGGCCATGGCGGCGCTGGAGCGTGCTCCCGGGGTCGCCGGCCACAGCGGGCCGTACCGCCAGTACTACACGACGCTGACGGCGCACGGCCTGACGTCGCGCGCGGTGGCGCAGGGCGCCGACGCGGCCCCGGGCCCGATCGATCGCCCGCTGGTGACCTCGGGCGGCTGGGTCCGCCCGGGAGGCGTCGTGGTCGAGCGCGGCTTCGCGGCCGCGATGGGCGTCCGGGTCGGCGACCGCGTCACCGTCGCCGGCCGCTCGCTTCCCGTCGCCGGGATCGCCGTGACCTCGGCGCACACCGTCTACCCGTGGGCGGCGATGAACGGGCCGGGCGGCGGGCCGAGCGACGCCAACGGCCTGGTCTGGGTGAGCCGGACCGACGCCCGGGTGCTGGCGGCCGCCGACCTCCCGGTGACCTCCCTGCTCTACCTGAAGCTGCGGGACCCCGCCGCCGCCCAGGAGTTCGTGGTCTCCCGCCGCCCCTACAGCGACGAGTACCCGACCAACTTCTTCACCTGGCAGTTCATGGCCGAGCAGGACGGGGTCCTGCTCAAGGACAGCCAGCCGGTCCTGGTCGTCGGCAGCTGGCTGCTCAGCCTCCTGGCCATCGCGGGCGTGGCCACGCTGGCCGCGGGGCGGGCCGCCGAGCAGACCCGCCGGGTCGGGCTGCTCAAGGCCGTCGGCGCCACCCCCGGCATGGTCGCCGCCGTCCTGTTCGCCGAGTACCTGACGCTGGCGCTGATCGCGGACGCGCTGGGGCTGGCGATCGCCCGGCTGGCCGCGCCCGCCGTCGTCAACCCGTCGGGCAGCCTGCTCACCGCCGCCGCCGGTCCGAGCGCCGACACCGTCCTGCTCACGACCGTCGTCGCCCTGGCCGTGGCGGTCCTGACCACTCTCGCCCCGACCGTGCGGGCCCTGCGCACGGAGACCGTCACCGCGCTCGCGGGCACCGCCCGCCGGCCCGAGCGCCGGGCCCGGCTGAACAGGGTGTCGGCGCTGCTGCCGACCCCGCTGCTGCTGGGACTGCGCCTGGTCGCCCGCCGTCCCGGCCGCGCCGTCCTGCACGCCTGGAGCATCGCGATCACGATGATCGGTGCGACGGGCATGCTGATGCTCTACGCCCAGCCCGTCTACGACTACGGCCTGGGGTCCTCCAAGCTGGGCAACGTGAAGGTCGAGCAAGGACGCCACGCCCTGCTCGCCGTCACCGTCGCGCTTGCCGTGCTCGCCGCGGTGAACATCATCACGATCGCCTGGACCACCGCGCTGGAGACCCGCCGCACCATGGCCGTCGCGCGCGCCCTCGGCGCCACCCCGGGGCAGGTCACGGCCGGACTGTCCACCGCGCAACTCCTGCCGACCCTGCCCGGCACCGTCATCGGCATCCCCCTGGGTGTCCTCGCGGCCGGTGAGCTGAGCGCGCCGCCCGCCTGGTGGCTGTGCGCCGCGGCGCTCGTGTCGCTCGTGGCCACGGCGGCGCTGACCGCCCTGCCCGCGCGCATGGCGGCCCGCCGCTCGGTGGCGCGCACCCTCAGCGCAGAAGCGCCCTGAGCCCGGACCCGAAGCCGTCCGCCGACGGGCGGTGAGCGGGCTCCGCGAGGGGGCGCGGGCGGGGGACCTTCGGCCCTTGCACCCCGGGCCCGGGGGTGTGTTCTGGTGGAAGGAGACGTGGTCGCATGGCAACCGGCTCCACGCGGCCAAGCCGAACGAATCGGGGGGAGACGTTCATGGAAACCGGGATTCTGATCAGGTGGGGCGCGCCGCGGCAGGGACGCGAGAAGGAGGCGATGGCCCTCTTCCAGAGGTCCGTCGAGCACTACAGCGGCCTCGTCAAGGACGGGAAGATCACCTACTTCGAGCCCTTCATGCTCGGCAGCGGCGACTCCGAGATCGAAAGCGGCTTCGTCATCATCAAGGGAGAGGTGACCCAGGTGTTCGAGCTGCTCGACGATCAGGCGCACCGCGACCTGATGGCCCAGGGCAGCGTGCTGGTCGAGCACTACCGCCTCGACATGCTCGCCGTCGGCGACAGCATCAAGCGGTGGCTCGGCGACTACGAGCGGGGGCTCACGGCCGTGGGCGCCTAGCCCTGCCGACAGGCACCAGGGCGTGGAACCCGCGGGACCAGCGGGGTTCCTGCGTCGTCGAAACGCCCCGGACCATGAGGCCCCGGGGTGTTTTGACGGGCGCCCGCGCCGCCGCGCGGAGGCCCGTCGGCCGCTCGACCGGGACGGCGTGGTCGCCGCAGACGGACGCCGCAGACGGACGCGGTGCGCCGGACGGCTCAGGGCCGCTGCTGGATGCGGACCAGGTTGCCCGCGGGGTCGCGGAAGGCGCAGTCGCGGATCCCGTACGGCTGATCGGTCGGCTCCTGGACGACCTCGGCTCCGCCGGCCTGCACCTTCTCGAAGGTGGCGTCGAGATTTCCGGTGGCCAGCAGGATGAAGCCGTAGGTGCCCTTGGCCATCATCTCGGCGATGAGGCGCCGCTCCTCGTCGGTGAACTCGGGGCCGACGGCCGGCGGCGCAAGCAGGATGGACGTGTCGGGCTGGCCCTTCGGCCCGACGGTGATCCAGCGCATCTTGCCCTTGCCGACGTCGTTGCGGACCTCGAAGTCCAGATCGTCGCGGTAGAAGGCCAGCGAGGCCTCCGGGTCGTCGTGCGGAAGGAAGCTCGCGTGAACGGTGATGTCCATGCCGATCACGCTAGTTGCGGCTCCGCGACCCGCGCTTCTCGATTCCTGACCGGTCGCGTCACCCCTTTCGCGACGCACGCCGGCATCCCCTCCGCCCTGTTCGCCGCCTCCCGCCGGTAGACGCTGGGCGGCACACCGACCAGCTCGGTGAAGCGGGTGCTGAAGGTGCCCAGGGACGAGCAGCCGACCGCGAAGCACACGTCGGTCACGTTGAGGTCGCCGCGACGCAGCAGCGCCATCGCGCGCTCGATGCGCCGCGTCATCAGGTAGGAGTACGGCGACTCGCCGTACGCGCGGCGGAACTGGCGGCTGAGGTGCCCGGCAGACATGTGGACGCCCCGCGCGAGCGCCTCGACGTCCAGCGGTTGCGCGTACTCCCGGTCGATCCGGTCCCGAACGCGGCGGAGCCGCGCCAGGTCGCTGAGGCGCTGCGCCTCGATCCGCGCGCTCGCCCATCCCGGGTAGCACATGGGGGATTCCTTTCGTCGATGTCGGCGCGTACCTGGGCCGCGACGGGTCGCGGCCGTCTTCGGCTCAGAGCGACGGGGTCTCCCACACGAACCCGTCCGGGTCGGTGAAGGAGCCGGCGTCACCGCCGATCACGATGCGGTGCGAGCCCGTGCCCTCTTCGGGGACGCCGGCGTCCTTGGCGAGGGCACGGCGCTTGTAGAGCGCCAGCTTGATGGGCCTCGACCCGGAGTCGAACTCGACGTACTTGCTGCCGAAGCTCTTGCCCACGATGAGGCCGCGGTCGAGGTAGAACCGCTTGCTCGCGGCCACGTCCTCGACTCCGAGAAGCAGCACCATGGCGTCGAACTCCCGGGAGGCCGGGGCCTTGTCCTTCTTCTTGGACGTCGCGACCTTCCAGATCGAACCGTCCGGGGCCTGGACGGTTCCGCCGTAGCCCCAGAGCGACTTCGCGACCGGCTTCAGCACCGAGCCGCCGGCGTCCAGGGCGGCCTTGATGAGCAGGTCGACGTTGCCCGGCTGGGACACGGTGAGCGACAGCGTGAACCCGCGGAACCCGGTGGACGGCGGTTCCGATGCTCGCAGGCGGACCTGCGAGTCCAACCCGAGGGCTTCGGTGTAGAAGGACTTGGCGGCGGTGGGGTCGGCCACCTCAAGGGTGACGTAGTCGATGGAAGTCATGCTGGTCACGCTAGGCGCGGCTCCACGGCCGGCGCTTCTCGATTCCTGACGGGTCTGGAGACTCCCGCCGCCCTGACCTGCCCGCCGCACCGGAAGCGTCCGAACTCGCCCGGGCCGCCGGGGCGGTGGGCGAACGGATCAGGGGCGGGTCGCCTGCACGAAGGTGATCCGGCCGAAGCTCATGTCGGCCTCCCCGACGCTCTCGGCGTCTTCGAACCCGGCCTCGGCGAGCAGGCTGACGATCCCGTCGCCGTGGCCGCGTGCCACGACCACATGGTGCGCCGGGCGGGACCGCCTGAAGCGGAGATGCGGGCGGGCGTGGGCCCGGCCGTGCGCCGCGCGGCCGGCGTCCTCGGCATCGGACGACGGGCCGGTGAAGTCGGCGACGGTGACCCGCCCGCCCGGACGGAGGACGCGCATCGCGTCCCGCGCGAACGCGATGCGGCCGTCCTCATCGATGTGGTGCAGTGTCAGCGACGAGACCACGTGGTCGAGCGAGGCGTCCTCGGCGAGGATCCGGTCGGCGAACCCCTGGACGAGGGTGAGATCGACGCCGCGGCGGCGAGCCTTGCGCGCGGCCCTGCGCAGGGCGTCCGCGTCGGGGTCGAGGCCGGTCACCCGCGCGGCCGGCTGGGCGGCGAGAACGGCGAGCGACATGTTGCCGGTGCCGCAGCCGACATCGGCCACCGTCTGACCGGGCTTGACGCCGGCGAGCGCGGCCGCGCGCTCGTGCAGCGCGCGGACGCGGACCGCCCTGGAGAAGAGGTCGTAGAACGGGAGCAGCCAGGTCTTGCCCGCACCCGGCAGGAACGGGCGTTCCCGCTCCTCCGGGGTTCGCTGGTCGATGATGCGTACGTCCATGGATCGCCCCTTCGCGAGTGCGGTGGCGGGCTGCCCGGCGGCGGGCCCGTGACGGCCGTGGTGCCGTCAGTCCCGAGTCTTGGACATTCCGCGGTCGCACAGCAGGACATACGTTGGGCATCGTGGGACATCCTTCGGTCGAGACCTCACCGGGCCCGCCGTCGAGGCTGCGCACGATACGAGTCGACGGGACGCCCGTCTACCGCTACCAGCAGCGACCCGGGCTGCCTCCCGTCTCGGTGACCCGCTTCGACGCCCGAGGCGCCCACGTCGACCTGCCGCCGGACCACCGGCACGCCCACGACTTCCTCGTCCTGGTCTACGTCGACGACGGCGCGGGCTCGGTGACCATCGACGGCGCCGAACGACTGCTGCGCGCCGGCGAGGTCCACGCCGTGTCGCCCGGCCAGGTCATCGGCCTCACGGCCTTCTCCGAACTGGCCCGCACCCGCGCGTGGGCGGTCGCGTTCACCCCGGACGCAGTCCCCGCCCTGGCCTCGGTCTCCCCGCTGGCGTGGACGCACCACCCCCTCCTCGCACTGTTCGCCCCCGGCGCGGGCCAGGGCCGGGTCCCCGAAGCCGACCGGGAGACCTGGCCGGCGCTGCTGGCGGACCTGGCCGGGGAACTCGCCGACCCGAGCCGTCTCGGCGCCCGCGAGGCCATCGCCGCCACGCTCACCCGGCTCCTGGTCGCGGCCGCGCGACTGGCTCCCGCCGCCCCCGCCCCGCCGGACCCGCTCGTCGAGCAGGTCTTCGCCGAGATCGAGGCGACGTTCCGTGAACCGGTCTCCGCCGCGGACGTCGCCCGCGCACTCGGCTACACGCCCGGCCACCTCACGACCGTGCTCCGCAGGCGCACGGGCCGCCCGCTCCTGGAATGGATCACCGAACGGCGCATGATCGAAGTCAGGCGCATGCTGCGCGAGACCGACCTGCCGCTCGACGCCGTGGCCGCCCGGACCGGCCTGCGGGACGCCACCTACCTCGTCCGCCGCTTCCGCAACCGCTACGGCGTCACCCCGCAGCGATGGCGCCGCGCCGAACGAGCATGGCCATGAGCCTGAACGGCCCAGCCGGAACACGCGCGCCCGACCACGACCGGCGCCATGCCGCTCTTCGTGCGGGAATGGGCCACAATGCCGGTGTGACGCGGCTGCTCGATGACTCCGCGCTGGCGAGATCGTCGGTCGTGGCGAACTGCACGATGAACCGCGAACGGTCGCTCAGCGGCTCCAACGGCTACGGCAGAGAACTCGGCATCGACGTCATGGCCGAGATCGGCGCCCGCACCAGGGCATCGACGCCCGTCCGGTGGCTGGACCTCTGCTGCGGCAGCGGACGGGCACCGGTCGAGGCCGCGCGGCTCCTGACCGGCCGCGGCCCGGCCGAACAGGTGGAGATCATCGGGCTCGACCTCGTGGACCACTTCGTCCCGGGCCCACTGCCCGCAATGGTGCGCCTGATCAGCGGATCGGTGACCGAGTGGGTCCCCGACGGCCGCTTCGACCTGATCACGTGCGTGCACGGCCTGCACTACGTGGGCGACAAGCTCGACGCCCTGAGCCGTGTCGCGTCCTGGCTCGCCGGCGACGGACTCTTCGTCGCCAACTTCGACACCCGCTCGGTCCGCCGCGCGGACGGAACACCCGCCGGCCGCCGCCTCACCGCCGCACTACGCGCACAGGGCTTCGCCTACGACTCGGCCCGCCACCGCATCTCCCGCCGAGGAAACGGAGAGGTACGCCTCCCGTACCGGTACCTGGGAGCCGACGACCAGGCCGGCCCCAACTACACCGGCCAACCCGCCGTCAACTCCCTCTACGCCCCACTCCCATGAACCCGCTCGTGACCTGCAGGCCGACGGCTCATCGCCGACGCACGAACGTCAACGACACGTCAGATGCGCGTGAGCGCGGCAACTCGGACGTTGCTGTGGGCCTGTCCCGCCTTGGTCAGGCGGGTAGTCCTCGGACCTCCTGGACGAGGTTCGTGGCCGCCGTGGCCAGGAGGGTGGTGTCGTTTCCGGCTACCACGAAGCCGAAGCCCTGCGTGATCGCCTCGGCGGCCGCGGTCGCGCTTCCCACCGCCGTCCCGCACGGTCGGCCCGCGGCACGGGCCGCGTTCAGGCCGGATCGCACCAATTCGGTGTGCCGGGGGTCGCCGGCCCCTACCCCCATCGACAGGGCGAGGTCGGCCGCGCCGATGAGGACGGCGTCCACGCCCTCGACGGCGAGGATGCCGGGCGCGTTGCGCAGGGCCTCCTCGCTCTCCAGTTGCGGCACGCACAGGGCCTTCTCGTTGCCGAAGCGCAGGTAGTCCTGACGGGGGCGGAGCCCCCAGCCCCCGGCGCGGCTCGTCCCGCCGGAGCCGCGCGTGCCGCCGCCCGGGAACCTGACCATGCGCACGACCGCCTCGGCCTGCTCGACCGTGTCGACATGGGGGACGAGGACGCCGCCGGCGCCGGCGTCCAGCACCCGCTGCACGATCCCGTGGTCGTGCGAGGGGATGCGGACGAGCGGGACCAGCCCATGGCCCGCCGCCACGACGATGTGCCGGTACGCGTCGGACATGCTCAGCATGGAGTGCTCAAGGTCGATCACGACGAAGTCGAAGCCGGCGTAGGCGGCGATCTCGACGCTCTCCGAACCGGTCATCTTGATCCAGCTTCCGAGCGGGACGCCGCGGTCCGCCGCGAACAGCTCCGGGGGGTCAGAGATCACGTGCGTGGTCCTTCCTGGACGGCGCCCAGAACACCAGCCACCGGTTGGCCGTGACGACGACCGCGTGCAGGCTCATGCCGATGACCGACAGCATCACCACCACGGCGAACGTCCGGGCCACGTCCATGTTGAAGTTGGTGGCCTGGATCGTGTAGCCGAGGCCCGCGGTGGCGCCGACGAACTCGGCGACGACAGCGCCCGTGACGGAGAGGATCACCGCCACGTCGAGCCCCGCGAAGATGTGCGGCAGCGCCGAGGGAAGCCGCAACCGGCGCATGATCTGGAACTCGCTCGCGCCGAACGACCTCAGCATCTCGATCTGCTCGGGCTCGGCCGAGCGCAGTCCGAGGATGGAGTTGACGAGCAGCGGGAAGTAGGCGATCAGCGCGATCGTCAGGACCTTGGACGTCATCCCGATGCCGAACCACATCAGCAGCAGCGGCGCCATGGCGACCTTGGGGATGGTCTGGATCAGCACGAGGATCGGCAGGAAGGCCTTGTCGACGACGCGGAACTGGGTGATCAGGCCCGCCGACGCCAGCGCCAGGACGATCGCCAGGCCGAAGCCGATGAGGATCTCCTTGAGCGTGACCCACATGTGCTCCAGCAGGAACCCGCTCCCCAGGCCGTCCACCAGCGAGCGCACGACGTCGGACGGCGCCGGCACGAGCACGATCGACACGTCGAAGGCGCGGACGACCAGCTGCCAGAGGGCGACGATGACGAAGAACAGCCCCCAGCTGAGCACGAACCCGGGGACCTGGCGCCGGGGCGCCGACCTTCCCGCCGGTCGGAGCGCGGGTGCGCCGCCCCCGCCGGCGTCCGCCGTGTCCGGCGCCTGTTCGGCCGCCCGCGTGTTGCCAAGCTTCATGATCGCTCCTAGTGCGCGCTGTGCTCGGAGTTGAGGAGGACGCGGATGCGGGAGGCGATCTCGCCGAACTCCGGAGTGTTGATGTCCTCCAGCCGCCGGGGGCGGGCCAGGTCGACGTCGATGACCTCGGCGATGCGGCCCGGCCGCGGCGTCATGACGACGACCCGGTCGGACAGGAGGACGGCCTCGGGGATGCTGTGGGTGACGAAGAGGACGGTCTTGCGGTCCCGCTCCCAGATGTCGAGCAGGTCGAGCCCCATCTGGTCGCGGGTCATCGCGTCAAGGGCGCCGAACGGCTCGTCCATCAGCAGGATCCGCGGGTCGTGGAGGAGCGCCCGGCCGATGCCGACCCGCTGCTGCATGCCTCCGGACAGCTCGCGTGGGTACTGGTCGGCGAAGTCGCGGAGTCCGAGCATGTCCAGGTGCTCGGCCACGCGCTTGTCGAGGTCGGCGCGCGGGCGGCGGGGCCCCACGTCGTGGGAGATCGTCATGTTCTTCGCGACGGTGCGCCACGGCAGCAGCAGGGGCTGCTGGAAGACCATGCCCAGCAGGTTCTCGTGGCTGCGCGCCGGGCCGAAGGCCACCTCCCCCTCGCTCTGCCGGGTGAGACCCAGGATGATCTTGAGCAGGGTGCTCTTGCCGCATCCGCTCGGGCCGACGATCGAGACGAACTGCCCTTCGGGGACGGTCAGGCTGACATCGTCCAGCGCGAGCACGGTCCTGCCGCGCTTGGCCTGGTAGCGCATGGTGATGTGGCGGAGTTCGACCGCGACGTCGGTGACGGTCGGCGGGTGCGAGGGGGTGGGCATGTTCCGTCCTAATCGTTCGGCTGGTCGCTCGGGTCGCTCGGGGCGGGCGGCCGCGTTCCGCCCATCTCCTTGGTCAGGGCCATGGCGGTCTCCCGGACGGCGACGGCCGTCGGCGAGTCGGGGGCCGTGGGCAGCATCCGGTCGGTGCCGATCGCCGCGATGGTGGCGCACACGCCGGAGTCGGCGAACACGGGCGCCGCGATGACGCTGATGCCGCGCTGGTTGGCCGGGTAGATGCTCAGCCCGATCTCCCGGGCGGCGGTGATGCGCTCGACCAGGCCGGTGCGCTGGGCCAGCGGCAGGGAGGCCAGCAGCCGGTCGACCTGGAGCTGGTCGGGAAGGTAGGCCAGGAAGGCGATGGCCTGGGCGGTGTCGAGCGCGAGCTGCGAACCGACGCGCACCGTGACGAGCGTGCCGTGGGCGGAGTCCTCTTCGACCAGCGACACCACCGGGCCGGACGGCCCCCACAGCGACAGCACGGACGTGACGCCGGTCCGCCCGGTCAGCTCGCGGAGGTGGGCGGGGGCGAGCTGGATGATGCGGCGCTGCCCGATGGCGAAGGCGCCGAGCTGGATCATCAGCCGGCCGGGTATGTAGCTCGCGGGCCGGCTGCCGCGCTCGAGGAGCCCGGCCGCGGTCATCGACGTGAGATACCGGTGCACCGTGGTCCGGTTGAGGCGCAGCCGCTCCGTCGCCTCCGACACCGACAGCTCCGGTGCGTCCGGGCCGAACAGGGCGAGTATCTGGGCCATCCGGCTCACTGCCTGGATATCGGACTGGCCCTGCTCCGTCATGCACGTCTCCCTCGGCTTGGCGCTCCGGCGCTCTGGTCGTCATGTGAACTTGCTGTTCACTATCCGTGTGAGCGTCGAGGATAGCAAAGTGACCTGGGCCACGCAAGAGAGATCGCAGGTCGGCCGTTCCGTCGCTGTATCGCTCGCGGCTTGATCAGGTTGACCCGCTGAAGGCGGCTTTCTGGTCGATTGACATAAGAAGAGAGTGCTCACTGCCGCCGTCGTGCCACGGATTCGCAGGTAGAGCATTGACGTTCACGAAGTGGGCATCTAGTCTGCATCGCGAACAACTAGGAGGTTGCCGATGCCCGGACCTAGCGCGATCACCACCGTGCTGCGCGGAACGATCGACCTGCACTGCCATTCGGGGCCGAACCCGTTCCCCCGGCGCTTCGACCACGCGGACGCCGCGGTCGACGGCGAGCGAATCGAGATGCGGGCGATCGTCGTCAAGTCGCACCACCACAACACGGTGATGGACCTGCTGGCGATGGGGGACCGCCTCGCCAAGAGCAGCACCCGGATGTTCGGCGGCATCGCGCTCAACAGCCAGGTCGGCGGCATCAACCCCTACGCCGTGGCCATGTGCCTGCGCATGGGCGGGAAGGCCGTCTGGTTCCCGACCTTCTCCTCCGGCCGGCACATCGAATGCCATCCCGAGGGCGGCGGGTTCCCCACGGCGACCGTGGACGTCCCGTCCGACCGGGTGGACGTCCACGACGACGCCGGCGGCCTCCTTCCCGAGGTGCACGAGGTCCTCGACCTCATCGCCGAGAGCGGCGCGATCCTCAGCGGCGGCCACCTTCCGCCGGAGACGATCGCCCAGCTGTTCGACGAGGGCCGGCGCCGCGGCGTCACCCGCATGGTCATCAACCATCCGAACTTCGTCATCGGCGCCGAGCCGGAGCAGTGCCTCGAACTGGTGCGCGGCGGCGCCTACGTCGAGCACGAGGTCGGGATGTACGACCCCGAGGGGTACCGCAAGTGGGACCCCAAGGACCTGCTCACCTGGATCGAGAAGATCGGGCCCGAGCACACCGTCCTCGCCTCCGACCTCGGGCAGGCCAACCGCCCGCTCCCCGTCGACGCCTTCATCCGGGTCGGGTCGGCGCTGCTGGACCTCGGGCTGAGCGAGTCGGACCTGCGGCAGATCACCTGCGTCAACCCGGCCCACCTGCTCGGTCTGGACGACTGAACAGGCGGACGACCAGAGACAGGAGTCTCCAGTGCAAGCGCAGCAAGCGAACAAGAGCAGGGCCGCCGCGGAGTACGTCGAGTTCCCCGACCTGGAGCCGAGCGCGCGGTCCGATGCCGGAACGCGGACGTGGACGGCGCGCGGGCAGAACTTCGTCGTCGCCTACTCGAGCGCCGTCGCGGGCGACGAGCTCACCCGCGAGGACCAGAGCGACGAGTACGTCGTCGTCCTGCCCCACGAGGGGTGCGCGGCGACCGTGCGGACCCCCGGCGACGAGCGGTCGGTGACGGGCCAGGCCGTGATCGTCATGCCGCCCGGCCGGTCCTCGGTCGTGGCGGACGCCGACTGCGACCTCGTGCGGCTGTTCACCGTGGCGTCCGCCGAGTCCCTCGCGCGGGCCGCCGTCAACCAGGAGTCCTACGAGCAGCCCAACCCGAAGGTCGCGTCCTTCGAGCCCTGGCCCGACCCTCCCGGCGGCCACCGCATCCGCGCGTACCCCCTGTCGGAGGTGCCCGTCGACCCCGAGCGGTTCGGACGCATCTTCCGGTGCAGCACGTTCATGGTGAACTTCCTGAACCCGCGGATCGGCGTCCGCGACCCCGAGTCCCTGTCCCCGCACCAGCACGACGACTTCGAGCAGTGCTCCCTCGCGGTCGAGGGCGACTTCGTCCACCACATCCGCACCCCCTGGACGCGCCGGATGAGCGAGTGGCTGCCCGACGAGCACCAAGCCTGCGGCAGCCCGTCGGTCGCGGTGATCCCCCCGACGGCGGTGCACACCACCCAGTCCGTCGGGTCCGGCCGCAACCAGCTGATCGACATCTTCTGCCCGCCGCGAGCCGACTTCTCCGCCCGGCCGGGCCTGGTCCTGAACTCCGACGACTACCCCACCCCTGCATGATCGGGAAGGACGGGACATGAAACCGAAGTCCCTCTGGAGTCTCACCGCGGTCGTCCTGGCCGCCTTCACCGCCGTCTCCTGCGGGTCGTCCGACCCGGAGGTCACGGCCGACGGCCGGACCGTGCTCAAGGTGGCGATCGCGACCCCGAGCTGGAACGCCGGGTTCGCGACGCTGGCGGTCGCCGAGGCGCGCAAGTACTTCGCCACGGAGAAGGTGGACGTGAAGGTCTCCACGTTCGCCTCCGGGACCCAGGTCGCGCAGCAGGTCATCGCCGGGCAGTCCGACATCGGGCTGATGACCGCCGAGCCGGTGGGCATCGGGCTGGAGAAGGGCACCAAGCTGGTCTACTTCGCCGGGTACTACCCGAAGTGGATCTCCAACATCCAGGTCCCCGCCGGTTCGAGCGTGCGGAGCGTCCGGGACCTGCCCGGCAAGCGCGTCGGCGTCACCGCCGTGGCCAGCTCCGGCACGACGTTCGTGCGCACCGCCATGAAGATGGAGGGGCTGGACGCCGGCACGGTGAAGTTCATCCCGATCGGCTCGGGAGCCGAGCAGATCAGTGCGATCAAGAGCGGCAAGGTCGACGCGCTCGGCCTCTGGGACACCCAGTACCAGCTCGTGAAGAACGCCGGGATCGACCTCACCCCGATCCCGATCGCCTCGACCGACGGGCTGTTCGGCGGCGGCTTCGCGGTCAAGGCCGACGTCGTCGAGAAGAGGCGGGACGTCCTGACCCGCTTCGGCAGGGCCATGGCGAAGGCGATGGTCTTCGCGCAGGCGAACCCGGGCGCCGCCGTCCGCGACCTGTGGACGCTGCATCCCGAGAGCAAGGGTCCGGCGTCCGCACCCGAGGACACCGTGCTGTCCGACCAGGTCAAGGTCCTGAAGGTCCGCCTGGACGGCCAGGGCGTGGAACCCGGCGAGGACCGGTGGGGCGAGATGGACGAGAAGGCCGTCACGGCCACGGTGTCCTACATGCGGCAGGCCGGGCTGATCAAGAAGACGTTCCCGGCGACCGAGATCTTCACCAACGACCTGATCCCCGAGATCAACAAGTTCTCCTTCACCGAGGTCCGCGGCGCGGCGAAGGCCGCGAAGTGAACCGCGCGGCGAAGGCCGCGAAGTGAACCGTGCGGCGAAGTCCGCCCAGTGAACGTTGTGCAGTCCCCCCGCCTCCCTCCACCCCACCCCACCCCACAGCTAGGGGGACCTAGTGAAACTCAACCGACACGGCCGGCTCGCGCCGGTGGTGGCGCTGGCCGTCGCGGCGCTCGCGCTGGCCGGGTGCGGCGGCTCGTCCGGCGGGAAGTCGTCCGACGGGCGTGACCGGATCAGGCTGGGCATCGGCTCACCGAGCTGGAACGCCGGATACGCCACCCTCGCCGTCTCCGAGGCCAGAGGCTATTTCGCCAAGGAGGGCCTGGACGTCGACGTGCAGCTGTTCCCGTCCGGGACCCAGGTCGCCCAGCAGGTGATCTCGGGTCAGATCGACGTCGGGCTGATGACACCGGAGCCCGTCTCGATCGGGCACGCGAAGGACACCGGCCTGACGTACTTCGCGCAGTACTGGACGCGCTGGATCTACAGCCTGAAGGTCCCGGAGAACTCCCCGATCGCCTCCGTGGCCGACCTGAAGGGCAAGCGGATCGGCGTCACCGCCGTGGCCAGCTCCGGAGGGACGTTCGCCCGGACGGCGATGAAGACGCAGGGCCTCGACCCGGACTCGATCAAGCTGCTGCCGATCGGCGCCGGCGCCGAGCAGGTCACCGCGATCAAGAGCGGCAAGGTCGACGCGCTGGCGCTCTGGGACACCCAGTACCAGATCGTCGAGAACTCCGGCGTGAGGCTGAAGCCGCTGCCGGTGCCCGGCACGGAGAACCTGTTCGGCGGCGGGCTCGCGGTGAAGCGGCCCGACCTGCGGAAGAAGGAGGACCTCCTCGTCCGGTTCGGCAGGGCGTTCGCCAAGGGCGTGGTCTTCGCGCAGGCCGATCCGGAGGCCGCGGTCGGTGACCTGTGGAAGCTGCACCCCGAGGCCAAGGGAGCGGCCTCGGTCCCGGAGGACCAGCTGCTGGCCGGGCAGGTCAAGGTCCTCAAGGTCCGGCTGGACGGCCAGAAGGCCGGGCCCGGTGACGGCGACGGCTGGGGCCGGATGGACCCCGCCTCGGTCACCGGCACCGTGAAGTTCATGACCGCCGCCGGGCTGATCGGCAAGGAGTTCCCGGCCACCGACATCTACACCAACGACCTGATAGCGAAGATCAATGCCTTTCCCCACGACGAGATCCGCGCCGCCGCGAAGAAGGCGGCCTGACATGGAACCGGCATGAGGCTCGGTGCGGCGCTCGACCTGGGGTCGGCTCAGGCGACCCGCCCCCAGGTCGACCGCGCCGCGCGCCTGCTGGAGGCGGCCGAGGAGAACGGGCTCACCTCGGCCTGGCTGGGGGAGAGCTACCACGTCCGGCCCGAGGTGTTCCACCTCCCGGCCGTGCTGGTCGTCCTCGCGCACCTGGCCGGGCGCACGGACCTGCCGCTCGGCACGGCGGTGCTGCTGGCGCGCGCGTACGAGCCCCGGCGGCTCGCCTACGAGGCGGCGCTGCTCGACCAGTTGTGCTCCGGCCGGCTGACCCTCGGCCTCGCCCTCGGCAACGCCGATCTGGCGGAGCGGGTCGGCGGCGGCACGGACGGCCGCCGCCCGGCGGAGTGGCTCGCCGCCCTGGTCGCCTCGCTGCGCGAGACCTGGTCGGCCGCACCCGGAACGGAAGCACCGGCGCCGGTCATGCCGCCGCCCGCGCGGCCGGGAGGCCCGCCGATCCTGCTCGGCGGGCGCACGTCCGCGGGCGCGGTCAGGGCCGCGACCATCGGCGACGGCTACTACGCGGCCACCAACTACGGCGACGATCTCCTGGCCGCGCGGGCCGCCGAGTACCGGGACGCGCGCGGCGGAGCGCCGGGCGAGGTGGCGGTCACCCGGTTGTGCCTGGTGGACGAGGACGCCGACCGCGCCCGGGAGACGGCGGCCGAGTACTTCGCGCCCGTCCTCGACTACTACACGAGCCGTCGCGCGTGGATGGGCCTGGACGGCCCGGAAGCCCCCCGGCTTCCACTGGTCGGGTCACCGGCCGACGTGGTCGCGGCGCTCCGGCGGTACGCCGCGTCCGGGGTCACGTCCGTCCAGCTCCGCGTCGCCCCGTACGGGACGCCGCCGGAGGCGGCCCGGCGGACGCTGCGGCTGGTCGGGAGCGCCGTGCTGCCCGAACTGGACAAGGCCGGGGGCGACCCGCCGCCGGCGAGATCGGACACGGAGAGGAGAGCGCTCGGATGAGTCCACGGGACGGCATCCCCGCGTACCGGGAGCTGCTCGAACGCGAGGACGCGCCACCGGGCTCGTCCTGGGGGGTCTTCGGCGAGCACGACCAGCTCGGCACGCTCAACTTCATCGGCCCGGACCAGGTGCGGGACGCGGTCGGGCTCGTCCGCCGCGGCACCGTGTTCAACCTCGACTACCCGCTGAACACCTTCGTCCCGCCGCCGGCCGGGACCAGACCGAAGACCGTGCACCACATCTTCGCCAACAACCCGAACCACCGGGACGACTGGCTCGACTCGTTCTACCTGCAGTCGACGTCCCAGATCGACGGGCTCCGGCACATCCGCCACCCGCGGTACGGGTTCTACGGAGGCGTGCCCGACGAGGAGATCGCCGAGGAGACGCCGGCCCTGGGCATCCAGACGGTCGCGCAGCGCGGCATCGTCGCCCGCGGCGTGCTGCTCGACGTGGCCCGGCACTTCGCCGACCGCGGCACCCCGCTCGACCCGGCCGGCAACTACATGATCACTCCGGCCGACCTGGACTCCGCGGCCGCGGCGCAGGGCGTGGAGTTCCGGCCCGGGGACGTGCTCCTGCTCAGGGTCGGCTGGGCCCAGTACTGGCTCAACGAGGTCGGCGAGGAGGACCGGCACGCCTTCCGGTCCAAGATCCGGCACCCCGGCCTCATCCAGTCGCAGGAGATGATCGAGTGGCTCTGGGACCACCGCTTCGCGATGGTCGCCTCCGACGACCTGGGCGTGGAGGCGCACCCGGTCAACCCGCACTCGGGCCTGGTCGACCCGGACGAGCCGCTCCCCGAACGCGGCGTCGTCCACAACGGGATGATGCACCGTCCGCTGATCGCCCTGCTGGGCCTGTTCCTCGGTGAGCTGTGGAACCTGGAGGCGCTGGCCGAGGACTGCCACGCCGACCGGACCTACGAGTTCATGCTGACCGCCAAACCGCTGAACCTCGTCGGCGGCGTCGGATCACCGCCCAACGCGATGGCGATCAAGTGAAGGGTGACGCGGGGGACGGCGGCCTCGGCTAGGAGCCGTCGCCGGCGTCCGCCCTCCTGGTCTCGGGAAGCCAGGAGGGCGGCGCTACCGCGGTCCGCTGCGCCTGCCTTGGCGGGCAGGCGCTCCCGCAGCCGGAACGCCCCGGTTCCGCCAGATGGTGCCCGGCGGTCGGCGGGCCCCCGTCCGCGACGCGCTTTCCAGATCAGCTGCCGTCGAGGGCGGCCGAGAACTGGTCGACGGTCTTGGCATGCCGCCAGCCGGTGGGCAGGTCGGCGGCCTCGACGCCGACGCCGAACATCCTGGTGTCGCTGCGGCCCTGGAGCCACAGACCGTCGGTGTAGGGCGCGTACAGACGTGCGCCCGCCGGGATGTTCGCCGGACGGACGACGGTCTCATCGGGGGAGGGCTGCCAGTTGGTGATGTCGTCGAGAACCGCCACGACCTTCGCCTGCGGATTGAGCGCGGCCAGCTTGGCGGCCGGGGCCGCGCCGCCGGTGAAGACCGAGACGTAGACCTTGCCGCCCGTCACCCCGCTCTTCTTGCCGTCCAGCACCTTGTGGACGTTGAGGACGAAGGTGACGTAGTCGTTCTCCGCCTGGGAGGGGTCGCCGGCGATCCGGATGCCGTCCTCCACCTTCGTCAGCGTCCCCGTGACGATGAGGTCGGCCTTCTTCCTGGCGTCCGCCGGCGACGTCAGCGGGTCGTAGTCGACGTCGCGGTTCTGAGCGGCCAGACCGGTCAGCGTGCGCACCGAGCCCGAGTCGCCCGCACTGCCGGCGGCGGCGGACCCGGCGTCGGATTCGCCGCCGGAGCACGCGGTCGCCGTGAGCGCGAGACCGATCGCGGCGACGGACATGACGACGATGTTCGTCTTCATTATGGTGTCCCCTCGGCTCAGTAGCTCGCGCTGATGTGGCTGCGGTCGTGGGCGGTGTAGCTGCGCCAGACGATCGAGCGGCTCGGGACCTCACCGCTGATCATGGCGCACTTGTGCGAGCCGCTGGCGTGGTGGCCGAAGCCGATGGTGTGGCCGATCTCATGCACGGCCGTCTTGCGGTAGTCGTACCAGTCGTCGGTCCCCTTGGCGAGTTCGGGGAAGTCCATCCAGATGGTGGCGCTGTCGCACTTGGGGCCGATGAGCCGCGTGCATTTCGTCTGGCCGCGCACGCCCGCTTCCAGATTCTTGGTCAGCCAGACGACGTCCGTCCTGAGGGTGCAGCTCTCGGACTTGGCGCCCATGGCGGTGGTGTTGGCCAGGCGGTTCATGCCCCAGACCACGGACGTCCTGCGTGCGGTCGTCCAGCCGCCGCCGCGGATGCAGTACGTGTGGGTGGCATTGTCGGCCAGCCGGGTCTCGGGGAACGGCGTCGCCTGAGCCTGGGCCTGAACGGCCATCAGGGCACCGGAGGCGACAGCGGTCACCGTGAGGATTCGGACGGTACCGGCCAGGCGGCGAGGCCGGCGCGCGGGGAATTCGCCGCGCGGGGGATTGGCTGTCATTTCCATCATCTCCGCGAACCCACGGACAGGGCGGATTCGATAGGGGCTTTGGCAATGAGCTAAGCCCTTCGGCACGCGGTTACGACAGAAGCCAGGGCACCAGTTCGTCTAGTCCCTGGGAACTATGCGGAGCAACGCCGGGCAAGGTCCGGTGTCAGTGCGCCACGGGAAATGTGATGAGGCGGCCAATGTTCGATCGGTCATTGCTGCAATGCGCTGAGTGAGCGCGGCTTTCCCGCCGCTTGCGGTCTTCCCGTCCGGAACCTAGGCCTGGAGCAGCTGTTCGCGAAGGATGTCCGCGTGGCCGCAGTGCTGGGCCAGTTCGCGCAGCATGTGAAGGTAGACCCAGCGCAGCGGCAGCGGCCCGCGCCGGTTGCCGAGCACGAGATCGTCCAGGGCCAGGTCCGCCGCGGCCTGCCGAGACGCCGCGCAGGCCTCCCGATGGGCCCGCTGGACGGACGCGATCGTGTCGCCGTCGTCGAGATCGAACGACTCGTCGGGCGTGTCCGGGATGCCGATCTCGCTGCGCGGCCTGCACTTGATCGCCTCGTCGAACCAGACCTTCTCGACGAACGTCGCGTGCTTGACCAGCCCCAGCAGCGTGGTCTTCGAGGCGACCAGCGGACGTCGCGCCTGCTCCTCGGTCAGCCCGTCCAGGCAGTCGTGCAACGCGGCCCGGTGCTCATCGAGGAACACCTCGAACTGCTC
This sequence comes from Spirillospora sp. NPDC049024, assembly GCF_040649235.1. NCBI lineage: Bacteria > Bacillati > Actinomycetota > Actinomycetes > Streptosporangiales > Thermomonosporaceae > Spirillospora > Spirillospora sp. NPDC049024. The sequence continues at coordinate 198,916 of NZ_JBEZFD010000002.1, forward strand.
GCGGAGCGGTGCGTCCCAAACGGCGGATTGCATGGACGAGAGAAGAGCCATGATCCCAACGATATGGGTCCCGCTCACGCGCGGTGTACGCGAAGCGAGCACGTGCTCGGGGCTCAGGGTGGGATGAGGGCCTTCCCCACCGCGTAGAGCGGATCGTCCCTGACCAGGGCGGGCACGTTGTCCTCCCACTTGCGCCGGACGTCATCGAGGCCGCGCTTGAAGAGCCGCCGCAGGGCGAAGCCTCCGAACAGAGAGGCCAGCGCGCCCACCGGCCGGGCCCACGAGCGTCCGCGGACCACCAAGGCCACATCGATCGACCAGCGACCGCCGTCCGCCGGCTCCGCAGCGATCGCCAGTTTCACCGAGACAAGCGAATGCGACAGTCTCGCGGTCAACGGCGGCTTGGCCCGCTTCGCGCCGGCCTCGCTCACTTGCTCCCACCACCGTTCGATATCGGCGCTGCCCTTCCACGACATCTGCCGCAGCCGTCCCGAACCCTGGTACCTCCCTGTCATGGTGAAATTCCTCGGCCGCGTGGCGCTGTCAAAGCGCAGCGCACCGGAGGCGGTGCCGTCGCCGTCCGAACTGGTGAATTCGACGCTGGTCTCGCCGCGGCGGCTCCACCGCGAAACGACCAGCTCGCTCGTCGAGTCGTCGTCTGCTTCGTCGCCCCCGTCCAGCCGGTACCGCGCGCCGGTCGCCAGATGCCGCCCTTTGACGAGTCGGACCCCCTCGATCTCGCCGATTTCGGTGACAACTGCGCCGTCGACCACACGAGCCGTCTCGAGCACTTCGTACAGGTCGGCAACGAACGTCTCAAACCATTGACGCGGCAGGGCCGAAACTGTGATCGAACCATGAAAACGCGCCATAACAGCTAATCCACCCCGCACCCACCCGCGTTACCCCTCAACTCCGACGACCCCGCAAACGCACGCCAACCGACGTAGGGAACAGGCAGCCCTGTCGGACATGAACGCTTGGCCACCGTAGAGTCGTCAGGGCTGTCGCCAACTGCCGATCCGTCGCCGCCCCCGATCGTTCAACCGACGGACGCGCCGCTCGTGCTGCCCGGCCCGACGTCGCTGGGCCCGGTCGATGAGCAGTGTTCGCGGATCGGCGGCCAGTTCGTACAACTCGACTTCGACCGGGTCGGCGTCGTGCTCGATGAGAGGGGCCAAAGCGTCCCGGTCCTGCTCCGCGGTCCATCGCCGGCGAACCTGCTCCCGCCAGACCCGCCCACTAGCCTCCGCCTCGTCCACACCCCGAAGGTAACCAGAAAGCGGCGGCCAGAGCACCGAGGATTCGCCGCCGGAGCGCTGGGCCGACCACGTCCTGCGCGCCGGAATCAACGCGTCAGTCGCGCGCCCCGCCTCCGCACTGTGGCCGAGCGCCCTGGTGGCGTCGGGTTCGCTGTTGCTCTCAGCAGTTGCAGAGGAGGCCGCGGGAGCGCCATTTTTCGAAGATCGGCTTGATCTCCGCTTCGGCCAGGGCCACCGACTCCCTGGGCGTCTGCCTTCCCTGGGCGGCGCGCGCCATCATCCGCGGCAGGATCGATCGGGTGAACACCTCGCCGATGGCGGGGTTGGACGGTCCCGGGTAGCCGATGTTCGCGGTCCATGTCGCCGCGTCCTGCAGCAGCTTGAGCTTGTCGGACGGCCGTGCCCCGAACGGGTCGTTGGACAGCCAGTGGTCCAGTTGCGGCACCACGGCCGGAAACGCCGGCAGGTTGTACAGCTCGGACTGGTAGGTGCTGCTCGCGTCGTTGGCCGACAGGTTGAGAAGGAACTCCTTGGCGGCGTCGACGTTCCTGGAGAACTTGGGGACGAAGTAGACGAAGACCGGCTGCGGGCCGCTGAGGCCCAGACCCGTCGGGCCCCAGAGCGGTCGCTTGAAGAAGATGTCGTCGGCGATCCTGGGGGCCTCGGCCTGCGCGGTGCGGAACGCCGAGACGGGGTTGGCGATGTAGGACAGTCGTCCGGCTATGAGCCCTTGGTTGTTGGAGAGCTGGTTCCACGAGAACACCTCCGGGGTCATCGCCTCCCGGTAGAGCCGCACCATGGCGGTGACGGCGGAGACCGTCCCGGGTGAGTTGATCACCACCTGCTCGACCTCGTTCTGCACCGACGCGCCGTACGACCACATGAGCGCCCGGACCGAGATGTTGGAATCCAGCTCGTTGGACATGCCGATGCCCACGGGGACGTTGAGCTTCCGTTTGATCGCCCTGCCGCCCTCACGCAGTTCGTCCCAGGTCGACGGTCCGTCGCCCATTCCCACCTGCCGCCACAGGCTCTTGCGGTAGTTGCCCTGGCAGGGGGCCCAGGCGTGGGTGTAGCCGTAGTACTTCCGCGTGGAGGGGTTGTAGGCGGCCTTCTTGCAGAGGGGCTGTTCGAGGCCGAAGCGTCTGACCGCCTCCGCCTGGAGGTCGCCCATGTCGACGAGGTACGGCTCGAGCTGCGCGGGAGGGCTGATCCACTCGATGAGGTCATGGCCGGTCCCCGCCTCGATCAACGCCTGCGTGCGCGAGACCAGGCTCTCGGGGGCGACGTGCTCGACCGTCACGTCCACTCCCACGCGCCTGCCCCACTCCTTGGCGAAGGCGTCGAACCACCTGTCGTAGCGGGGCACGTAATGCCGCCGCTGGAGAATTTTCAACGTGCCCGAGAGCTTCCGGGTCGGCGGGAGAAAGACGGTAGGAGGCTCCGGCTGAGCCACGGCCCCTTGATCTTCGCCGCCGGGGAACCGCGCGGCCGTCGTCGCCCCAAGCGCCACCCCCGCCAACTTGAGCGCCTCGCGCCGAGAAACCCGTCCAGGCTCCCGTCCCATCCCAGCCCCCATGTCCCGCAGCGATGACTTCACCCCCCCGGGGACTCACCGCCGCAACCTCCGGACGGACCGCGTTCGGCCCGATCGTCACCAACCGCGCGTACCCGTCACGCAGAGTTATCAACTCGTCACCATGCGCCCTTACTCGGATATGTGCAAAGCCCACCAGAGGCTGACGGTCGCCCAGCGCACCATCCTCCGACCACTGCGACGAACGACTCTGCGCGCTGCACATCGTGGCCGCTCCTTCGGCCGGCGGCGCGGGAAGCCCAACTCCGCCGCCGCTCCTGGCAGCCGCTGGCGGACCGGTGCCGCCTCGGCCGCTCCCATCACCCCGTCGGCCACCGCTTCCCCGGCATCCGCCGACGGCACGCACTTCATCGACTGGTACCCCGACAAGACCTCCTGCCGGAACGGTGGCGAGTACTCCAAGCGCCACGGCTACTCCGGCTACATCTGCCGACTCGACCCACGCGCGGCTGGGCTCTCTACGTAGTAGACCAACGATCCGACGTGACCTGACCTGGCGTGACAACCAACCGGCCAGGAGATGGATCGGTGTAGGGCGCCACTCAGCGTGCTGGCGAAGCGTTTCCGGGGGGTCGTCGTGCGGTTGCACGTCATCAAAAAGGGCGAGTCGCTCCCGGTCGATGAGTTCCCGGCTTCCTACGCTGCGGATGAGGACCAGGACGGCGCCAGAACCGCGGGCAAGACCGAGTCGGCACAGCCGCCATTGAACTGGCCGAGCAGGAGTTGTGCGCCGACCGCGGCCGGTGGGTGAACCAAGGCGTCCTGTTCGATGTCCGAGTGCTCATGCGCACGGTGCCTCCCGGCGGTCCTGGATCGGCTTCGGTCGGTTCGCATGGCTGCGATCGCCTGGCCCGTGCAGCCTGGCGGGAGTAACTGCGTTGGATGCCATCGAGGCGAAGTGTTAGCCTAGTCCTACATACGTAGTACTATCGCTACATGCCAGGCAAGCATACGCGAGCGGCCATCAAGGAGTTAGAGGAAGCCGGGTGGAAGATCACCTACACCAGCGGACGGGCTCACGCCTACGCGAGGGCCTCTTGCCCTGGCGGCCCCGGCTGCTGCGCCCCTCCCTTCTCGATCAACGGAACTCCCGACGTTGACGAACACGAGGCACAGAAGATCCGGAGGCGGATGCGACAGCACGACGCCAAGGTGGCTGCACGGCATGAAGGGAAGGATTGATGAGCACCTACTGGTTCGAGCTTGAGGTCGGCCCGGTCAGCGACCTTGAGGAGGCCGCAGAGCGGCTGTACTCGCGTTGCGGTGACGGTCAACTTTCCGGCGACGATCAGGGTGGCACGATCCTGTTCTCGCGCGAGGCGCCCAACGCGATCGGGGCGATCCTGTCGGCCATCGACGACAGCGAGCGCTCTGGGCTGGCGGTGACCGGCGTCATGGAGGATCTGGTGACCATCGACGACATCGCTGAGAAGACCGGCAGGTCGGCCCCAGCGGTCGGACACTGGACGACCGGTGAGCGCGGACCTGGAGGTTTCCCCGCTCCGGTCATTCATCGCGGTAGTCGCGTCAAGCTGTACTCCTGGGCTCAGGTGTCTCGCTGGCTTGCTGATGCGGGGCTAGGGAAGATCGACTCGGTCGCCGCGGAGGTCGCCGCTGCCACTGCTGACGTGGATGCGCTTCTGCGTGCTCGGCAGGTGCTACGTGACGCTCCTTCAGGGAAGCGGGAAGCTCTTGTGAAGCTGGTCGAGGCATAAGCGGTCCTTGAATAGCGCGTGCCCGTCCAGATCCATGCCCGCGTGCTCAGTTCCGCTGTGTCGGCGGCAGGCCGGTCGCCCTGTGCTCGACTGGGAGCGCAGCCGTTCGGGCAACGCGGCATAGCAACGCGTCCTCCAGCCGAGAAGACTGAGGCTCGGTGCAGGCGATCGCGCTAACATTCGGACTGTGGCAGGCTGTTGCGGCATGATGCCGCCCGCCAATGCTTCGGGTCAACCGGTCAACTTGGCCGACGCGTTTGACGTGCCGGTGATTATGCGAAGTAGTTCGCCGCTCCAGCCTGAACGTCGACCATCGAGAAGCCGCATAGATAAAGCCCGGTCGCCTTGGCCGAACCTCCGGGACGTGGTGCCGCCGGGTGACTACCTGGTACCAACGACGTGGCGCGAGGTAATCGATGCGGCCATGACATATGGGCGCGATCCTTACGCTTGGCTGGCCGCCGTTCCTGGGCTCGCCGCAGCAGAGATCATTGCTCGACGTTTCCCATTGAGCGCATACCTGTGCCGCACTGGCAACGGTATCCATCTTCCGGGATCAACCGGTTGCCGTCTCGAGCCGAACGTGGTCTACCAGGAGGGAACAGAGAAGACGGCACGCGCTATGTTCGCCTATCGCATCGGCATGACGATGGCCGAGTGGGTCTGCCGGGGCCTGATGGGCCTAGGTCCGACGATTCACGCCGAGGCTTTGCCCTTGCTCCCTGGACGCGGACCGCTCTGGTCTCAGAAGAATGGTCAGCCCGACCTTGTCGGGTTCCATCGGAAAGAACCGCGTACTTGGCTTATCGAAGCCAAGGGGGCTCGCCGTATAGGCAAGCCAGAATTGACGAGGGGGGCGAGTCAACTCTCTGCGAGCGGTCTGATGACGGGTCCGCATCTACGTGTCCTGTGCGGCACGAGCATCGAGCACAGGGTTTTCATCACGGTCGATATCGAAGCTTCAGGCAGAAAACGAGAATGCAGTGTTCCGCCCAATGGCCCCCGGCGTCCAGATGAGGACGACACGGAGTTGGTCGCGCTCGCGCGCTCTCGGATGCTGACCTACTACGCACTAGAAGCCCTCCCCCGAGAACTGCTGTCGGTGCGTCCAGTAGGACCCGCAGTAGCGGACCTTGGAGCATCTCGGAGGCAAGTAACCGATCTCGTAGTTCCGCTTGAATGGGACGACAGTACCCGCAGAGAACGCATGGTCGCGCGCGATAGGTCCGCATATGCTCGTCGTCCGCCTTCGGAGAGATGGGATATGCTGACCGGCAAGGTGCCCGGAACTGATCTTACCTTGGGGATGTCACGCCGATTGTTCGCCGCATGCCAGAGCCTCGCTGCTGAGCAGGCCCGGTTGCTGCCCGATGTCCGAGGCGACTTGCCGGATCTTTGGGAGATTCCTCCCGAGATTAGGGAAGATATGGCCGAAGAACGTATCAGAGAACGCCGGGCATGGTTCGCTGAACGAGAAGCCGGTGAACGCGAGCGCCTGCTCGGAACGACGCGTCAGGCGTATGAGCGCGGAAGAGAAAGCTCTTGGCAGGATCTTCTTGACATTGAGCCGCAGCTCGACATCGAACCACAGGCTAATCAGTTGGAGAGTGCAACCTTGGACTCGTATCTCGCCATCGAAGCCAACACGATTGCAATGGCCGCTCAATAGTCGCTTCTGGGCGCAGCGGATCGGGCACGTTCCGCCCTGCATCCGCAGACGCTGTGCACAACCGCATGGGGGTTTACGGCAGGTCGATAATTGAGACCCTCAAAGCATTCTTGGTCGATCGGGTCGCAGGTGGGCGGAAGACCGCCGTGGCTGCCCTTGCGTTGCCGGCGGCAGGCCTGGTCGGCCAGCACTGGGAACGTGGCTGCGATACCGCGTCGGCGCAGGTGGGCGCGGATCGTCCAGGACCCGTAGGGGCCGGGTCGCCCCGAACCCGGCCCAGGCAGGGTTGGGGGCGACCGCGCCCCTGCCTGGGCCACGGGATACCGGCCATCACCGCCTTGAACTGCTGCTGCGGTTGCTGGACCGGCCAGCGTCGCGTGGCGTTGGTTGCGGTGCGATCTTCGGCACGTATTCGGCACGGGGCTCGCCGAGGGCCGGTGACGGTCGGACACAGCCGGACAGACGAGAGAAGCGCCCGGACCTGTTCTTGCAGGTCGGGCGCTTCTTTGTGGAGCTTGATCAGGTGGGCAGGGGCGGGGTCGAACCGCCGACCTTCCGCTTTTCAGGCGGACGCTCGTACCGACTGAGCTACCTGCCCAGGACGCGCGTCGGCGCGTCTGGCGGTCCTGACGGGATTTGAACCCGCGGCCTCCACCTTGACAGGGTGGCGAGCACTCCTAACTGCTCCACAGGACCTTGCTGCTCCGAGCCTAGCGGCTCTGGAGGGGTGTCTTGGCCGGTTTTCCCGGCGCTTGGCGACGTCCGAGAGCATACGCGATGGCCGAGTGCGTCGCCAACTCGATTACCCCGGGCGGGGGAGGGGACGAACGGGGCAGGGGGATACCGGGCGGGCAGGTGTGTTTCGTGTTTGTGCTTGGGGCTCCTACTCTGTCCGGGTTACGCAACCGTGCGTGATCGGAGGGTGGCGCCGCTTCCCCTGTGGGGGCGGCTGTAGAGAGGAGGCCGCGTGGTCGCGAAGCTCCCAAACGACCAGAGCGCGGAGGACTACCAACGCGGGCTTGGCACCCGCCAGATCCAGATGCTGGCCATCGGCGGGACGATCGGCACCGGGCTGTTCCTGGGCGCCGGAGAGAACATCGCCAAGGCCGGGCCGAGCCTGATCCTGACGTACGCCGTGGCGGGGCTGGCCCTGTTCTTCGTCATGCGGGCGCTCGGCGAGCTGCTGACGTACCGGCGGACGGAGGGCGGGTTCGCCGGGTATGCCCGGGAGTTCCTCGGGCCGTTCTGGGGCTACGCCACGACCTGGACGTACTGGATCATCTGGGTGACGACCGGGATGGCGGAGCTGACCGCGGCCGGCAAGTACATCCAGAAGTGGTGGCCGGGCGTCGAGCAGTGGCAGACGGCGCTGGTCGCGCTGGTCGTGCTGTTCGTGGTGAACCTGATCTCGGTGAAGCTCTTCGGCGAGCTGGAGTTCTGGTTCGCGATGATCAAGGTCGCGGCGATCGTAATGATGATCCTGGTGGGGCTCGGGGTGCTGGTCTTCGGGTTCAGCGACGCCGGGGACACCGCGCGGGTCGGGAACCTGTGGGACCACGGGGGCGTGTTCCCCGAAGGGGCCGGGGCCACGATCATGACGCTGCAGATGGTGATGTTCGCCTACCTGGGCGTCGAGCTGGTGGGCGTCACGGCGAGCGAGGCCAAGGACCCGGAGAAGAACATCCCGCGGGCGATCAACGCGCTGCCGCTGCGGTTCGCGCTGTTCTACCTGGGGTCGCTGCTGGTGATCCTCGCGGTGGTGCCCTGGACGGCGTTCAAGGGCGGGGCCAGCCCGTTCGTGCTGGCGTTCGACCGGATCGGCATTCCGGGCGGCGGGGACATCGTCAACTTCGTGGTGCTGACGGCGGCGCTGTCGTCCTGCAACGCGGGCGGGCTCTACTCGACGTCCCGGATGCTGCGGACGGCCGGCGTCAACGGGGACGGCCCGAAGGTGCTCGGACGGCTCAACGGGCGCGGTGTGCCCGTGCTGACCGTCGTCATCTCCGCGCTGGTCATGGGCATCGGCGTGGTCGTCAACGCGGTCGTGCCGGACAAGGCGTTCGAGTACATCACGTCCGTCTCCACCGGTGGGGCCCTGCTGGTGTGGACGGTCATCCTGCTCGCGCACATGGCCTACAGGCGGCGGGCGGCGGCCGGTGAGCTGCCGAAGGCGCCGTACCGGATGCCGTGGGCGCCGTACACGAACTGGGCCGTGCTGGCGTTCTTCGCGTTCGTCACGGTGACGATCGCGTGGGAGGCCGACACGCGGATCGCGCTGTACGTGATGGGCGCGTGGGCGGCGCTGGTCGTGGTCGGCTGGCCGTTCGTCCGGCGCAGCTCCCAGGAGGCGCGGGTTCCGGTGGCCGTGGCCGAGGAGAGCGTCTGAGGGAGGGGCGTCCCGGCAGTCGACCCGCCGGGACGCCCGCCGCCGTGGGATGATCCCCCCGGCGGTTCCTTCCCTCCGGAGGCGCGCGTGACCAGCAGGCTCGAGATCCGGGTGCGGTGGGTCCTGCTGTTCGTCGTGGGCGTCGCGAACGCCGTCGGCGCGCTGGTGGTGCTGCTGTTCGCGACGTTCGTCGTCCCCGATCCGCCGCTGGACGACCGCGACTACGTGCACCTGGTCAACGCGGTCGCGTTCTTCAGCTACCCGGTCATCGCGGCTCCGGCGGCGCTGCTGTGCGGGTTGTGGCTGTGGCGCCCGGTGGTCACGTTCGTCCGGGACGGGGGCGAGCCCGACCGGCGGCAGCGCCGGGCCGTGCTGCTCGGGCCGCTGCGGCTGACGCTGCTCGTCGGGGCGCTGTGGGCGGTCGGCGCGCTCGGCTGGGCGGCGCTCGACCTGATCCTGTTCACCGGGCGGCTCGCGGTGAAGACGGGCCTGACGTGCCTGCTCGGCGCGGGCACGACCTGCACGATCGTCTACCTGCTGTCGGAGCGGCTGCTGCGGCCGGCGGCGGCGCTGGTGCTGGGCGCGGAGCGGCCGAAGCGGCTCCGGCTGCCCGGGGTGACGACGCGGGTGATGCTCGCCTGGGCGCTCGGGACGGCGATCCCGGTGTTCGGGCTGATCTGCGTCGCGATCGCGGCGCTGGCCTCGCCCGACATCAACGTCACCCAGCTCGCGATCACGATCCTCGGGCTCGGCGGCGCCGCGCTGCTCGCCGGGGTCTGCGTGATCTACATGGCGACGCGGGCGATCGCCGATCCGATCAAGGCGGTGCGCAGCGGGATGGCGCAGGTCGAGCGGGGCGATCTCGGCGCCGAGGTGGCCGTGTACGACGCGAGCGAGGTCGGGCAGCTGCAGGCCGGGTTCAACCACATGGTCGCCGGGCTCCGCGAGATCGAGTGGCTGCGCGACCTGTTCGGGCGGCACGTCGGCGAGGAGGTCGCCGACCTGGCGCTGGAGCGCGGCGTCGTCACGCTCGGCGGCGAGACGCGCGAGGTGGCCGTGCTGTTCGTCGACCTGACGGGGTCCACGAGGCTGGCCGACACGCGCGGCCCGGACGAGGTGGTCGGGCTGCTCAACAAGTTCTTCGGCGTCGTGGTGTCGGTGGTGGCGAAGCACGGCGGCTGGATCAACAAGTTCGAGGGGGACGCGGCGCTGGCGATCTTCGGGGCGCCGACGCAGCTGGAGGACTCGGCCGGCGGCGCGCTCGGCGCGGCCCGGGAGCTGGCGGTGCGGCTGCGCGCCGAGGTGCCGATGCTGGACGCGGGGATCGGCGTGTCCGCCGGCCCGGTCGTCGCCGGGTACATCGGCGCCGAGGAGCGGTTCGAGTACACGGTGATCGGCGATCCGGTGAACGAGGCGGCCCGGCTCAGCGACCTCGCGAAGGACGAGGAGGGGCGGGTCCTCGCCTCGGCGACCGTCCTCGACCTGGCGCACCTCGCCGAGTCGGACGAGTGGGACGTCGGACGGTCGGTGACGCTGCGCGGCCGGAGCCGTCCCACCCGGCTGGGCATGCCCCGCCACCCGGCTCCTCCCGCGGTGCCCGCGCCGCGGCGGGCGCCGAGGGCGGAGCGGACGAGGTTCCCGCGCCCGCTCAGGCGCAGCAGGAGGCTGCTGTTCGGCGCGCTGGTCCTGGCGAAGGCGGCCAGGAGCGCGCGTGCCGCGGAGGCGGACGAAAGGGACGGCACAGACGAGTCCGGGGGCCGTTCGGGCGGATCGGCCGTGTCTGACTCGTCCTGACGGGACCGGATGCGTATCGTCACCATCGGTACACAGTCTGCTACCAATCCGTCACCCCGGTGTCACCGGACGGTCCGAGGGTTGGGGCGGACAGCCCCGGCTCCCGAGAGGTGACTGATGCACCGGCGGAATCGTCTCGCGCTCATCGCCGTCCTGGCCACCGCGGCCGTCGCCGTCCCGGCGGCGCCCGCCGCCGCCCGGCCAGGCCCCGACCCGTTCCTGGCCCCGCCGGGCGCCCCGGAACCGCGCCCGCGCACCGCCCCGGCCCGAGCCCCGGATCCGGACGCCGACGTCGTGGACGTCGCGCACCGCGGCGCGTCCGCGTACGCGCCGGAGAACACGCTCTCGGCGTTCAGGCTCGCCAAGGCCAAGGGCGCCGACATGTTCGAGCTGGACGTCCAGGAGACCAGGGACCACCAGCTCGTGATCATGCACGACACCACGCTCGCCCGGACGACGAACGCGGAGGACGTCTACCCGGAGCGCAGGCCCTGGCGGGTCGCCGACTTCACCCTCGCCGAGATCGGGAGGCTGGACGCCGGCGGCTGGTTCGCGAAGCGGTACGCGGGCGAACGCGTCCCGACGCTCGGCCGGGTGCTGGCCGCGATGCGCGGCAGCGGCCTCGGGCTGCTCCTGGAGATCAAGAGCCCCGCGCTCTACCCGGGCATCGAGCGGCGAGTCGCGGCGGAGCTGAGGCGGTACCCGTCATGGCTCCGCTACGACCCGCACGAGCGGCACCTCGTCGTCCAGTCGTTCGACTGGGAGTCGGTGCGGCGGTTCCACGCCGTGCTGCCGAGGGTGCCGACCGGCCTGCTCGGTACCCCGGAGGTCGACGACCTGCCGGACCTCGCGGAGTACGCGGACCAGGTCAACCCGCCCTTCGGCGGCCTGACCGAGTCCTACGTCGACGAGGTGCAGGACGCGGGGATGGACGTCCTCACCTGGACGATCGACGACGCCCGCGACATGGAGCGGGCCGTCGACCTCGGCGTGGACGGGATCATCACCGACAGGCCGGACGTCCTGCGCGCCGTCCTGGACGACTCCGACGAGCGGGCGGCCTGATCAGGCGGGCGTCCGGCGCGCGCGGGCGATCAGCGCCCGCGCCGCCGGGCCGCGCGGCCCCTCGGCGCGCCAGGCCAGGGCGATCCGGCCGGTGAGCCGCGGGCGGACGACCGGCAGCGCGTGCAGGTCGTCCGGGCGGCCGCGCGCCGCCGACTCGGGGAGCACGGCGACGCCGAGGCCGTGCGCGGCGATCTCCGCCAGCACGGGAGGCTCGCCCGCCTCGAACGCGATGCGCGGGCGCAGGCCGGCGTCCGCGAACGCCTCGTCCAGGACGGCCCGCAGCCCGGTGCCCTTCGGCAGGCACACCAGGTTCTCCTCGGCGAGGGCCCGCAGGGTGACCGTCGACCTGCGGGAGAGCGGGTGGCCGCGGCCGACGGCGGCGAAGAGGTCCTGCTCGATGACGACCTGCGTCGCGATGCCCTCGGGCGGTTCGGCGCCGATGCTGAGGAAGGCCAGGTCGATCCGTCCGGTGCGAAGCCCTTCGGTCAGCCTGGCGGTGTCCTCCTGGACGACCGTGATCTCGACGTTCGGATGGTCGCGGTGGAAGCCGGCCAGCATGCCGGGGAGGTCGAGCGACCGGATCCAGTCGATCGTGCCGATCGTGACGTGCCCGCGGAGCAGGCCCGTCAGCTCGTCCACCGACAGGCGGGCGCCCTCCACCGCCGCGAGCGCCGCCCGCGCGTAGGGCAGGACGGCCGCGCCGACCTCGGTCAGCCGGACGGTCCGCCCGGAGCGGTCGAGCAGCGGCTGGCCGAGCTCCCGCTCCAGTTGCCGGATCTGGGCGCTCACGCCCGGCTGGGCGACGTGCAGCCGGGCCGCGGCCTTGGTGAAGCCGGCCTCCTCCGTAACCGCCACGAAGTACTCAAGTTGGCGCAGCTCCATAACCGAGCATTCTAGTCCGTGCGCCCATCAGCGCTTTGGCTTCTTCTTGACCGGTCGGTTCGGCAACCATTTCTTTGGCCTGTCTTGTATGCGTCACTGCTGTTCAGAGGACTGATTTCGGCGTGTGCGGTGATTACCTCACCTGCGGGAGGTCGGGTGAACGGACGGCGCACATGGTCCATACGGGTGCGGATGACCGTTATTGCCGGGACGGTCACCGCGATCATCTGCGCAATCGCGACGACGCTGATCCTCGTGGCGGCGCGGGGATCGGAGAGCGACTCGTCCCGCGGCGAGGCGACCGCGGCCGCGTTCCGGCTGTCGTACGTGCTGCGGCGCGAGTCGGCGCCCGCCCGGCTCGACGCGGGGGAGGGCGTGATCCTCCAGGTCCTGGACGAGAACCGGTCGGTGATCGCGGGGACGCCGGGGCGGGTACCGGCGGGCCGGCCGCTCGCCGACTTCGTCCCGTCCGCGACGCGCGTGTACTCCACCCGGAGGGTGTGCGCGCCGGTGCGGCGCGACCGGTGCCTCTGGGTGATCGGCTTCCGCGTCTTCAAGCCGGGGGGCGACTGGCTGATCTACGCGGCGGTCCCGATCGTCCCCTGGTACGTGCATCCCGGTCTGATCATGTTCCTGGCCAGCGTCTCGCTGCTGGTGATCCTGCTGGGGTGCCTGCGGGCCTGGGCGACGGTGGACCATTCCCTCGCCCCCGTGGAGGCGATCCGGGCCGAGCTGGCGGAGATCACCGCGCAGCAGTCGGGCCGCCGGGTGACGGTGCCGGAGTCGCGGGACGAGATCAGGCGGCTCGCGGAGGCCGCGAACGCGACCCTGGACCGGCTGGACAGCGCCCTCGAACGGCAGCGCACCTTCACCTCCGACGCGTCCCACGACCTGCGCAGCCCCATCGCGGCAGCGCGCGCCCAGATCGAGGAGGCCCTGCTCTACCCCGACGACGTCGACTGGCCGCAGACCGCGCGGGGCGTCCTGCAGACCCTGGAGCGGCTCCAGGCGATCGTGACGGACCTGCTGCAGCTCGCCCGGCTGGACGCCGCCGCCTGGCAGGAGGTCGAGACGGTCGACCTCGGCGCGCTGGTCACCATCGAGCTGGCGCGCTCGGAGCGGACGAAGCGGATCGTCCCGCATCTCCAGGAGGGCGTGACGGTGTGCGGCGACCGGCTGCGGCTCATCCGGCTCCTGACGAACCTGCTGGACAACGCGGAGCGGCACGCCGAGTCGCGCGTCGACGTCACGGTCTCGCGGGAGGACGACATCGCCGTGCTGGAGGTCATGGACGACGGCGCGGGCATCGCGGAGAAGGACCGGGACCTCGTGTTCCAGCGCTTCGCCCGCCTGGAGGCCAGCAAGTCCCGCGACCCGGCGGGCTCCGGCCTCGGCCTGCCGATCGCCCGGGAGATCGCGCGGCTGCACGGCGGCACCCTCACCATCGAGGACAGCGAGCGGGGCGCCCGGTTCGTCATGCGGATACCGCGGCACCACGACGGCCGGCCGGTCGACCAGCCGCAGCCGCGGCGGGGGTGAAAGCGGAGAACCCCGCGGCGACGGTGCGCGCGGGGTCGTGGCGGCCTGGACGGCCGGGGAGGCGGGACGGCCTGGTGCGGCCCGCGCGGGGGGCGGGCCGAGCGGGCCGGCGGCCGGTCGGACGGTCAGAAGGCGGGAAGGGCGGGCAGGCCGCGCAGGTGGATCCAGCCTTCGAGGTCCGACTCCTTCACCCGGCAGGTGATCCGCTCGTACTCGGCGGCGGTCACCTGGCCGGGGCTCGGGACGATCACGGAGTCGAAGACGAACCGGGACGCGATGACGCCGAGGTCGGCTCCGGTCGCGGCGAGCCGCTCCTTCAGCGGGCCGGCGTCGAGGAGCCGGGCCGCCGTGATGATGGACGAGCCGGACACGCCGGGCGGATCGGGCATCACGGGGCCGACGTTCACCGCGACCCTGAGCTGGACGCGGACGGCCCCGCTCGCCCGGTGGTTGTGGCCGCGCAGCCGCCGGCCGAGCGACACCATCATGGGGTCGACCACGGTCGCCGTCGGCACCTGCGGCGGGATGACGATGAGCGCGCCGTCGCCCCGGTCCTCGACGTGGCAGGCGTGCCAGGGGACGCCGGACTCCTCGAACGCCTCGCGCAGTGCGCGGTACATGGCGCGGCGCACGTCGATCCGGTCGACGTCGTTGCGGGCGGGCGAGCTGAACCCGGCCACGTCGGTGTAGACGATGGTGCAGTTCTGGCCGGCCCAGGACGGGCCGTCGTCGTCCGGGAGGACCATGGGCTGCGTCGGCCGGTCCCAGGACGTCTCGACGGCCGCCTCCAGGGACCGGACCCGCCGCCGGGAACGGGCGGGCACGGTGCGGGCCGGCACGGTCGGGGGCACGGTCGGGGGCACGGTCGGGGGCACCGGCGGGGTCGCGGACGCCCCGGTGACCACGGCCGTGGGCTCCACCACGCGGGCCTCACCGCCGCCCCAGGGCTCGTGCGCGGCGCTCGGAGCGGCCACCGCGAACGGCCCCGCCATCGCGTACGGGTAGTTCGGGACCACCGGGATCTGCGTCGTGGCGTACGGCTGCGGTGAGCCGTGCTGCGCGGCGGTGCCGTACGGGTTGCCCGCGCCGGCGGGGTAGTGGACGCGCTGCGGCGGCCGGCCCGGACCCTGCTCGGTCATCCGGTTGTACATCTCTCGCTCGAGGACGGCGACCACGTGCGGGTGATCGCTCAGGTAGGCGACGAACTCGTGCGTCGTCAGGCACAGGACGTGGAGGGTGTCCATGGCGACGACGGTCGCCGAGCGGCGGCGCAGCTGCAGGGCGGCGCGCTCGCCGATGATGTCGCCGGGCCCGCGGAAGGCGACGAACCGCTCGCGCCCGTCCCGTTCCACGGAGACCCGTACCGTGCCCGACTTGATCACGAAGGTGTGGTCGGCCTCCTGGCCCTCGGTCCACAGCACGGTGCCGGCCGGGTGGACGACCTCCTGCGCCAGGACGAGGAAGGCGGCGCGCTCGATGGTGGTGAGCCCGTTCCAGAATCCGGGCCGCCGGGCGTTCTCGGCCGGCCGGACGGGCCGCTGCCGCGGGACGATCTCGGCGGGGACCATCTTGTCCGGGTCGTGGTGGCGGGCGTGCTCGTTCATCGGGCCCCCCGCCCGACGTCAGGCCTGGCGGGAGGCGACTCTCCCGCCGGACGCGCGGGGTGGGCGGCGAAGGTGGGGGACGGTACGTGCTGTCTGGACATGTCAGGGACCCCATGCCTCGAATCGCGACTCACGGGTCCGCCGGGCACCGGTCAGGTCCGGTGGGGGCGGTGACCGGAGTCACATCACCTATGGTCCGCACCGCGTGATCGCGGTTAGACTAGATGAGTCCGCAGAGACATTTTGGCAGGTCAGCCCGGATCTTTCTGCGTCTTCGCAGAGGATGCGCGCGGAGCGGCCCGGCTGTCTCGTGCGGCCCAGGGAGTCGCTCTCCGCTCTCCCACCGGTCGTCATGGCTGCCAAACCGGTGATCGGTGGGAAGCGGCGGGCGACTCTGTCGCCTTCGCTGGCTCTGTTGCCTTCGCTGGCTTCGCTGCTTCGTGCGTCTTTCGTCCGGCGTCGCCTCTCGCGGCGTTCCCGGATGCTGGTCTCCCCTTGCGACCTCCCCGTGTGGCGCGTGCGCCCCTCTCGTTCCCCGGCCCTTTGTCGTTCCCGCCTGCGGCCGGCCCGTCATCCGCCTGCGGTCGGCCCCGGCCGGGATGCGCCTTGGGCCCGGCCGGGTCTTCACCCTGTGTTCAACCTCATCCGCTCCCGGATGTGGCATCGCGTCTTGTTGCATCGCGTCGTCTGCTAATCTGCTATGTAGCACATTACAACAGAGTCCGACGGTATGCAGCACTCTGGAAGCTACCCACGCGAGTTTTGGGCGATATGGCGGGGTCTGGTGGGCGGAGCGAAGATCAGATGTCCAAGACATGTAGCGCCGTGTGTGGAAGTGGGATGCCAGGTCCCCGACTGCCATGTAGCATCCAGTTTGGTGGCATGCACTACTCAGAGTGAGCGAACCCATGGCCAGTGACCAGGGCCCGATAGTCCAGAGTGCGTTGCTTCGCACCGAGCTCGTCCGCCTGCGCAAAGAGAAGAAGCTGACGCAGGAGCAGGTGGCGCGGCAGTTGGAGTGGTCCCCGTCCAAGCTCATCCGGGTGGAGGGCGGCAAGAACGCCATCACCCGCACCGACCTCCAGGCGCTGCTCGCCGTTTATGACGTCACGTCGGAGGGACGGCAGGAGCGGTTGCAGGCCCTCGCCCGCGGCGCGCGCGAACCCGCCTGGTGGAACGCCTACCGCGGCGACCTGGATTCGACCTTCCTCACCTATGTCGGCTATTCCGCTGGGGCGGCCTACATCCGGCAGTTTCACGGGACGGTCGTTCCCGGGCTGATCCAGACCCCCGAGTACGCCGAGGTCCTGTCGACCGGCAAGGTCTCCGAGCAGGCGCGGGTGCTCGCGGCGAAGCTCCGCATCCAGCGGCAGCAGGAGTTCGCCAAGCGGCAGAACCCGCCGCGCCAGCACTACATCATCGACGAGGCCGTCATCCGCCGGCATGTCGGCATCAAGACCGATCCGGCGATCATGCCCGCCCAGCTGAACCACATCGCGGACGCCTGTGAACGGGACGACCTGCTGACCGTCAGGGTGATCCCGTTCAGCGCGGGCGCCCACCTCGGGCTGGAGGGTCCGTTCAGCCTCCTGGAGTTCGACGGCGACCTCGACGACGTCCTCTACCTGGAGGGGCGGTCGGGAGCCAGCGTGATGGTCACTGGCGAGGACGACCGGATCGCCGAGTACCGCGACACCTTCGAGCTGCTGCTGGAGCAGGCGCTGTCGGCGGACGAGTCGGTCGCGATGATGCGGCAGGCCGCCGAGGCGCTCATGAGCTGACCCGCACCGACTCGACTCGACCGGGAGGTGACCGCCGCATCCGGCATCCACAAGGCGAGTGGCCGTCATAACACACTCGGTGATCTTGTGTTCCCTTGTAGGCGGGATAACTAGAACCGTTTACACTCGTGATCGGGAAATTTTCCACAAGGTCGTGGTTTGTTATGCCCTACTTGGCCGCCCGCCCGGCGTGCCCTGCCTCGTCCGCTATAGCGACGAGGCAGGGCGCGTCGGCAACGGATGGAGGTTGGATGGTGTACCGCTCGGCCCCGAGGGTGGTGCTGAACTGGCGTAAGAGCAGTGCGAGCGCCGACGAGAGCGCCTGTGTGGAAGTGGCGGCCTCCGGGCCGTCGGTTCTGGTCCGCGACTCGCGCAATCCCTCCGCCGGCCACCTGGCTCTGGCTCCCGCCCACTGGCAGGCTCTCCTGACCGCGATTCGCAACGGAGACCTCGACGGTCGCTGAGTCACTGGACTCATTTTTCCCGCCTATCTCAGGAATAGCCGAATACCACGACGTTGTGACGTATTGATTGGCGACTCTTGATAGGGATCCGGAGGGACGGACGGTTCCAGCGCATCCCTGAGCGAACCCTGAGCGAACCCTGAACCGCCCCTGATCACCCTGTTCCGGTGCGGGGACCGCGCCTACCTTGATCGTCAGCGGTCCCCGGCCACGGCCGGGCCGGGGACCGTCGCCCGCCTCTGAAGGGGCGGGCTTCTGACGTCCCCCACCGGAAGGTCCTCCATGCTGCGCAGAAACAGGCTCGCCGCCCTGGCCGGGGTCGGGGCCGGGGCCGTGGCGCTGGCAGGCGTCGCGCTCCCCGCCACCGCGTCGCCCGCGCCGCGCTCGCCGTCCGTCCAGGCCGCACCGCGCTCGGCGTCCGCCATCGACTGGCGCGCGTGCGGCGACGACGGCAAGGCGGAGTGCGCGACCCTGCGGCTGCCGATCGACTGGTCCCGCCCGGACGGCCCCGCGTTCGGCCTCGCGATCGCGCGCCGCAAGGCCCTCGACCCCGATGCCCGCGTCGGCACCCTCGTGTTCGGTCCCGGCGGCCCCGGCGACTCCGGAGTCCAGCGCGTCACCAGGATCGAGAGCGGCATCGACCGGTTCAGCGACGAGCTGCGCCGGCGCTTCGACATCGTCAGCTTCGACCCGCGCGGCATCGGCGCCAGCCATCCGGTGACGTGCTCGGCCGACCTCGTCCGTGCCGCCCCCTCGCCGATGATCAAAAGTGCGGCGCAGTTCAAGGCGACCCTCGCCCACAACGCGCGCCTGCGGGCCGACTGCCGTGCCCGCACCGGCCCCCTCTACGACCACGCCGACACGCTCAGCACCGTCCGGGACGTCGACGCGATCCGCGCCGCCCTGGGCGAGTCGAAGCTGACCTTCCACGGCAGCTCGTACGGAACGCTGCTGGGCGAGATGTACGCCGAGACGTTCCCGGGGCGCGTCCGGGCGATGGTGCTGGAGAGCGTCGACGACCACAGCATCCCCGACGCCCGGCGGTTCCTGACCTCCGAACTGGCCGCCGCCCAGGACTCGTTCGACCAGTTCGCCGCGTGGTGCGGGCGCACGCAGGAGTGCGCCCTGCACGGCAAGGACGTCCACGGCGTATGGCGCGACCTGCGCGCCCGCGCCGCCCGAGGAGAACTGCCCGACCCGTCGACGCCGGGGGCCGCGCTGCCGGAGTTCGGCCTCGTCCTGATGGCCTACAAGCGCTTCTACGGCCCCGACTGGGCGCAGCTCGCGTCCACACTGGCCGAGCTGGACGCGGCCCCGCCGCTCAAGCCGGGCACGCGCACGGCGGCGGCCCCGAAGGCGGGGGAGACCACGACCGACCCCTTCACCGCGCAGTTCTGCTCCGACTGGAGCCTGCCCGTCCGCGACTACGGCGAGTACGCGAAGATCATGCGCCGCACGGAGAAGGTCGCCCCGGACATGACGTTCGCGCGTCCCGTCATGGCGATCTCCGCGTGCCTCGGCTGGCCGCAGCCCGTCCGCAACCCGCAGCACCGCCTGCAGGTCGAGGGGAGCGCGCCGATCCTGCTGGCCAACGCCGTCCACGACCCCGCCACGCCCTACGCCTGGGCGAAGACCGTCGAGCGGCAGCTCGGCCCGACAGGACGCCTGCTCACCTACGAAGGCGCGGGCCACGGCAGCTACAACCGCGGCCCCTGCATGCAGAACACGATCGACGCCTACCTGATCTCCCTCACCCTCCCCCCGCGCGGCACGACCTGCCCGGCGCAGCAGCAGTAGGCGTCAGTAGAGGAAGGGGAGCGTGACTCCCCCGGCGCCGGTGAGGCCGGTGCCGGGGGAGCGGCCCATCAGCCAGGCGAGGAGCGCGGCCGCGGGGCCGGTGACGAGTACGTCGCCGCGACCGTGCTCCTCACCCGTGTCGGTGGCACGGATCCGCAGGTCCGGCGCACCGTCGCGGCGGGAGTATGACGCGGTGACGGCGGCGAGCATCCGGGTGGTGAAGGAGGCCGGCCAATCGGCAGGCCCGAAGCCGGCGTCGAGGTCGACGTGGTGGACGAGCACCTCGGTGAGGCGGGCGTCGGCGGCGCGGGACGCGGGGTGGCGTGCGCCCGCGGTCCACTGGACGACCCTTCCCCACGCCTCGTCCGGCATGAGCGTGAAGGCGGCTGCGAACCGCTGGGCGCTCTGCCGGACGTCCTCCAGCAGCACGCGCGCCGGACGGTGCGCGCCCTCCTCGATCTCTGCGGCACGGGCCTCCGGGCTGGGGTACTCGCGGGTCTCGACACCGGTACGCGCCCAGGTCAGCAGGCGGGTGCCGCCGTCGGCGTTGCGGGCGACATGGGTCAGGACGTGACCGCGCGTCCAGCCCGGAAGGAGGGACGGCTCGCGGACCTCGCGGTCGTCCAGCCGCTCGGCGGTGGCCAGCAGGGCGTGCGTCGCGGCGGTGATCTCGGCGAGCGAGATCACGGGGCGATGTCCTCGGGAAGGAGGGTGGTGAGTTGGGCGGTGGTCAGGTCGGCGCCGGTGTTCGCCAGTTGTTCGGTGCGGCGGGCGTGGGCGGTGACGGCGGAGCGGAAGAGCTTGTCGACCTCGCGGCCGTTGCCCTCCCGGAAGCGGTCGCGGTCCGCCTTCAGACAGGCCGCGAGAGCCGCCCGGGTCGGGTCGGGGACGAGGTAGTCCGCCGCCTCCGCCTTGCCCAGGAAGATCGAGACGAGGCCGTCCACCTCGTAGGGGCGGAAGGCCAGCGTGCGGGCGAAACGGGAGGCCAGGCCCGGGTTCGCGGACAGGAAGCCCGCCATCTCGGCGGTGTACCCGGCGGCGATCACGATGACCTCGTCGCGGTGGTCCTCCATCAGCTTGACCAGCGTGTCGATGGCCTCCTGCCCGAAGTCGTGGCCCGTGCCGGCGCGGCGCGACAGCGTGTACGCCTCGTCGATGAACAGGACGCCGCCGCGCGCGCGGTCGAACACCTCGGCCGTCTTCTGCGCGGTCTGCCCGACGTACTGACCGACCAGGTCGACCCGCGCCGCCTCGACGACCTGGCCCTGCGCGAGGACGCCGAGCGCCGCGAGCAGCTCCCCGTACAGCCGCGCCACGGTCGTCTTGCCGGTGCCCGGCGGGCCCGCGAAGACCAGATGCCCGGTGAACGGCTCGGCCTCCAGCCCGGCGGCGCGCCGCCGCCGGGCCGAGGCGAGCAGGTCCAGCAGGTCGCCGATCTCCCGCTTGACCTCCTCCAGCCCGGTCATCGCCGACAGCCGGGCGAGGACGGTGCGCACCTGGCCGGCGTCCCGGGCCTCCCCGAACCGCGCGGCGAGGCCCGTCTCGACGTCGAGGTCCTCGGCGAGCAGCTGGCTCAGCTCCTCGCCGGACGGCAGTTCCTCCAGCTCGGCGAGGCGCTGCGCCTGCCGCTCCACCGCGGCCTCGAACACCCGGCGCGCCGCCCGGCCGTTGCCGAAGGCCGCGTCCCGCCGCTGCGAGGTGAAGTGCTCCAGGATCGCCGTGCGCGCGTCGTCGGCCAGGCGGTAGCCGTCCTTGGCCGCGTGCGCCTCGGTGATCTGGAGGAGCTCGGCCGGGCTGTAGTTCTCGAACTCGACCGTCCGGGAGATCCGCGATTTCAGTCCCGGGTTGGCGGCGAGGAACTCGCGCATCTCCGCCGAGTACCCGGCCGCGATGACGACGACCTCGTCGCGGTGGTCCTCCATCAGCTTGACGAGCGTGTCGATGGCCTCCTGCCCGAAGTCGGTGCCCGTGGTCTTGCGGGCCAGCGTGTACGCCTCGTCGATGAACAGCACGCCGCCGAGGGCGCGCGCGAACGCCTCGGACGTGCGCAGCGCGGTCCCGCCGACGTTCTCCGACACGAGGTCGGCCCGGCTGACCTCGACGACCTGGCCCTTCTCGACCACGCCGAGCGCCGCGAGGATGCCGCCGTACAGCCGCGCGACGGTCGTCTTGCCGGTGCCCGGCGGGCCCGCGAAGACCATGTGCCGGCCGATCGCCGGGCCGGGCGGCAGGCCCGCGAGGCGCCGCTGCTCGGCGACCTTCTGCAGGTTCGTCAGCTTGCGGATCTCGCGCTTGACCGCGGCCAGGCCGACCATCGCGTCCAGTTCGGCCAGCAGCGCGTCGGCCGACGCCCCGGCGGGCCTCGCCTCGGCCGGCGGCGCCGGCCTGGCCTCCTCCTCCGCCGCCGGCTCGGTGACCTGTGCGGTCACGCCGCCGTCCGGCTCGTCGTCGAGCCTGTCCGCCCCCCGGTTGCGCTCGCTCGTGAGGCCGCTCGCGTCCACGCTCGCGCCGCGGCTCGCGGTGACGCCCGGGCCGTGGTTGTCGACCACCGTGCAGCCGCGCAGGGCGAGCTCGCCGCCCGGTTCGACGCTCACCCCGGCGAACCCGCTGCCGCTGACGGTCGTCCCGTCCAGCAGGGCGCGCGCCCCGGGGGCGAGCCGCGCGCCGAGCTTGCCCGCGTCGGCGATGCGGCCCCGGACGACCGTGACGTTCGCGTGCTCGGTGAAGGACAGGCCGTGGGCCCCCGCTCCGAGGACCTCGCAGTCCTCCAGCAGCGCGACGCCCTTCTCGACGACCACGCCCGTCCGGTGCGGCGCCTCCATCCTGATGCGCCGCGCGGTCAGCGAGCCGCCCGTCGCCACCCACAGCGCGTCCGCGCCGGCGTCCGTGATCAGGCAGTCGTCCGCGACCGCCTTGCCCTTCTCCACGGCGATCAGGGACGACTGGCCGGAGCCGTGGAACGCGCAGTTGCGGATCGCCGCGTCCGCGCGGTCGTCCACCCGGATCCCGGCGCTCGCCGGGGAGCTGATCGTGCACTGCTCGATCAGCGGCCGCGACCCCTCGGTCACCCAGATGCCGTGGCCGCCCGCGTCGCCGATCCGGCACGACCGGATGGTCACCGAGCTGCCGCTGCGGATCGCGACCGCGTTGCCGTCCGTCCCGGTGACGCCGGTCCCCTCCATGAGCCCGGTCGCGGCGCTGTACACGACCGCTCCGTCCTGCACCTGGCAGTCCCTGAGCGCGAGCCGGGCCCCGTGGGCCGCGCGCACGGCGAGGTCGGAGCGGCTCACGAACTCGCACTGCTCCGCCAGGACGTTGCCCTCCGCGACCTCCAGCGCGAGGCCCTCGGCGCTCCAGTTGCGGACGATGAGGCCCTGCAGCGTCACCTGCCCGGTGAGCTCGACGGTCGCGTCCATGGCGCCGTCCAGCGTGACCGACCCCGGCCCGCCCACGGCCGTGAGGACGAAGTCGCCCGAGCTGCGGAACCCGGTGTTCGGATACAACCCCGGCTCGACCAGGATGTGCCGCCCGGCGGCCCCGAACGGCATCGGCGCCTGGAGCGCGTCGAGCACCGTCGGGTACGCCCGCGGGGAGGTCTGTGACACGACCAGACGCAGCAACGGGCCTCCTCACGAATCACCGCTTATGGTGCCATGAGGCGCCCGGCGCACGCCCGGGTCAGCGGACTCCGCGAGGCCTGAACTGGACGCTGATCCGGGGGCCCTTCACGCGGGCGCTCTTCGGGATCGCGTGCTCCCACGTCCGCTGGCAGCTCCCGCCCATGACGATGAGGTCGCCGTGGCCGAGGTCGCGGCGGATCGCCGCTCCGCCCCCGCGCGGGCGGAGCAGCAGGCTCCGCGGGGTACCGACCGACAGGATCGCCACCATCGTGTCGTGCGTGGCGCCGCGCCCGATGGTGTCGCCGTGCCAGGCCACGCTGTCGCGGCCGTCCCTGTAGAGGCAGAGCCCGGCCGTGCGGAACGGCTCCCCGAGCTCTTCGGCGTAGTGCTCGTCGAGCGCCGCCTTCGCCTCGTCCAGTACGGGATCGGGCAGCTCGGCGTCCTCGTCGTAGAACGCCAGGAGGCGAGGGACGTCCACGACCCTGTCGTACATGCGCCGGCGTTCGGCCCGCCATGGGACGGACGTGAGCAGCCGCTCGAACAGCGCGTCAGCGTTGGGAATCCACCCCGGCAGGACGTCCACCCAGGCGCCGCGCTCCAGCTCGGTACGCCGCACCGCGCTCAGAGGCCGCGGACCGCTCTCGTCCGTACCGTCCAGCAACGACGCTTGGAACATGCCCCTACTCTACCCGTCCGGTCAAACATGTGTTCGATCACCGGGGCGTCGTCGCGCGGCCGGTCAGGAAGGGTTGATCCACTCCGGTAGGGGCTCGGTGACCCGCCGCCACGCGTCCGGCAGGTCGTGGAGGTCGAGTCCGGCGGCGGTGATGCCTCCGACGATGGCGCAGGTGGTGTCGATGTCACCGCCGGCCGTCGCGGTGGTCCAGATGGCCCGCTCGTAGTCGGCGAGAGCCGAGCGCGCTGAAGACGGTCAGGTGGCATTTCGCTCATCCTCGCAGAGGTCAGCGGCGGAAGACGACCGTCAGGACGCGGAGGGAGAGGACCGAGCAGATCACCAGGCCGCAGTAGCCGAAGAACTGGAAGAGGGTCACGTCCCGGGTCATCGCGGGGCCGTCCTTCAGGCCGAGCAGCATCACCGCCATCACACCGGCCGTCGACGCGAGGATGGTGAGCAGGACCTGCTGGAGCAGGCCCGCGACCGTGCGGCGGTCCGACTCGTCGGCGAACAGGCGGACGTTCACGCTCAGGCGGCCCGCCTCCGCGGCGGCGGCGATGCGGTCCAGGCGGCGGGGGAGGCGGCGCAGCATCGGCAGCAGGCTGAGCAGCTCGTCGTTCGCGGCCTCGCGCAGGGAGCCGGGCCGGAGGCGTTCCCGCAGGTAGGACTCGCCGAACGCGTGCGCCTCGGTGACGATCCCGAAGCCCGGCGCGAGCCCGGTCAGCCCGCCCTCCAGCGTCGCCAGCGCGCGGAACACGGCGGCGATCTCCGCCGGGACGGCGAGGTCGAACCGCGCGACGAGCCGGAACAGGTCGGTGAACATGGCCATGTCGGGGGTCGTCCCGGGGCCGAGATGGCGGGCCATGAAGGCGCCGAGCGCGCGGGCGAGGCCCTGCTCGTCCAGCTCGTCCGGGCGGGCGACGACCTCCAGGAACGCGTCGGTCACCGCCACCGAGTCGCCGCGGTTCATGGCGAGGAGCATGCGCTGGAGGCAGCCGCGCAGCTCGGTGTCCAGCCGCCCGACGGACCCGAAGTCGATCAGGCCGAGGCGGCCGTCGTCGAGCAGCAGGATGTTGCCGGGGTGCGGGTCGGCGTGGAACACCCCGTCCAGGACGATCTGGCGCAGCACCGTGTCGAGGAGGGTGCGCGCGAGTCCGGTCCGGTCCAGGCCGCGCGAGTCGATGCGCGGGCCTGCCTTGCTGAGCGCGACGCCGTCCAGGCGCTCCATGACGAGGACGCGGCTCGTGCACAGGTCGTCGTGGGGGCGGGGGATGACGACGTCGCCGCCGCGGGCGGTCGCCGCCACCGAGGCCATGTTGCGCGCCTCGACGCGGAAGTCGAGCTCCTCGCGCAGCGCGGTCGCGAACCCGGCGGCGAGGTCCACGACGCCGAACGACCTGGCCCACCCGGCGCGCTCGTGGAGCGTCCGGGCGAGGCGGAGGGTGATGTCGAGGTCGCGCTCGACCACCGCGCGGACGCCGGGCCGCTGGATCTTGACGACCACCTCCTCGCCGGACCGGAGCGTGGCCCGGTGCACCTGCGCGATGGACGCGGCGGCGAGCGGGGCCCGGTCGAAGGAGGCGAAGACGTCCCGCGGGTCGCCGAGCTCCTCGCGGACCACGCGCTCGATCTCCGGCCACGGGACGGGAGAGGCGCTGTCCTGCAAGCGGCCCAGCTCCTCGACGAACTCGGGCGGGAGCACGTCCCGCCGCGTCGACAGCACCTGGCCGAGCTTGACGAACACGACGCCGCCCTCCTCGAGGGCGCGGGTGAACGAGCGCGCCGCCGAGCTGCTCGGGCGGGAGCGCCCGCGCAGGTAGGGGCCGAGGCCGTGGCGCAGGAAGATGAACGAGATCCGGCGGTACCGGCGGGTGCGCGCGATCCGCGACCGCGCGCCGCCGAGCCAGTGCAGCGGCGACGGCACCGTCCCGGTCGGGACGAACGCCTCCCACAGCACCAGGATCGTCATCGAGACGAGGAGCGCGCACGCGAAGCCGAGGCAGATGAGCCACAGCAGCGGCCCCGGGTGCCGGTCCCCGCGCAGGTCGCCGATCAGCGCGCTGATGATCGGGCTCGCGACCGCCTGCCCGGTCGCGCCCGCCACGAGCGTCCGGAACAGGGGGAACCGGGCGTTCAGCAGGCTCCTCGCCCCGTACGCCATGACCCAGGTGTTGATCGCCGTCCCGATGAGGAAGGCGACGACCGTCGCCGAACCGTTCATTCCCGCCGCCCGCGTGATCGTCCGCTATGCCACGGTGGACGCTAGTGAGCGCGGGTGCGGGCGCGATTCCCGCCGGCGGGGGATGCGCTCCTCCCGGCGGGGGATCAGAGCTCGCCGAGCAGGTCCATGAGGAAGGTCGTGGTGCGGGCGGGACGGGCCGCGCGGATGCCCAGCAGGTCCATGATCTCCTGGTAGCGGACCGCCTCCTGGCCCTCGGGGTAGCGGGCGCCGGTCAGGTGCTCCAGGTAGACCATGTCGTCGAGGTCGTGCTCGGCGAACCGGACGATCGTGATCGGGCCGCCCAGCGCCAGGTGCCCGCCCGCCGAGAACGGCAGGACCTGCACCTTCACGTTGGGCATCTCCTCCGACATCTCGATGAGGTGCTCGACCTGGCCGCGCATCGTCTTCGGCCCCCCGATCGGCCGGCGCAGCGCCGCCTCGTCGATCACGGCCCACAGCGTGGTCGCGCCGTTCCTCCGGTGCAGGATCTGCTGCCGCCGCATCCGGAGGTCGAGGCGCCGTTCGAGGCCGTCGTAACCCGCGTCATGGTGTTCGAGGCCGATGACGGCCCGCGCGTAGTCGCGCGTTTGCAGAAGGCCCGGGATGTATTGCACCTCGTAGGCGCGAATCGTCGCCGCCGACTGCTCCAGGCCGAGGTACTGCTCGAACCAGCTCGGCACGATGTCGCCGTAGCCCTGCCACCAGCCCGGTCTCTTCGCCTCCCGGACGAGTTGGACGAAGCCGTTCCGCTCGTCCTCGTCCTCGACGCCGTAGAGGGTGAGCAGGTCGAGGACGTCCCGGATCTTGAAGCCGTGCCGGCCGAGTTCCAGCCGGCTTATCTTGGACGCCGACCCGCGGATCACCTCACCGGCCTCGACCCGGCTGAGCCCGTTCTCCTCGCGCATCCGCCGTAACCGCGCTCCGAGCTGCATCCGCAACGCGGTCGGACTCGCCAGCCGATTGTCGATCACCCAGGTCTCCAGCGTTCCATACGGTGGTCCGGCAATTACTCTCGGAGGGTCTCACAGGCAATGGTGGACGCGCAGGGAACCCCGGGACAGGGATACATATCTGTCGCAGCCGCTTTACAAATCCCGCCATTGCGTTGAATGCGCGGGCGGGAGCGTTCCAGAACGGGTCACCGCCGCGGAACGAGCAGGTCGAGGTCGGCGCGCGTGACCCGCGCCTCGCCGGCGACCCGGTCGCGGTCGGTGCCGGCCTCCTCCACGACCTCCAGCGCGCGGGTGAGCATCGTCGGCTGCTCCAGGGGCCTCGCCGGGCCCGGCTCCTGCCGCCGCCAGCCGCGCGAGCTCAGCGTGCTCATCGCGTTCCGGTACACGGTCTCCGTCATGATCCCGAGGGTGCGGGCCCGGTAGAGCAGAGCCGCCATGCTGACGCCCCAGGACGCCTTGAGCTCGGCCAGCCGCTCCCAGTCGGGGCCCGCGGGCAGCTCGCCGGCGATGTCGGCCTCCGGCATGAGGAACTCCGCCGCGAACCGGTGCGCCTGGTCCTCGACGATCTTCTCCCCGGGTTCGGCGTCGGCGTGCATCACCAGGTGCCCCAGCTCGTGGGCCGCGTCGAAGCGGTTGCGCCAGTAGTCGCCCTTGGCCGGGTTGAAGAACACCATCGGCCTCGGATGGACGCCGACGCTGAACGCGTCCACCCGCTCGGCCGCCCGCGGCAGCACCAGGACGAGCACGCCGCGGGACTCCAGCAGCCGGACGACGTGCGGTACCGGCCCGGCCCGTTCGACCAGCGCCTTCCTGGTGAGCCTGGCCGCCTCGGCGGGACCGGGGCCGGCGATCTCCTCCGGGGAGACCGGGTACTCGGGAAGGTCGACCTCGGGGAGGTCGACGAGCCTTTCGAGGACGGCGACGACGTCGGTGGCGATCCGCCCGTAGGCGAGCGCCTGGTCGCGCTCGATCTGCGTCGTCGACCGGAGCGAGCGGAAATGGGCCCCGTCCATGGAGACCGGGCTGCGGCCGCTCTGGAAGAACTCGACGGGCACGCCCAGCGCGATCGCCAGCCGCCGCACCGTCGGCTCCTCGGGCCGCTGCACGCCCGCCTCGTACTGCCCGATCGCCTTCGGCGTCGTCCCCACGGCCTGCGCGAGCTGGTTCTTGCGCAGGCCTCTGAGCCGCCGGGCGAGCGTCAGCCGCTCGCAGTCGAACAGCACCCCGCGCCACCTTCTGCTAGGCCGTCTTCGTCTCCCCGCGGAGCCGCATGGGGACGTCGTCCTCGCGGTCGTCCCACAGCGGCATCGTCCGCTCGACGAGCTTACGACGTGGATCGGGCCCGATGGTGTCGTCCAGGGGTTTGACCCAGTGCCAGGCGGTGCCGCCGTCCGCGTTCCACCTGGGGCGGCCCAGGAAGAGCTCCATCTCCAGCGGCGCCTCGGTGGCGCTGTGCGCGAGCACCAGCGTCACGACGCCGGGCGTGTCGCGCGCCTCGATGCCGAGCGGGAGGGCGAGCTGCGGGTCCTCGATGAAGGACTGCCGCGCCACGGCCTGCTTGGTGGGGCTGTCGCGGTCCCACCGGATGCCCCTGACGTTCCCGAACTCGTGCCGCTTGAGCAGGACGCGGTACGCCCCGTACCGCCAGCCGGGCGAACCGTTCAGATCGTCGCGGACGACCTGCGGCTCGCTCTCGAAGACCCGGTCGATCTGCGAGGCGAGCACGTCGAAGGCGCCGACCCCGTACGTCCGCTCCGTGAACCCCGCCGCCCGGCTCAGCCCGCCGAAGACGGCGAGCGTCGCCTCCCGGTGGGCCTCCCGCAGGGCGTGCAGGAAGCCCGCTGCCAGGAGCTCGTCCCAAGCATCCCTGTCCTCAGCCACGCTCCGACCATAGCCAGAGCCGCCGACATTACGAGCAGCCCTCGAACTCGGGGACCTCGCGGACGAGCGTGAGCCCGCTCTTCCCGAACCACTTGTCGAGCAGGCGGCCGGCCGTTCCGTCCTGGTACATCGTCGTGATGGCCCGGTTCACCGCCTCGCATCCGTCCGTGTCGCCCTTGCGCATCCCGACCCCGTAGCGCTCGTCGGTGAAGGGCGCGTTGACGATTCTCAGGTCCGGGGCCCCGAACCCGGCGAGGACCAGGTCGCCCGTGGAGATGGCGTCCACGGCCCCGGACCTCAGCTTCGCCACGCAGTCGCTGTAGGACGATCCCGGGACGAGCCTCGCGGCGATGCTCAGACCGACCACCACCCGCTCGGTCGAGACCGACCCGCTGGCCTGGCACATCCTTCGCCCGGCCAGATCGCGCACGCTCCGGACGCGGGTTTCGCTCCGCCGCACCATGACGTCCTGATGAGCGACGTAGTAGGGCCCGCCGAAGTCGACCAGCCTGGACCGGTCCGGTGTGATCGAGTAGGAGGCGAGCACCAGGTCGACGGCGTGCTGGTTAAGAAGCCGCTCCCGATCGTCGGACCTGACCTCGCGGAACGTCACGCTGGACGCCCCGAGGCGGCGGGCGATGTAGCGGCCCACATCGACCTCGAACCCTTGGAACACCCCGTCTTTCCTCAGCCCGAGCCCGGGCTGGTCGGCCTTGACCCCGACCACGATGACGTCCTGACGGTGGATCGAGGCTTTGGCGGTCGCACATCCGACGAGCGCGAGCGCGAGAGCGAGAAGCACGAGAATGGCGCGCACGCACCATGACTAGCGAGGAGAAACGGCCGCCAGATGAACGTGAGGCGGCCGCCCCATACCGGCGGATGAATCCGCCGGCCCCCTCGCCCTCCGCGATCATCGGCTCCCGCCGCGGTCGCCGACCGCGAAGAGCCGCACCTGCCGCAGCCGCGGCTCCGGCCCGACCCGTCCCTCCCGCACCCACAGGGCGTGGACGGTCATCAGCACGAGCTGCCGGGCCCCGACGAAGAACAGCACGGCCAACGGCAACTCGCCGAGCAGGGCGGTCAGCACGCTGACGACGAACTCTCCCGACCCCCACGAGAGCCAGACGTCGAACCAGGCGTCGCACAGCAGCAGCGTCCCGCTGACGAGCTGCCCGAAGATGGCGATCTGGAGCCGTTTCCAGATGGCGAAGGCGGTGGCACCGATCGCGACGGTCAACCCGACGTCGAAACCTATCCAGGCGACGGCCCACTGCCCCGCGGTGAAGTGCTGCGGCAGCGTGAACCCCAGCACGACGGTCCAGGGGACGAGCCAGACGCAGCAGGCCACCAGCCCCGCCAGCACGGCCCAGCGCCGCCGCCGGTAGCGGGGCTCCTCAAGCGGATCCGCGTCCTCGACCGAGATGAGGGCCCGCAGCAGCGCGGTCCGCTCGTCCCTCGAAAGACCCCGGACCTCCTCGGGTGTCAGCACCGGCCCACCTCCTCGACCGCCACCCTAAGAAGGCGCGGTGCCCTCCGGCTATGGCGGGAACGGCGGATTCGAGGCCGCGAACTGCCTGATGGCCGCCGAAGCGAAACGCCTTCGGCGGCCATCAGACCCGCTTCTCGGAAGTCAGCTGTTGACCGGGTGAGCTCCCTGCGCCAGGCGGCCGGTGGCACCTTGCCTGCTCCTGAGCGTGACGATGCCCATCATGAGGAGCCAGTAGCTGAGGATGGCGCCCATCGAGGCGGTCGTGCCCCAGCCGTTGGCGGCGTAGAAGAAGGCCGGCTTGTTCCCGAAGAAGAGCGACGGGATGAAGACGAAGTTGACGCCGGCCAGTACGTAGGCGGACGTGCCGGTCCAGCGCGGCAGCGCGCCGGTCCTCCTGATGGCGAATCCAAGGGCGGTCAGGAAGAACGCCAGCAGCATGCGCCCGATGGACCCGTACAGGATGTACGTCCCGCTGACGTCGATGGTCGGGTCGATCGGACGGTCCGCGGCGATGACGGCCCCGGCCTCCAGCCCGCTGGATACCAGGGTGACGAGAACGTACGCGAGCCCGGCCGCGAAAGTGAAATTCCCGACCCATTCGTACCGCGCGTCGACGCTCTTGACGAACTCGCGGAAGCTCGCCATGAACACGAGCATGAATCCGAGGGCCAGGATTCCCAGCAGGAGCCGGCTGAGGACATTGGAGTCCGGTGGCGGCCCCGAGTAGACGAAGTACAGCGGAACCTCGACGGTGAGGAGGACGGCGGCGGCCAGGCACGACCATCCGGTGAAGCGCCGGGCGAGAACTGTGTCCACGAGACTGCCTTTCTCGGTTGCGAGCGCGAATCGGCATCTGCGTAAACACTTTTCCGGGAATTCCGTGACCTGTCCGTGGGCGTGCCTCCCACACCGCGGTAGAGCTACGCCCACCTTCGCGATGCCCGCCCGCCGCGGACGCGGTTCAGAGCGCCAGGAATTCGTGGACCGAGCGGACGGCCGTGGCGCCCTCGCCCACCGCGGAGGCGACCCGCTTGATCGAGCCCTTCCGCACGTCGCCCGCCGCGAACACGCCGGGCATGCTCGTCTCCAGCGGCATGGGGTCCCGGCCGAGCGGCCAGCGCGCCGGGGCCCTGTCGTAGATCTCGCGGCCCGTCAGGAGGTAGCCCTGCTCGTCGCCGGCGATCCCGTCCGGGAGCCACCGCGTGTGCGGCTCGCCCCCGATCATGATGAAGAGGGCGGCGGCCGGGACCCGCTCGGTGGTGCCCGCCTCCCGGTCGGCGAGCGTCAGGGACTCCAGCCGTTCGGCGCCGCCGCAGCCGACCACCTCGGTCCGCGTGCGGACGACGATGTTCGGGGTCGACTCGATGGCGCGTATCAGGTAGGTCGACGCCGACTTCGCCAGGTTGCCGCCACGGACGACCAGCGTGACCGTGCGGGCGTGCTTGGCCAGGTGCAGCGCTCCCTGGCCCGCCGAGTTCCCGGCGCCCACGATGAAGACGTCCTGGCCCCGCATGGCGCGGCTCTCGCCCACGGCCATGCCGTAGAACACGCCCGAACCGACGAGGGCCTCCAGGCCGGGGACGCCCAGCCGCCGCCAGTCGACGCCCGTGGCGATCAGCACCGCGCGGGCGCTGACCTCGGAGCCGTCCGCCATGCGGACCACCCGCCGGTCGCCGCGGGCTTCGAGGTCCACCACCCGCTGGGCGAAGGCGATGTGCGCGCCCATCAGCCATGCCTGCTCGCAGGTCCGCTCCATCAGGTAGCCGCCGGAGACGCCGTGGGGGAACCCCGGATAGTTCCTGATCATGGGGCTGGTCCCGGCCTGCCCGCCGGAGAAGGCCTGTTCCAGCAGCACGGTGTCGAGCCCCTCGGACGCCGCGTAGACGGCCGCCGTCAGGCCGGCCGACCCGGCGCCGACGATGGCGACGTCGCAGGTCTCCAGGTCGTTCGTGACCTGGACCCCCATCGCGCACGCGAGGTCGGGCACCTGCGGGTCCACGAACGCCCTGCCGTCGTAGCGGATGACCACGGGCAGCCGCGACGCGTCGAGCCCGGCCTCCCGCAGCAGTTGCCGCCCGGCCTCCTCGCCGGGCGGGTGGACCACGAACGGCAGGTTGAAGCGCGCCATCACGTCGCGCAGCCGGAGCATGCGGGGGTCGTCCATGTCGGCGACGACGCGGAAGAGCTCGAACGCCGGCTCCTGCTCCTCCGTCCACGAGGACAGGAACTCGCTCACCGCTCGGTGCATCGACTCGTCGTTCGTCCAGGGCCGCACGAGGTGGTAGTCGGCGAGGCCGAGTGCGATCGCCTGGACGGCCGGGCTGGTCGAGGAGTAGTCGCGGTCCACCATCAGCACGCGCTTGGCACCGGGGTAGAGCTCGTGCGCCCGCACCAGGACGTCGGAGCAGGCGTCGTCCACCATCAGCAGCGCGACCGGCTCGTCGGACTCCGCCATCTCCTTCAGCGCGCCGCACGCCTCTCCGGGCGAGCCCGCGCTCTTCACCGTGAACGCGTCGCCCAGCCGCCGCTCCAGGTCGGCGAGCAGTACGCGTCGCGAACCCGCATCGTGGTCGACCACGAGAATGACCGGTGCCGTCACCTCTACCAGCGTAATCGCCGCCAGAGGACCCTCCGGGGGCGCGAGCACCCGGCCTCGGCGTCGGCGGGCGGCGGAACTCCGGCGTCCCGCCCTCACCGTCCGGGTGCCGCTTCCCTTACCGGCAGCGGGATCGCGGGACGGGGAACTTGGTGGATCTTGCCCCGTTCGTTGGCGTTCGCCCCCTCGGCCGTCGATCGTCCAGTGCCGACCTTTTGCTCGATGTTGACGGGCGCGGCGGACCCCTCCCCTCCCGGCCGCGATGATCGGACAGGTGGGTAGAACGTGTTCTTGTATTTTTCGGGTGGAGCCGGGAGGCTGGGGCGCATGGATCTGGTCGCACTGGAAGAGATTCGGCGGTTGAAGTACCGGTACCTGCGGTGCGTCGACCTCAAGCTGTGGGACGAGTTCGCCGAGGTGTTCACCGAGGACGCCGTCGCGGAGTACGACACGCCCGTGCTCGGCGAGACGCTCCGGCTGGAGGGCCGGGACGCGATCGTGGCGTACATGCGGTCCAACCTCGGCCCGGACAAGATCAGCGCGCACACGGCGGGCTGCCCGGAGATCGACCTGGACGGGGACCGCGCCACCGGGACCTGGTCGCTGGACGACACGATCATCCTGCCGAACGACCGGCTGCTCATCCGGGGCGCGGCCTTCTACCACGACGTGTACCGGCGGGACGGCGACGGCTGGCGGGTCGAGAAGACCGGGCACAAGCGCACCTACGAGTACATGGTCTCGCTGGACGACGCGCCGAGCCTGAAGTTCACCACCTCCCATTGAGCGGGACCCGGGCATTGCCCCTCGCATAGAACACGTTCTAGTCTGCGTCCCCCAGAGCACGGCCTCGCGCCCGCGATCCGAGGAGAGCCCGGTGGCCACCGACTCAGCCGAAGGCAGCACCCATAGCCAGGGCGGCACCGACAGCCAGGACGCCGCGACGCGCTCGTTCGCCGAAGCGGTCGTGGAGGCGGAGCGGATCATCCGTGCCGCGCCGCACGTCAAGAACGACCAGGACCTGGCCGAGGGCCTCGACTACCTGGCCGGAAGCATCAAGGCGTCGCTGCACATGGTGGGCGCCTACCAGCGGGACTACCCGTTCTTCGCATCGTCCACGGGGCCGTACACCAAGCTCGGGCTCGACAACCCCGACACGCTGTACTTCCACGCCTACATCCGGGACGACGCCGAGTACGTGGTGACCGGGCGCCGGGGCACCACCGCCGACCTCAGCTTCCAGGTCATGAACGGCGACTACTCGCCGGCGAAGTCGCCCGACAGCCTCACCGCGTTCGACGACCGCGAGCTGGACATCGCCGAGGACGGTACGTTCCAGCTGCGGTTCGGCCCGCCGAAGCGGGACGCGGGGCCCGGATACGTGGCCCTCGCCCCCGGCTCGGCGATGCTCATCGTGCGCGAGGTCTTCAGCGACTGGGCGAACGAGAGGCCGGGGGAGATCCGCATCCACCGCGCCGACACGCTCGGGACGTCCCCGCTGCCGGTGCCGTCCGACCGGATGGCCAGGCGCTACGAGATAGCGGGCAAGATGCTGGTGTCCAGGATCCGCACCTTCCTGGCCTTCCCCGAATGGCACTACCTGCAGCTCCCGGTCAACACGCTGACCGAGCCGCGTCCCACGCCCGGCGGGCTGGCTACGCAGTTCTCGTCCGTCGGCCACTACGACCTGGACGACGACGAGGTCATGGTCGTCACCGCCCCGGCCGCCGACCGGAAGGTGGCCCCCTACCAGGGCTTCCAGCTCGGCAGCATGTGGTACGTCTCGCTCGACTACATCAACCACCAGACGAGCCTCACCGCCGACCAGGCCCGCGTGGACGAGGACGGCATGATCCGCTACGTCGTCAGCGAGCGCGATCCCGGGCTCGCCAACTGGATCGAGCGCACCGGGCACCGCCGCGGCTACCTGCAGTTCCGCTGGCAGCGGCTCGCCCGCGACCTCACCCCTGAGGACGGGCCGACCGCCGAGGTCGTGCCGTTCGACGACCTGCCGCGCGTCCTGCCCTACTACGAGAGCCAGCGCGTCGGGGAAGCGGAGTGGGCGGAGCGGATCGCCGCCCGCCAGACCGCCGTGGCGAAGAGGATGCTCGGCTGATGGGCGCCGGACTGCTGGACGGCAAGGTCGTCGTCGTCTCCGGTGTCGGCCCGGGGCTCGGCCGGGGGCTCGCCCTCCAGTGCGCCGAGGCCGGGGCCGACCTCGTCCTGGCCGCGCGCAACGAGGAGCGGCTCGCCGAGGTCGCCAAGGAGGTCGAGGAGCTCGGGCGGCGCGCCGCGACCGTCCCGACCGACATCCGGGACGCGGCCGCCTGCGAGCGGCTGGCCGAGGCCGCCGGGGAGGCGTTCGGGCGGGTGGACGGCCTGGTCAACAACGCCTTCGCCACGCCGCCGCTGACCGATCTGACGAAGGTCGATCTCGACGCGGTGCGGGCGGGCTTCGAGACCAACGTGCTCGCCGCGCTCCACCTGACCAGGCTGTTCGTCCCGGCACTGGAGGAGTCCCGCGGCTCCGTCGTCATGATCAACTCGGCGGTGCTGCGGCATTCGCGGCGGACGTTCGGGGCCTACAAGATGGCCAAGGCGGCGCTGCTCGCGATGGCGCAGAACCTCGCCACCGAGCTCGGTCCGCGCGGGATCCGCGTCAACACGATCGCGCCCGGCTACATCTGGGCGCCCAACCTCAAGTGGTACTTCCAGCACCTCGCGGAGAAGCGCGGGGTGACGGCGCAGCAGGTCTACGACGAGAACGCCGCGACGACGGACCTGCGCAAGCTGCCCGAGCCCGACGAGGTCGCCGACGCCGCCGTGTTCATGCTGTCGCCGCTGGCCCGCGCCGTGACCGGGCAGTGCCTGGACGTCAACTCCGGCGAGTGGCACCACTAGGAAGGGCGTACCCGATGACGAACGGTCGCGACAGCGTGGGGACCGTCGAGGACCTCCACGCCTCGGCCAGCAAGATCACCGGATCGGACGACTTCGGCGGCGACGAGTACCTCGACGGGCTG
Organism: Spirillospora sp. NPDC049024; assembly: GCF_040649235.1. Classification (NCBI taxonomy): domain Bacteria; kingdom Bacillati; phylum Actinomycetota; class Actinomycetes; order Streptosporangiales; family Thermomonosporaceae; genus Spirillospora; species Spirillospora sp. NPDC049024. The sequence continues at coordinate 234,933 of NZ_JBEZFD010000002.1, forward strand.
AAGGTGCTCCTGGAGTCGCTGGCCGCGGACGCGGGGCTCACCCCGTTCGGCAACAAGGCGCAGCGCGCGATGCTGCGCGGCGCCCTGGTCGCCCGGCAGTTCTCCGAGACGGCCTGGCGGCGCCATCCCGAGTACGCGGACGTCCCCGTCGAGCGGCCCGTCTTCGTGACGGGCCTGCCCCGCACCGGGACCACGGCCCTGCACCGGCTGCTCACCGCCGACCCCGCGCACCAGGGCCTCGACCTGTGGCTGGCCGAGGTGCCGCAGCCCCGCCCGCCGCGCGAGACCTGGGCCGACGACCCCGTCTTCCAGGCGATCGACGCGGGATACCGCCGGCACCACGTCGAGAACCCCGAGTTCATGGGCGTGCACTACATCTCGGCGGACTCCGTCGAGGAGTGCTGGCAGCTGCTCCGGCAGAGCATGCTGTCGATCTCCTTCGAGTGCCTGGCGCACCTGCCGACGTACTCGTCCTGGCTCGCCGGGCAGGACTGGACGGACGCCTACCGCAGGCACCGGCGCAACCTCCAGCTCATCGGCCTGAACGACCCCGGCCGCCGCTGGGTGCTGAAGAACCCCAGCCACCTCTTCGCCCTGGACGCGCTGCTGGAGGTCTACCCCGACGCGCTGGTCGTCCAGACGCACCGCACGCCGCGGACCGCGATGGCGTCGATGTGCAGCCTCGCCGCGCACGCCACCGCCGGATGGTCGGAGGTGTTCACCGGCGCCACGATCGGCCGCGACCAGCTCGACCTGTGGAGCCGGGGCCTCGACCGGTTCCGCGCCGAGCGGGCGCGGCACGACCCCGCGCGGTTCGTGGACGTCCACTACGACGACTTCGTCCGCGACCCGATCGGCACGGTCGAGTCCGTCTACGCCCGGTTCGGGCTGCCGTTCACGGACGAGGCCCGCGCCGCCATGACGAGCCTCCACGCCGAGAGCTCCACCGGCGCCGCGAAGCCCGCGCACCGGTACTCGCTCGAAGACTTCGGCCTCACCGCCGAGCAGGTCGACGAGCGCTTCGCCGACTACACCGCGGCCCTCCGCTGAGCCGCGCCTCCGCCCGACCGCACGTGCGGGTGCCCGCCGCCGTGTCCGAGCGTGCTCACCGCGCCAGGACCCCTGTCCCGGTGCGGTCGCGTCGACCTGCGGCATCTGACATGCCGCAGGTCAACGCACCGCTGACCAGGCCGGCGGGTCGCGCCTCAGCGGGTCGGCTCGGGTGCGCGCCGCGGAGCGGGCGGGACCGGTGACGTCCGGGCCGCCCGGTCCGGTCCGGGCATGAACAGGGCGGCGAGCGCCCCGGCCAGCGACAGGGCGCCGGTGAGCGCGAGGGCGGGCCCGAAGCCGTCGGCGAAGGTCCGCGCCGTGCCGTAGCCGCCCTCGGCGCCGAACACCGCGGCCGCGAGCGCCACGCCGAGCACCGCGGCGAACTGCCGCAGGGTGTTGAACACGCCGGACGCCTTGCCGATCTCCCGCGGCGCCACGGAGTTGATGATCGCGGTCTGCGCTGCCGGCATCGCCATGCTGACCCCGGCGCCCGCGACGACCATGGGGGCGATCAGTTCCGGATAGGCCGTCGCGGTCCCGGCGGTGAGGCCGATCCAGCCGAGCCCGATCCCCTGCAGGGCCAGCCCGGCGGCGGTGAGGGGACGGGACCCGACCCGGTTCACCAGTGCGCCCGCGACCGGGGCCACCACGGTCACGGTCCCCGTCCACGGCATGAGCTGGAGCCCGGCGGTCATCGGCCCGGCCCCGAGGGAGGTCTGGAGGAACTGGGCCATGAAGAACAGCGAGCCGTACAGGGCCGCGTACAGGAGGAGCCCGGCGGCGTTGCCCGCGGCGAAGCCGCGCGAGCGCAGCAGGCGCATCGGCACCATCGGCTCCCGGACGCGCAACTCCCAGGCGACGAAGGCCGCCAGCAGCAGGGCCCCGGCCGCCAGCGCGCCGGCCACCTCGAAGGAGCCCCAGCCGGAGCCGTCGGCGCGGATCAGGCCCCACACCAGCCCGAGCGCGCCCCCGGTCGCCAGCAGGACGCCGCCGAGGTCGAAGGAGGCCCCGCCGCCGCGGCTCTCCGGGACGTACCGGAGCACCAGCGGGATGACCGCCAGCCCGATCGGCACGTTGAGCCAGAAGATCCACTGCCACGCCAGTCCCTCGGTGACCACTCCGCCGACGACCGGCCCGGCCACCACCGCGAGACCGGTCACCCCGGCGAAGACGCCGAGGGCCCGGGCGCGCCGCTCGGGCGGGAACCCGTTGCTCAGCAGCGCCATCGCGAGCGGCATCACCAGCGCGGACCCGCACCCCTGGACGGCGCGCGCGGCGATCAGCCAGCCGATGCCGGGGGCCGCCGCGCAGGCCGCCGACGCCGCCGTGAACAGGCCGAGCCCGCCCACGAACATCCGCCTGCGCCCGAAGCGGTCGCCCAGCGCGGCGCCGGTCATCAGCAGGACGGCGAAACTGAGGCCGTAGGCGTTCACGGTCCATTCGAGCTGTTCCATGGTGGCGGACAGGTCCAGCCGGATCCTGGCCAGCGCGGTCGTCACCACCGTCGCGTCCAGCGCCACCATCAGCGACGCCGTCGCGGTCAGGCCGAGCAGCCGGCCGCTTGTTCTGCGCGCCATGCGCGTTCCCTCCAAGGTTGTACAGGCGACGTTCTTCATCGCCTGTACAAACCGGCCGAGCGGGCGGGATTCAGCGGGCGGAGGCCGACGATTCCAGCCCCGGCCTCCGGTCAGTACATGGGGAGGTGCGTCCTATGAAGACCGAAGAGAGAGATGCCGGGCCCGAGGAGTTCGGGCGCTTGACGGACCCGTTCCGGCGGGAGTTGCTGGCCTACTGCTACCGCATGCTCGGCTCCGTGCACGACGCCGAAGACCTGGTCCAGGAGGTGTATCTGCGGGCGTGGCGGTCGTACGCGTCCTTCGACGGGCGGGCGTCGCTGCGCACGTGGCTGTACCGGATCGCGACGAACGCCTGCCTGAACGCCCTGGAGCACAGCAGCCGGCGGGTGCTGCCGTCCGGACTCGCCGGGCCGTCCGCCGACGTGCCGCCGCGCGGGTCGCGCGTCCCCGAGGTGACCTGGCTGGAGCCCCTGCCCGACAGGCTCTCCGGCGCCGCGCCGGAGGACCCGGCCGCGGTCGTGGCCGCGCGGGCCGGCCTGCGGCTGGCGCTGATCGCCGCGCTGCAGTACCTGCCGCCCAGGCAGCGCGCCGTGCTGATCCTGCGGGACGTGCTGGCGTGGCCCGCCGCCGACGTCGCCGGAATGCTCGGGATGACCGGCGCGGGGGTCAACAGCACGCTGCTGCGCGCCCGGTCCCGGCTGGAACGGCTCGCCCCGGCCGGTGAGGAGATCACCGAACCGGACGAACCGGAGCAGCGCGAGCTGCTCGACCGGTTCGCCAGGGCCTTCGAGACCGTGGACATCCCCGCGCTCACCCGGCTGCTCACCGAGCAGGCGGCCTGGGAGATGCCGCCCGTCCCGCAGTGGTTCACCGGCCGGGAGGCGATCGGGCGGCTGCTGGCGGCGCGCCTCCCCTCCGGTTGCGGCCGGGGCCTGCTCGTGCCGGTCCGCGCGAACGGCCAGCCCGCCTTCGCCGCGTACCTGCGCGGTGAGGACGGCGCCCTGAACGCGCATTCCGTCATGGTGCTCTCCCCCACCGATTCAGGAATCGCGCATATAGCGAGTTTTATGGATCCTTCGCTTTTTGAGTACTTCGGCCTTCCGCGGGTTCCCGGTTGATCGTGTTCGTTCCGTTACGCGGCGCGGCGGCCGGGTAGGGCACCCGGCAATTGCCGAGGTGCTCCTTGGGGGACGAGCCCGATGACGAAAGCGCTGCCGCCGACCAGCAGGAACCGCGCGAGCCTGACCTACCGGCTGCGCTACGCCGCCCAGAATCCAGACAAGATCGGTACATATCTGTCCCGGATGGCGCGGGACCTGAAATTCCGCGTCTCCAGCCGCGGCCATGTGGCCTACTACCGGGCCGTCATGAAGTCGGACGCGGCCAGGAACCCGGAGGCCGCCGTCGGCAGCCGCACCCACGAGCGCTGGCTCGCCCTCGGCCAGATGCAGTTCGACTACCTGCTCAGGCACGGCCTCAAGCCGGACGACCGCATCCTGGAGATCGGCTGCGGCAACCTGCGCGCGGGCTGGCGGTTCATCGACTACCTCGACCCCGGCAACTACTACGGCATCGACATCTCACCGGACATCCTGCTCGCCGCGCAGCAGACGCTCGTCCGCCACGGCCTCCGCGAGAAGATGCCCCATCTCACCCTCGTCGGCGACCTGAAACTGGAGTTCCTCCCCACGGAGCACTTCACGGTCGTCCACGCGCACAGCGTCTTCAGCCACTCGCCCCTGGAGGTCATCGACGAGTGCCTCGCGCACGTGGGACGCGTCCTGGCCCCCGGCGGGTTCTTCGACTTCACCTTCGACCGCACGGAGGGGGCCGAGCACCACGTCCTCCGCGAGGACTTCTACTACCGCACCGAGACCCTGACCGCGCTGGCCGAGAGGCACGGCTTCACCGCCCGCTTCATGGACGACTGGGAGGAGCTCCCGCACGGACAGTCCAAGATCCGCGTGACCCGCTGACGCGGCGGGCGAGAGGCGGCGTGCGCCCGTGCCCACGTTCCCGCGGCTTCGCGCACCTGGGAGTTCGGTCCGCTCCGCGCCGAGGGGTCTTCGGCAGGTCGAGAGCCCTGACGCCGTCCACCCGCATGGGACGCCGTGATGCGTCCGACACCTGCGGTCCGCATCATCGGAGCGCAGAAGGGAAGGCAGACCCGGTGTGGGAACCCCCAGGCCTCCGTCACCGAGCAACGCCCCCGGAGGCTCCGCACGGCCGATCTGAGGACCATGCTTCTCTTCACCAACGCCCAGGCCGGTACGCATGACGCCGAGACCCTCGACCGGGTCGCCGCGCTGCTCCGGGACGCGGGGCGGGAGGTGACCGTCTGCCCGTGCGTCGCGCCCGGAGACCTCGACGAGGCCCTGGACAAGGATCGGAAGGCGGTCGTCGTGGCCGCCGGCGGCGACGGATCCATCAACCGCCTGGTCGGCACCCTGCACCGGCGCGGCGAGCTGGACCGGACGGTCGGCCTGCTGCCGATGGGCACCGGGAACGACCTCGCCCGCAACCTCGGCATCCCGCTCGACCCCGAGGAGGCCGCCCGCCTGCTGCTGGACGGCGGGCGTCGCGAGCTGGACATGATCGTCGACGAGGACGGCCGCGCGACGCTCAACGCCGTGCACGTGGGCATCGGCGCCGCGGCAGCGGAGAGCGCGACCCGGTTCAAGAGCACGCTCAAGGCCGCGGCGTTCCCGCTGGGCGCGGTCCTGGCGGGCGTGCGCCACTCCGGGTGGCGGCTGCGGGTCGAGGCCGACGGCGAACACGTCGCCGAGGGCAAGTTCCTCATGGCCGCGATCACCAACGCCTCCGGCATCGCGGGCGGCTCCGCCCAGCTGGCGGCGGACGCGCACCCGGGGGACGGGAGACTGGAGCTGGTCGTCTCCGCCGCCACCGGCCCCTTCGCGCGCGTCGCGTACGCCCTGCGCCTGCGCGACGGCAGCCACCGCCACCGGGACGACGTCCTGCACACCAAGGCCTGCGAAGTGACGATCAGCGGGCAGGAGTTCCGCGTCAACAGCGACGGCGAGGTCTCCGGTCCCTACACGAGCCGCACCTGGACGCTGCACCCGTCCGCGTGGCGGCTGATCGCCCCGGCCTGACGGAGGGCCACCCCCGAGAGGTCAGGCGGTGGTCTCCTGGTGCACGGTGAGCGGGGCGAGCGGGTGGAGTTCGCTCATGCCGGGACGCACGATCGCGTAGGAGCTCTCCGGCACCTCCTTCCACGCGCCCTCAAGATGGTGGATCGGCTCGGACACGACGAAACGCGCTTCCGTCCCGAGTTCCTGGAGGACGTCCAGCTCGGGGTAGAGCCTGCGCAGTTGGGCGATGTCGGTGGAGCAGAAGAGGGACCTCGTGCGTCCCAGGCTGGAGTAGCGGAACACCCAGATCGACTCGCCCTGGGTGGTGGCCACGGTCATCTGCAGGGGATCGGGCACGCCGTAGCGCCGGCCGAGGTCCTCGACGAGACCGATCGCGCGGGCGACCGCGCCCGGCGGGTCCTCCGTCAGGCCGAAGGTGAGCGACAGGTAGAACAGGGCCTCCGAGTCGGTCGTCCCCTCGATCTCGGCGTAGAGCGACGGGTCGACCGCGAGCATGATGTCCCGCTTCATCCTGGTGAAGTCGGCGATGGACCCGTTGTGCATCCACAGCCACCGCCCGTGCCGGAACGGGTGGCAGTTGCTGCGCTGCACCGCGGCGCCCGTCGAGGCCCTGACGTGCGCGAACAGCAGCGGGGTGCGGATCTCCCGGCTGATCTCGAGCAGGTTCGGATCGCTCCAGGCCGGGTTGATGCTCTTGTACAGGGCGGGGACCCGCCGCTCCCCGAACCAGCCCATGCCGAAGCCGTCCCCGTTCGTGGTCTCCTCTCCCAGCCGGGCGCGCAGGCTCTGGTTGATCAGGGAGTGGGCAGGCCGGAAGAGCAGGGCCTCCGCCAGGGCGGGCTCCCCGGAGTAGACCATCCACCTGCACATCGCCACCCACCTCGCATCGCTTCGCCGCCGCGACGACCGGGGCCCGTCCCGCTATGCGGCCAGGACCAAACCCCCCTTTTGCTTCACCCCTACCCGGTGAGGCCCGCGAGCCACCCGTGCGGGACGACTCCGCGGCGGCCCGCCGGCCTCGGGGACCGTCGGGGCCATGGAGCCGGACGCGCGGCACCGCGGGCACGGTGGAGCCGGCGTGCCCGCGGTGCGGTGCGGTCAGTGGTGCTGCGCGGTCAGAAGACGAAGCAGTCCGCGAACCGGGTCTCGCGGCCGCTGAGCGCGGCGGAGGCGAAGCCGCCCGCGTTGCGGGTGACCTGGGCCGCCTCGGTCGGGTGCGGGGTGGTGCTCTGGCAGGACGTCGGCGAGCTGTGCCCGGACATCAGGTAGTCGCAGCGTCCGTTGCGGTTGTCGGGCAGGCCGAGGGCGTGCCCGAGCTCGTGCGCGGCGATCCTCGGCGGATAGAAGCCGTCGTCGACGGCCTGGCGTCCCATGTAGATGGTGGCCCGGCCGAAGCCGCCCATGTAGGTGCGCGGCCAGCCGTCGTCGGCGTAGACCTTGACGGTGGCCTGCGCGCCGGTCGCGGGCCTGAGCTGGATCGCCGGCACGGCGGCGTTCCAGGCGGCGGCGCCCTGGTCGACGGCCGTCCTGAACTCCTGCGCCGCGCCGGCGTCGTAGTAGATCGTGCGGACCGCGACCGGCGCCGCGGCCGACGCGGAGTCGACGACCAGCGCGGGCACGAGGAAGGACAGCCCGAGCGTGACGGCCAGCGCCGTCACGATCTTGCGAATCACCATGGAGAACTCCTACAGGTGGGGGGGAGCGGGGGTCAGCCGCCGATCTGCTGGTCGATCCATGACAGGTACGGCGCGATGCCTGTGTAGAGAGTGGTGGTCGCGCACTCGCCCATGTTGTCGCCCGGGCCGTGGGTCTCGCCGACGAGCGTCCAGGCGCCGCGGCCGCCGACGACGGCGGGACCGCCGGAGTCGCCGTGGCACGCCGAGTGCGTCCGGTCGCCCGACACGCAGACGTCGTTCGCGGTGCCGCCGCCGGCCGCGCACCGGCTGCTGGGCAGGACGGTCAGGTCGATCTCCTGGAGGACGGTGGCGGTCCGGCAGCTCGGCCAGCTCATGCAGCCGAAGCCGAGCAGCCGCACGGGGGTTCCCGCGGCGGGGTTGGCCTGCGCCATCCTGACCGGAGCCGACTGGGCGGGGGTGGACAGGTGCATCAGCGTGAGGTCGGTTCCGGGCCGGGTGGTGCGCCGGTCGATGTAGCGGACCTCGCCGCCGGAGTTCTTGTAGGTCGAGCCGATCCGGGCCTGCGACGCCGGGCCGCAGTGGTTCGCGGTGACGATCCACTGGGGCGCGACCAGGCTGCCGCCGCAGCCGTTGCTCAGCGACACCATCCAGGAGTACGTCTCGGTGGCGTTGTGGCCGCCGATGATCGGCACCCCGCCCGCACCGGGCGGTTCGGCGGCGTTCGCGGACGTCATGCCGCACATCGCGAGCGCGAGCGCGCACGCGACCAGTGCCGCATGCATCAGTCTGCGCATGACGGTTCTCCAATCGGGGGTATTTCCGCGGGGCTGTATGGAGTCCGGTGAAGAAGCGGTTCCGGCCGCCGCGGGCGGGCCCCGCTCGCGCTGACATTCCTCCACGGCCTTGCGCCGGAGCGTGTTCGCGAGAAAAATAACCGCCGTCGAAATGAACCGTGCCCGCGAGTGCCAGCGCGCACTGCGGCACCTTGACATCCTCGCGGTGTTCACAGTTAGGGGAGGGTAGTTGAGGCCAGAACTGCCCTCCAGAAGGTGAATAGCGCTAGATATTCAATGTGTATTTCGAGGCTAATAGAAACCTGGCTTTTCCTGTGCGTTCACGCTGGCGTCCAGCGCGCGGCGCCCGCCCTCGGCGCCGAAGCCGCCGCCCCGTGAAGGAGTAGCGGCGCGTTTTGGACTACGGGCGCTGACGCGCTGCTTCGGGCGGGCGGTTCGCGCGGGTCCAGGGCCAGGTGATGAGGGCCCAGCCGAGCAGGATGATCAGGGTCTCGGCGAGCACGTACCAGGGCCAGGGGCCCATCAGGTCCAGGACCGAACCGGAGCCGGGCTTGTCGTTGAGGTATCCGTAGTTCGTCCCCGCGCTCAGGTTGAAGACGAAGGTGGCTACCGCCCATGCCACGGTGGCGGCGACCGCGAACCCGTAGTCGCTCCAGTCCGGCCGCATGCCGAGCCCCCAGGTCAGGTACACCGCGGACCACACGATCATCAGGTGCATCCCGAAGAAGCCGAGATAGTCGATGCCGGGGTAGTCGCCGCCGTTGAGTGCGGGCGTGAGCAGGCCCTGCACCGAGAGGGTGAGCCCCCAGTAGTAGGTCAACGCGAACCAGCGCCGGCCGAACGTCCACAGCGCGCCGACCGCCGTCAGCCAGGCCACGTCGCACAGCTGGAGGGGCAGCGACCCGCCGATCCGCCACTGCCCGGGGAGCAGGGTGTGGACCTGGGTTCCGACCATCACGTACGCGATCGCCAGCGCGTACGCCCTGCCGAATCCCCGCGCCTGCTCACCGAAGGCCGCGCCCGGCTCCGTCCCCGCGCGCTGGGAGCGGCCGACGAGCACCAGGCCGACGCAGCCGACCGCGAACAGCCCGAGCGCCGCCCAGTGCGAGGGGCCGTACACGGCGAAGCGCCCGGCGTCGGTCAGCGGCATCCGGCGATGCTAACCGCCCCGGCCGCCCGGCGACTGCGCCGGTTCCACCCGGCGGCAGGGAATCGTCCGGCGCGCGGACGCCGTCTCCGGTGCTGAGAGTGACCTCTGAGTACTCCAGGGTGATGCAAGAGATGGCTTCGCGGGGTGATGTGCGGTCTCGGACGGCGGGCGAGCATGGACGGCGAGTGAAGTCGTGGTCCGGACGAGGGAAGGAGCGCAAGGTGCGAAAGACCGCCACGGTTCTCGGGCTCGTCGTCGGCCTGTTCTTCGTCGCGCGCGCGGTCGCCGAGCCGTTCGTGATCGACATGACCGACCCCGCGACCTACCGGGAGGACTGGGGCGGGCCGAGCCTGGCCGGAGTGCTCCTGGTGCACTGCGGTCCCGGGGTGCTCTGCGCGATCGCGATCATGGTCATGCCGCTGCGGCGGCGCCCCGGCGCGCGGCGGGGCGAATCCGGCGTCTGACCGTACGCGGGGCGGCGCTATTCGAGCAGGGACGCGGAGTGGTCGGGGACGTAGGTCTGCATCTCGCGCGGCGGGCGCTCGTAGCCCTTCGGGGGCGGGCGCTCGGGGAGCGGCAGGTGGGGCGGCTCGACGGCGTGGTAGGGGATCGTCGACAGCAGGTGGGCGATCATGTTGATCCGGGCGCGCCGCTTGTCGTCGCTCTCCACGACGTACCAGGGCGCCTCGGGGATGTCGGTGTGGACGAACATCTCGTCCTTGGCGCGGGAGTAGTCCTCCCAGCGGGTGATGGACTCCAGGTCCATCGGCGACAGCTTCCACCGCCGCATCGGGTCCTCCATCCGGCTGCGGAAGCGGCGCTCCTGCTCGTCGTCGCTGACCGAGAACCAGTACTTGCGCAGCAGGATCCCGTCCTCGACCAGCAGGCGCTCGAAGATGGGGCACTGGTGGAGGAAGCGCGTGTACTCCTGCTTGGAGCAGAAGCCCATGACGCGCTCGACGCCCGCCCGGTTGTACCAGGAGCGGTCGAACAGGACGATCTCCCCGGCGGCGGGCAGATGCTCGGTGTAGCGCTGGAAGTACCACTGCGTGCGCTCGCGGTCGGTCGGTACGGGCAGCGCGGCGATCCGGGCGACGCGGGGGTTGAGGTACTCGGTGACGCGCTTGATCGTGCTGCCCTTGCCGGCCGCGTCCCGTCCCTCGAAGACCACGACGACGCGGGCGCCCTCGCTGCGCACCCACTCCTGCAGCTTCACCAACTCCGCCTGGAGGCGGGCCAGCTCCGGCTCGTACACGTTCCGGGGCAGGCGCTTGACCTTGCTCATGAGGACATCTCTACCCCAAGGAGGGGCGCACCGGACGTCCCGGGCGACGGAGAGCGGGTGGATCCGGCGTGTCCGGCCGCCCGGGAGGCCTCTTGACCGCGTCCGACCGGCGTCATACATTCACTCACAATATGTATGAATGACTGTCTGGCGGTGGCGGTATGCGGAACGAGACGGCCGTGGTGCTCGGCGGCAGCGTGGCGGGGCTGTGCGCCGCCGGAGTGCTCGCGCGGAGCTTCGACCGGGTGGTCGTCCTGGAGCGGGACCGGCTTCCGGCGGACGCCGAGCACCGCCGGGGCGTCCCCCAGAGCAAGCACCCGCACTTCCTCCTCAACTCCGGCCGGCGCGCGATCGGCGAGATCTTCCCCGGGTTCGAGGAGGCGCTGATCGCCGCGGGCGGGATGCACCTGATGCCGTCGATGGACGCCGCCTACTGCGAGAACGACGGCTGGGCCCCGCGCAAGTCGGGTTCGATGACGATGGTCTACAGCTCCCGGGTGCTGATCGAGCGCGTCCTGCGGGACAAGGTCCGCGAGGTGCCGTCCATCGAGATCCGCGAGGGCGTCACCGTCACCGGGCTGCGGTCGGCCGGGGCCGGCACCCCGAGCGGCCGCGTCGAGGGAGTCGAGTACGGCACCGCCGAGGACGAGGACGGCTACCTGGCCGCCGGTCTGGTCGTGGACGCGCTGGGCCGCGGCTCGTCGGTCGTCGACTGGCTGGGCGCGGCGGGCTGGGACGTGCCGCCGCAGCAGACCCTCGACGCCAAGGTCACCTACACCTCGCGGTGGTACGACCTGCCGCCCGCCGACCGGCGCCCGGAGTCGTGGTGGTGGAAGCACCTGGTCATCACCCCGACCCAGGACGGCGGCGACCACCCCGCCGAGCACGACTTCCTCAGCAACTTCTTCCCGATCGAGGGGGACCGCGCCATCGTGTGCATGGGGTCGTGGGGCATCGAGATGCCGCGCAAGGCCGAGGCGTTCGAGGCCGCGGCGGACCGTGTGCGGACACCGGTCTTCGGCCGGGCCGCCCGCGCCTGCACCCCGACCTCCGAGGTGCACCTGACCCGTTCGACCGGCAACAAGTGGCGCCGATTCGACCTGCTCAAGGCGCCCCCGGTCGGGCTCGTGAGCATCGGCGACTCGATCTGCGCCTTCAACCCCTTCTACGCCCAGGGGATGAGCTCCGCCGCCCGCTCCGCGCTCATCCTCGGCGAAACGCTGCGCGTCCGCGGCGCCGTCGACCTCGCCTTCACCCGCGAGTTCCTCCGCCGGCAGAAGGCGTCCCTCCAGGTGCCATGGATGCTGGCGATGGCCCGTGACCAGGCCTACGACTTCGCGACGGGAACCGAGACCGCCCCTGCCTGGCGCCGCAGGATCACCGCGCGCCTGAGCTGGCCGATCTTCAACGCCATCACCGCCGCCGGCCGCGAGGACGCCTACGTCGAGCGGACGTTCGCCCAGGTGTTCAACCTCGACAGGTCGCTGAGGCAGATGGCCGCGGACCCGCGGTTCTGGTTCGGCGTCGTGCGCTACAAGCTGCGGCAGCGGCTCGGCCGCACCATCGTGCCCGGCGGGTTCGACGACCAGCGGGACCCGCCCGGCACCGACTTCACCGGATACACCGGCCCGCGCGGCGCCTCCCCGTCCGGCGGCGCCCGCGGCGACGACCTCGTCGGCGCCTGACCCCCGAGGGAGCGAGTGATGGGGTACACCTGCGACTCGGCGGCCGAGCGCGTCGCCGAGCGACTCGGCTTCTCCTGCCACGGCGCCGATCCCGTGATCAGCGTCCGCGATCCGTTCGGCCTCGCCGACGGCACCATGCCGGCGCTGGAGCTGCTCGTCATCGGCGGCGCGGTGTTCGCCCTGGTCCATGCGTGGCGGCGGTGGCGGCGCGACGGCGACCCGGTCAACATCTCGCTGTGGTTCGCCTCGGTCGTCTACCTGGCCGTGATCGAACCGCCGCTGTACTTCCCGCGCTGGTTCGGGCTGCAGGAGCACGTCGGGTTCATCTTCTCCCACAACGTGTTCACGGTGCAGTTCATGTACGACCGGCTGCCGCTCTACATCGTGGCCTTCTACCCCGCGATCTCGCAGCTCGCCTACGAGCTGGTCCGGGTCCTGGGCGTCTTCGCGCGGCGCGGACCGCTGGCCGGGTCGCTGGCCGTCGCGTTCGCGTGCCAGGTCTTCTACGAGGTCTTCGACCAGCTCGGCCCGCAGCTGCGGTGGTGGGCGTGGAACGCCGCCAACGAGAAGATCAACCAGCCCGCGCTCGCCTCGGTGCCGATGAACAGCATGCTCCTGTTCGCCTCGGTGTCCTTCGGCGCGATGGCCTACCTCGTGGTCCGCCTGGTCGGTCGCGGGGACGGCCCAGCGCTGACCGGGCCGCAGATCAGCTGGCGCACCGTCGTCGCCGGTGCCGCGACACCGCTGGCGATGATCATCGTGAGCGCGCCCAGCGGCGCCTTCCGGGACCACCTCGGGGCCCAGCGGGCCGTCCTCGGTGTCGAGCTCGCCGCGGTCTGGATCGCCGGGCTCTACCTGCTCGCCGACGCCTGGCGCGCGAGCCGCGCCGGCGAGGCCGCCCCGGCGGCGTCGCCGCTGTTCGCGCGGACGTATCCGGCGCTGTACCTCGGCGTCCACGTCGTCTTCTGGCTGGTCGCGCTGCCCGCGTACCTGGCGTCGAGCGACGGCGTCACCGAGCAGGGCACGCCGGTCGGGAGCCTTTGGTACGCCGCGCTGTGCGCCGTCGCCGCCACCGTGTTCACCGCGGCCGCGGTGCGCGCGACGGCGCCCCGGACGACGGCGGAGCCTGTGCGATCCTAAGGCCATGGGGCACCACGGCTGGGGCGGCCGGCCTCCCGCGTCGGAGGCCGAGGCCCGGCAGCGCATCGTCGACGCGACGGTCCGCTGCATCGACAGGCACGGCGTCGTGAAGACGACCCTGTCCGACGTCGCGGCCGAACTCGGTGTCACCCGCCAGACCGTCTACCGCCACTTCGGCCGCATCAGCGACATCATCGGCGAGGTCGCGGCCCAGGGCGCCGAGGCGTTCGTGGACCGGCTGATCGCCCACCTCGAGGGCATCGGCGACCCGGCCGAGGCCGTGGTCGAGGGCATGATCTTCTGCGTGCGGACCATCCCGAGCGAGCCGCAGCTGAGCCTGCTGCTGCAGCTGGAGGACTCCGCCGCCTTCGGGCGCGGGGCCACCACCGCGGACGCGATCGCCTATGGCGCGAAGATGCTGCAGCGCTTCCCCGTCGACTGGGCCGCCGCCGGCATCGGCGAGGACGACCTCGACGGGCTCGCCGAGATCGTCATGCGCCTGCTGACCTCGCTGCTCCAGCACCCGAGCGAGCCGCGGAAGGACGAGGCCGAGCTCCGCGCCGTCCTGAACCGCTGGCTGGCCCCCGCCCTGCGCGCCCGCGGCTGACGGCGAGCGTGCCGCGCGAAGGCGGCGGCCGCGGTGGCGGGACGGTCCCGCTTACTCCGTCGCGGAGCGCAGGTACGGCGTGAGCAGTTCGTGGGCGAGCCGGCGGGCCGCGCGCTCCGCGAGGCCCTCCTCGATCATCCGTGTCAGGGCGTAGACGACCGACTGGATGAGTTCGGCCGTCCGGTCGGGGTCGGACGCGCCGTGCTCCGCCAGGGCCGCGCGGAGCGGCGTCTGGAGCTCGTCGTGCAGCAGCCGGCTGGAGTTGGCCAGCGTGTCGGTGCGGCCGGTGGCCGCGAGGGCGCGGGCCAGCGCGTGGTCTCCCCGGGCGACGAGGCGGAGGTTGGCGTAGACGTAGGCCAGGATCCGGTCGCCGGGCGTCCCGGCCTTGGCCATCTGCGCCTCGACGTAGGCGGACCAGCGCGGGAAGGTGTCGACGATGAGGGCGTCGAGCAGATCGTCGCGGGACTTGAAGTAGGCGTACACGCTGGAGCGGGCGAGCCCGGCCCGGCGGGCGACGTCCGCCAGGCTGGGGGCCCGCTCGGCCTCCTCGGACAGCAGGCCGCGGGCGGCGTCGAGCAGGGCGGCGCGCTGCGCGGCGCGGTGCTCCGCCACGGTCGGCGCCTGGATCTTCGGCACGCGGCCCCCTTTCCCCTGTCCCGTCGTCGCGCCCGCCGGGCGGCCCGGCCGGGGCGTCAGGCGAGTGCGGTCAGGCGCCCGTCGATCATCTCGTACACCGTGTCACAGTGTTCGAGGACGTCGTGGTCGTGGGTCACCATGATGGCCGCCACGCCGTACTGCCCCGCCTCGCGGGCGAGCAGCCGGACGATCTCGTGGCTGCGCGCCCGGTCCAGCGCGGCGGTGGGCTCGTCCACGAGCAGCACGCTCGGCTCGGTCACCAGGGCGCGGGCGATCCCGACCCGCTGCCGCTCCCCGCCGGACAGCTTGTGGGGACGCCGGTCGGCCTTGTCGGCCATGCCCACGTCCTCCAGCAGCGCGAGGGGGTCGCGGCCGGAGCGCGCGCGGCGCGGCCGGAAGCGCATCGGCAGCCGGAGCTGGTCGACGGCGGAGAGCGCGGGGATCAGGTTGCCCGACTGGAAGACGAACCCGACGTGCTCGCGCCGCAGCTTCGCCCTGGCCCGTCCGCCGGCGGCCGTGAGGTCGACCCCGGCCAGCGTGACCGTGCCCTGGTCCGGGCGGGCGAGTCCGCCCGCGACCGCGAGCAGGCTCGACTTGCCGGCGCCGGACGGGCCGACGATCGCGGCCAGCTCTCCGGGGCGCACCACCAGGTCGACGTCGTCGAGGGCCTGGACGGTCTCGGCGCCGTCGCCGTGCCGCAGGCCGACGCCCTCCATGACGAGCCCGGGGCGGTCGGTCGCGCCGGCCTTCTGCGGCCCGGCGGTCGGCGTGGTCTGGCCGGTCATCGGTTTCCTCCAAGGGCGGTGGCCGGGTCGATGGACGCGATCCGGGCGACGGCGGCCCCGGCGCCGACGAGCCCGAGCAGGACGAGGCCCGCGGCGGCGGCCGTGACGCTCGGGGCGCTGAGGGCGAACGGCATCCCGCCGCCGGTGATGAGCGAGCCGAGCCCGACGCCGATCCCGGCGCCGATAGCGACGGAGGCGATGAGGAGGAGGAACGCCTGGGTGAGCGCGTCGCGGAGCAGCCAGCCTCTCGACGCGCCCATGGCGCGCAGCACGGCGACCTCGTGCTTGCGCTGGATGGCCCAGACGGCGAAGAACGCCCCGACGACGAGTGCGGAGATGGCGTACAGGAACACCTGGATGAGCTGGAGCGTGGACGTCTCGGCCGTGTAGCCGGGCGAGGCGCCGTAGGACTCCTCCAGAGTGAGGCTCTCGGTCCTGGCGGCGGCGTCGCCCGCGGCCAGGTCGACCGAGGCCCCGGACTCCGCGCGCACCGCCACGGCGGTGATCTCCTGCGTGGCGTGCGCGGGCACCGGGTCGCCCGGGGCCGCACCGGCTTTGATCAGCTGCCAGGTGCGCAGGGGCACGTAGGCCACGTCGACGTGTCCGAAGGTGTTCTGCCGCGGGGTGGCGCCGACGACGCGCAGCTTCGTCCCGAGGCGGGCGACCGTGACCGTGTCGCCGATGCGCAGGCCGGCGTCCAGGGCCGTGTCGCTGACGACGATGCCGTCCGCGCCGCTCAGGCGCGCGCCCTCGCTCACCTCGGGGGAGAGGAACGAGTCCGGCGCCACGCCGAACAGCGCGAGGTCGATGTCCACGCCGCGGTCGCTCTTGGTGTTGACGAGCGTGTTCCCGTAGGGGGCGGCCTCCGCGACGCCCGGCCGGCTCCGCCAGGCGTCCACGGCGGACATGTCCACCACGCTCCGGGAGAAGGCGGAGTCGTGCTGGACGCCGCGTTCGAACGCGAAGGAGGTGACGGGCAGGTTCTGCAGCCCGGACACCCCGTCCCGGACCAGCCCCACCGACAACCCGGACAGCATCACCATGAGAACCGCGATCAGCCCGACGACGGCGCCCATCAGCCCGAACCGGACCTTGGCGAACCGCAGCTCACGAAGTGCGAGGAACATCAGCCCACCCGCGCTTTTATCGACATCATGTCGTCAAGATACCAACACGATGTCGCCAACCTGTCCTGGGGGCCGAGTTCCCGTGACCGGGGGGAGCTCCTGCGGACTGATCGCGACATTTGCGACAGATGTGACAGCGCTGATCTTTCTGGCGCTGAGCCAGGTGAGCGGGCCGGAGGGCCCGGCCCGATTGGAGATCATCTTGTTGCCGCATGCTCGTCCCGCCGTGGCGCTCGCCCTGGCCGTCTCGCTGGCGGCCGGCGGCTGCGGGATCGTCGGGAAGGCCAAGGAGGAGGCCGGCGCCACCGGCAAGAGCGCCCCGCCGCCCCCGCCGGCCCCGGCGCTGACGGAGCAGCAGGTGCGACCGGTCCTGGCGCGCTATGTCGCGCAGTCCAACGCCGTCCACAAGCTGCTGAACGCCAAGGGCGCCGCCACCGTCTACACCGGTTCGTCCCTGCAACTGGAGGCCGCGAAGTACCGGATCTTCAAGGCGAACAAGCTGCGGTTCAAGCCGGCCAGGTACGGGCAGGTCCTCGGGGCGAGCCCCAAGTTCACCGGCCACCCCAAGTGGTTCTTCGCGGTCATGACCGACCGCGGCGCGAACCCGCCGGTGCGGGACCACATCGTGTTCGTCCAGGACCGGGAGGGCGGCCCCTGGCGCGCCGCCTACGCGCCGCTCGCCGCCAAGCCGGTGAAGGGCCCGATCGCGCCGGGCGTGGACGTCGCCGACTACCCGGACGTCGTCCCGGAGGCCGACGCCTCGCTCGTCCTCGCGCCGAACCAGGTGGCGCCCGCGCTGGCGGACGCCGTCAACCGGGGCTCGCAGAGCGGGTACCTCCGCTCGTTCACGGTGCCGGCCTGGGCGAAGCAGAAGCGCGCCAGCCTGCTCCAGGACCGCAAGACCTTCCGCGCCCAGCGCTGGGCGGGCACGGCGGCCTACTCGGGGGCCAAGACGCCGGTGTACGCCGTGCGCACCACGTCCGGCGGCGCGCTCGTCTGGTCGGCGATCGAGCTGACCGAGTCGTTCCGCCATGCGGGCAAGGGCGCCGGGATCACCTGGAAGCACCGGGACTGGGGCGACCTGCTCCGCCCGTTCACCGGCCGCTCCAGCATGAAGCGGGCCGTCACCACGGTCGAGCGCATCGAGCTGCTCACCTACGTCCCGCCGAAGGGCCGGGGGACCGTCAAGGTGATCGCGTTCCGCTGGGCTCCGATCCGCGTCACCGGGAGCTGACACCGCCGCTCCGCGCCCCTGCGCACCAGCGGGTGCGGGCAGGGGCGCCGGACGACGCCCGCGGCTAGAACGGGGGCCGGTCGAAGCCGGTGAAGAGGAGCCAGATCGCACCGAACGCCGCCGAGGGGCGGTCGTTGAAGTCACCGCGCTCCGGCAGCCGTTCCAGGAGGTCGAGGACGGCTGAGATGTGCCCCCGCTCCGCGGCGGCCTTGATCAGCTCCTCGATCGGGCGCCGGCGCTGCGAGTGCGGAACCCCCTGGATGCGGGCGTAGCGCTCGGCCAGTTCCCTGACGTCCCGGTCGGTCGGCGCCGGCGGCCGTACCGGCGGCGTGCCCCGGCGGGCCAGCTCGATGAGTTCGTCGCCGACCGCCCAGTTATGGTCTCCCCAGGTCTCCAGGAGATCGGCGAATCCCAGCTCCGCGAGGACCGTCAGGACCTCGTACGGGACGTCCCAGCCGGGCAGGCCCTGGAACTCGCGGGCCAGGTCGAAGCGACCGGCGCGCAGCAGGTGGACGAGCCACTCCGCGTCCCAGAAGAAGCTCCCGTGCGGATGCCCGGAGAGGTCGTCCAGGAGGGCCCGGACGAGGTCGTCGCGCCCGCACTCCAGCATCGAGTGCATGACGGCGATGTGGTCCTGCCACGGGTTGGGCTCGATGGTGATGGCCGCGCGGGCGTGCCGGAACCACTGCTCGGCGGCGCCCGTGTCCCCCATCGCCTGGCAGGCCGCGCCGAACGAGGCGGACCTGTCGGCGTCGAACATCTTCTGGTCCACCGAGGGCATCAGCGACCGGGCGAGGGAGAAGGCGTTGCGGGCGGAGGGGACGTCCCCGGCCCGGGCGAGGACCACGGCGACGTCGGACGCCGCGGCGAGCCGGTCCGCAGGTTCGGGGATGTCGCCGACCAGAGCCATCGCGGCGTCGGGTTCGCCGTGCCGGGCCCGGAGCCGCGCGGCGGCCCGCAGGTGGTCGGCGATGTGGGAGCCCCAGCTGTAGCGGTCGAGCCCGGCGAGCGAATCACGTGCCGCCTCGAACAGGTCGTCCACGGTCGCGGTGTTCGGCGGCGGCCACTCGGCGGGCGCGCCGCCGTCCGCCTCCTCCAGTTCCTCCCGGTACTCGCGCAGGATCTCGCCGTCCTCGGAGTCCAGGACGTCGGCGGCGGCGAGGGCGTCGGGCAGGACGCGGAGCTCGCCCCAGCGCACCGGCCAGGCATGGCGCCGCCCGATCCCCCAGGCGAGGAGGGCGTCGAGTTCCTCTTCGCGGCCCTCCGGAGCTATGACGGCGTCCGGCTGGAGGGTCATCGCCCAGTCGTCCTCGCCGAGGGCGAAGATCCGCCCCTCGAACTCCTCGGCGAGGTCGTCCTCCACCGGACGCGGGCCCGGCGGGACGTACAGCGAGTAGAAGTCGCCGACGACCTCGCCCGTCTCGACCTTGACGAACTGCATGACCACGTCGTCGATCAGCACGAGCGTGTCGTCCGCGCCCCAGTACACGGCGTCGGCGCCCCCGGCGGGCACGCTCCGGATCGGCCGGGGGTCCGCGGGGTCGGCGAACGACCAGACCTCGGCGGTTCCCTCGATGGTCAGGAAGGCGGCCCGTTCACCGCCGGGGGCCCAGGCCCAGGCGTTGCGGTCGCCCTCGCGGTCCCCCCACCCCGCATGCGGGACCCTGGCGCTGAAGACCAGGCGCTCGCCGTCGAGGATGTGGACGCCGCCCGTCTCGGCGGTGCCCGTGGGCGGCGTCAGGACGGCCAGCCGGTCGGCGGCGCGGCCGGGCGCCCAGTGCAGCGAGACGGGCCCGCCGAGCGCGAAGGGGCCGCAGCGGATCCGCCCGGTGGCCGCGTCGCGCAGGAACAGGCCGCGGCGGGTGACGGCGGCGACGGTACGGCCGTCCGGGCTGAGCCGGGCGAACTTGCCGTGCGCGTACCAGACGACCTCGCGCGTCGCGGCGTCCACGCCGATGGCGTTGCCCCCGAACAGCCGGGTGCCGTCGGGCGACCACTCCGGGTCCTCGATCCACTGCCCGACCTTCCAGTCGTCCTCGTACCTTTCGAGCTCGGCGAAGCGGGCCCGCACGGACTCGGGCAGCCGGCGCGCCATCAGGTACGGGTGGTCGGTCTCCACATGGTTGGGCAGCCAGCTCAGGTGGCCGTGCTCCAGCGGGACGACGCACCCCTGGAGTCCGCCGTCGCCGTTGGTGCCGCAGTGGTAGTAGACGCTGCGCCCGTCGGGGGAGAGGGCGAACTGCGAGGGGCGCGAGTTGCCGTCCGACACGCTGATCGTGGCGAGCCGCTCGCCGTCGAACGACCAGACGCCCACCATGTTCGTGGAGTGGGCCAGGGCGACGCGGGAGGAGTCGGCGGACCACTGGATCGTGCGCGCGTAGCCGGGCCACCCGATGCCGCCGTCGATGCGGCGCACGGTGTTGACGCACCGTCCGGCCGCGACCTCCCAGATCTGCAGGACGCCGCCCGCGTCGTAGTCGTCGCCGACCCAGCTGCCGGTGGCCAGGTAGCGGCCGTCCGGGCTCATCGCATGGGCGACGATCTCCGTGTCGTGGCCGTACGGGTGCCGGAGCCGCGCCGCGCCGGCGTCGATCAACCGCCGGGTGGCCAGCCGGTGGGCGTCGGTCACGCCCTCGGCGCGTTCCAGTTCGGCCAGCCGGGCACGCAGCGGCGGGACGTCGCGCGCTGGTGCGAACGCCGACCAGTCGGCCCCGTCCAGGAGCGCGTACAGATCGTTGGACCCCTGCGCCTCCGCCAGCTCGGCGGCCGACACGAACGGCCGGGGCGGGGCCTCGACCGGCGCGGCCCCGCCTTCCTCCCGCTCCAGCATGCCGATCAGGGCGTCCTCGTCGAAGTACGGCGTGCGGAGCATCGCGTCGGTGCGGGGGATGGGCCCTGATTCACCGGGACCGAGGAAGATGAGGTCGGTCTCCTCGCTCGCGTCCTGCGCCACGCGGGCGCCGAGCGCCCGGAGCCGCCGTATCGCGGCCTCCCTCTCGATCTCCCAGAACTCCCCGTACAGCACGACCGTGCGCCCTCGCAGCTTCATGATCATCGGACCTTACCGACCGGCTCCGGCGCCGTCGGCAGATCTACGACATTCACGGAAACCAGCCTGAACGCGGCTTCTCGGCGGTTCTACCGCGCGGTGTCGACGGAGGCGGGGCCGTACGCACCCGCTCGTCCCGGCCCTTGCCTTCGCCGCCGGAGGGCGGGGAACGGATGATGCCTGTTTGAGCTGTTTGTTCTGGTGTCCCAGGAGGTCGCTGTGTTTTGACCTATTCATTGCCGAATGTCGGCGAATCGGATGATTAGGGTGGGAGCCGATCGGGTGTGACACGGTGCGGACGCACTGTGCGGGGCGGTGATGGGTTCAGCGGTATCGAGCGCGGCGAGCGAGCATCGGCTGTCGCGGCTGCCCGCGGACACGACGAGCTTCGTGGGGCGGCGGAACGAACTGGCCGAGCTCAGGCGCATGCTGTCGGATTCGCGGATGGTGACCCTGACGGGCGTCGGAGGGGTCGGCAAGACGCGGCTGGCCACGCGGCTGGCGACGGTCGTGCGGCGGGCGTTCCCGGACGGCGTGTGGGTGGTCGAACTCGCCGAGGTGGAGAAGCCGGAGCTGCTGGCCGCGACGGTCATGGAGGCGTTGGAGATCCGGGACCACTCCCATCGCCCCTCGGCGGACGTGCTGGTCGAGCACCTGCGCGACAAGCACATGCTGGTCGTCCTGGACAACTGCGAGCACCTCCACGACGAGTGCGCGGTGCTGGCCGAGAGGTTGCTGCGCTCGGCCTCGCATCTGCGGATCCTCGCCACGAGCCGGCATGTCCTGGGGATCGCCGGCGAGCAGACGCTCTCGGTGCCGCCCCTGTCGCTGAACAGCATCGACCCGCGCGAGACGGCCCGGCCGCCGCCGATGTCGGAGGCGGTGCACCTGTTCGCCGACCGCGCCCGGTCGGTGGTCCCCGACTTCGCCGTCACCGACGCCAACCGGGCGGCGGTGGAACGGGTCTGCCGGCGGCTGGACGGGCTCCCGCTCGCCATCGAGCTGGCGGCGGTGCGGCTCCGGGTGCTGTCGGTGGACCAGCTGCTGGACCGGCTCGACGACCGCTTCCGGCTGCTCACCGGGGGATCGCGGGCGGTGCTGCCGCGGCACCAGACGCTGCGCGCGCTGATCGACTGGAGCCACCTGCTGTGCACGGAGCCGGAACGCGTGCTGTGGAGCAGGATGTCGGTCTTCACCGGCGGCTGCGACCTGGAGGCGGCCGAGGACGTGTGCTCCGGCGACGGGATCCTCCGCGCGGACGTCGTCGACCTGATCGCGGCCCTGGTGGAGAAGTCGATCCTGAGCCGTGAGGACCATGGCGGCGTCGTCCGGTACCGGCTGCTGGAGAGCATCCGGCAGTACGGCCGGGAGCGGCTCGCCGAAGCCGGGCAGACGGCGCGGTACCGGCGCCGCCACCGCGACTACTACGGGAGGCTGGCGGCCGAGGCGCGCGTCCGGCTGTTCGGCCCCGACCAGATCGCCTGGCTCGACAGGCTCCAGGTCGAGCACGCCAACCTGCGCACCGCGCTGGACTACTGCCTGTCCGCCCCGGGCGAGGTCGGGGCCGCCCTGAGGATGGGCGCCGACCTGCTCTACCACTGGATCACCAGTTTCTACCTGGCCGAGGGGCGCCGCTGGATGGACCGGGCGCTGGCCCTGGACACCGGAGCGGACGAGGTCCGCGCCAGGGCGCTGTGGTCCAACGGCTGGCTGGCGATCATCCAGGGCGACCTGGACGGCGCCGCCGCGATGCTGGCGGAGAGCCGGGCCGTCGGGGAGCGGCTGGGGTGCGGCGAGGTCCTGGGGTACGTGGCCCTGTACTCCGGGATGATCGCCATGTTCCGGCAGGACGCCGACGCCGCGATCGGTCTCTACGAGGAGGCGGTGGAACGCCACGTCGCCGCCGGAGACCCGGTGGGCCAGGCGCTGGCGCTGATCCGGCTGTCGCTCGCGCACTCCTTCCTGGGCGACTCGGCCCTCGCCGTGTCCATCGGCGAGCAGGGGATCGCGGTGTGCGAGGCGCACGGGGAGGGCTGGCACAGGGCGTACGCATTGATGGCCCTGGGCGTGGAGGTGTGGCGGCAGGGCGACGCCGCCCGCGCCACGGCGATGGAGCAGGAGAGCCTGCGGTTCAACCGTTCGCTCGACGATCCGCTCGGCCTCGGGGTCAATCTGGAGGTGCTGGCCTGGGTCGCCGCCACCGAGGAGCAGTACGCGCGGGCGGCCCGGCTCCTGGGAATCGCCCACTCCGTGTGGAAGGCGGTCGGTGCGGTCCTGTCCGGGTACGGGCACCTCGTCCGGTACCACGACGCGTGCGTGGACGACACCCGCCGGGCGCTCGGCGAGCGGGCGTTCCGCGCGGAGTTCGAGCGCGGCGCGGGCCTTCCCGGCGAGGACGGGCTCGCCTACGCGCTGAACGAGGCGGCGCCCGCGGACGCGGGGGACGAGGACGTCGAGGAACCGTCGCCGCTGACCCCCCGGGAAACGCAGATCGCGCGGCTGGTGGCGGAGGGGGAGAGCAACAAGAAGATCGCCGCCACCCTGGTGATCTCCCAGCGCACCGTGGAGGGCCACATCGAGCACATCATGAACAAGCTCGGCTTCAACTCCCGGGTCCAGATCGCCGGCTGGGTCCACGATCGAGGGCGGGAGACCGGCACGGGGCCCGGGGGGTGACGGCGAGCCATGGCCGAACGCGAGACCGTGCCGGACCGGGACGCGGACCGCACCGCCTTCGTCGGACGCGTCCACGAGGTCGCGGAGGTGCGGCGCCTGCTGCCCGGGACGCGGCTGCTGACCCTCACCGGCGCCGGCGGCGTCGGCAAGACCCGGCTGGCGCGCCAGGCGGCGTCGACGCTGCGGACGTGGTTTCCGGCCGGGATCCAGATCGTGGATCTGGCCGCGGTGCGGGATGTCCGCCTGCTGGAGACGTCGGTGGCGGCCGCGCTGGGACTGCGCGACACCTGCGGGCGGTCACTGCCCGCCCTGGTGGACCACCTGGCCGACAAGCGCCTTCTGCTCGTCCTCGACAACTGCGAGCACCTGCTGCCGGAGTGCGCCGAACTGGCGGCACGGCTGCTGAGCGGTGCGCCGCGGCTGCGCGTGCTCGCCACCAGCAGGCAGGCGCTCGGGGTGGGGGGCGAGCAGGTGCTGGTGGTGCCGCCGCTGGCGGTCCCGGCCCCCGGCGCCGCCGTGCCGGACATCGCGCACAGCGACGCGGTGCGGCTGTTCGCCGAGCGGGCGGCCCAGGCGCGGCCGGGGTTCACGGTGGACGAGGCGACCGCGCCCGCGCTGGCCCGGCTCTGCCGGCGCCTGGACGGGCTCCCGCTCGCCATCGAACTCGCCGCCGCGCGGCTGCGCACGACGCCGCTGGAGGAACTGGCGGACGAGCTCGACCGGCGCTTCGACCTGCTCGCCCGTCCCGACAACGCGGCCCCGCCGCGGCACCGGGCCCTGTACATGACGATGGACTGGAGCTTCGGGCTGTGCACGCCCGGCGAGCGGCGGCTGTGGACGAGGCTGGCGGTGTTCCCCGGGGAGATGGACCTGGAGACCGCCGAAGCGGTCTGCTCGGGCGACGGGATCGAGCCCGAGGACGTCCTCGACCTGGTCTCCGGGCTGGTCGACAAGTCCATCCTGATCAGCGTCCGCGGCGCGGGCCGCAGCCGCTACCGCATGCTGGAGAGCATCCGCGCCTACGGGCGCGAGCTGCTGGCGCACGACGACGAACCGGCGCTGTTCCGCCGGTACCTCGACCACTACCGGCGGCTGGCCGAGCGGAACCGGATCGATCAGCTGGTCCCCGACCAGTTCGACCGCTACCGGGCGGTGCTGACGGAGATCCCCAACCTCCGGCTGGCGCTGGATCTGTGCATGCGGCCGCCCGGCGACCCGTCCGGCCTGCGGATCGCGGTCTCCCTGTGGTCGGCGTGGCTGCTCGCGGGCGCCCTCTCCGAGGGTCGCCATTGGCTGGAACGCTCCCTCGGGCTGGTCGGCCCGACCGACGACGACCGCCTCATGGCGCTGTGGGTCGACGTCCTGTTCGCGGCCTACCAGCATGATCTCGAAGCGGCCGAACGTCGGGCGGACGAATGCGCCGTCACCGCCAAGGGGTGCGGGGACGAGGCGGCGGGCGCGTTCTGCCTCCAGGCCCGCGGGATCGCGGCGCTGGCCCTCGGTGACACGGGCGACGGGTTCGCGCTGCTGCGGGACGCGCGTGCCCGCCATCGTGCGAGGGGCGACCTGGACGCCGTGGCCGTGAACCTGCACTTCGCCGCCTCGTTCGGCGTGGCCGCCCACAGTCCGGAGGAGGGGGCGGCGCTGGGGGAGGAGTTCCTCGCCCTGGCCGAGGACCACCATGCGCAGATCTTCAAGGCGTACGCCCTGATCACCCTGGGGTATGCGGCATGGTGGCAGGAGGACCCCGCCCTGGCCTGGGCCAGGATGTGCCGGGCGGCCACCATGCTGATCGAGATCGGCGACTCGTGGGGGCTCAGCCAGTGCCTGGAGGTGCTGGCCTGGGCCGCCTGCGCGCAGGGTGACCACGACAGGGCCGCCCGGCTGCTGGGCGCGGCGGGCCGTCTCTGGCGGGCCTTCGACATCCCGCCCCTCGGGTTGCAGACCTTCACGCGTTCCCACCGGGACTGCGAGGCCCGGGCCCGCCGGGAACTGGGGGAACGGGCGTTCACCGCGGCCCACGCCTCGGGCGCGAAGCTGAGCCTGGACGGCGCGGTCGCCTACGCGATCAGCATTTGAGCGCCGGGGTGCGCGCCGGCGCCGCCGGCGGGTGGCCGGGACCGGCGGGCCAGTCGCCCACGGTGGTCACCCGGCCGTCGGCGTCCACCAGCCGGGCCCGCAACTCCCGGGACCCCAGCCAGGTGGCGGCCGCGCTTCCGGACGCCAGCGCGGCGATGCCGGCGGTCTTGGCGGCGACGCAGGCAAGTCCGATGACCGAGACCGTATGCCAGGGGCGCTGCTCGCGCACGATCGGCCGCACGCCGGCGGCGCGGGCGACCTGCGGCCGCCCGGCCCCGTGGCCCGGCGCGGGCGGGGAGTGGGTGGCCAGCCCGGGCGCACGCAGCACGATCTCCTGCTCGGGCCACGGCTCGCCGCGGTGCCCCCGGCCGCGACCGCCCGCCACCTGGACCGGCCAGCCCGCGTCCGGCATCCGTCCGGCGGTGGCGACGCTGCCGGGGAAGCAGACGCAGACGCCGCACCCGGCCTGCCCGGCGGCGGACTCGGCCGCCCGGTCGGCGGCGAACGCCACCGCCATGCTCCCCAGGTCGAGGGTCGTCCCGGCGGGGATCGTCACCGTTCCGGGCGGGTCGTCGATCACTACCGCCCCGCTTCCGGCGCCGCCGGCGCCGCCGGCACCGACGAGGGGGTCGACGAGCCCGCCGGTCAGGTCGCAGGCGTGCAGGGCCGTCCACAGCACCGCCAGGAAGGTGGAGCCGATCCGCACCGGACGGCCCGCGGCGGCGTTGACCCGGGCCAGATCCGAATCGCCGTGGAAGGCGCCGCACGCGGCGTCGATGTCGTCGATCACGTGGCCGACGGCCTGGCGGGCCGCGCCGAGACGGCCTGGGTCGTCCACCATCACGGTGGCCACACCGCCCCAGAGAGGGAAGTCCTCCGTGCCGTGGGTCATCGAACCTCTCCAAGGACGAGTCGGGAATGCGCAGCCGGCCACCGCCGCGACGGGCACGCCCGACCACCGCGCGGTGACGGCCTGCCCGCCGGGCGACGGCTTCCGCGGCCGTCGAAGATCGCGATCCGGGCGCCGGCCCGGCCCCGCATCCGCCACAGGTCGCGGCCGGTGAGCGCGCGGCGTGATCGGGTGCGTGCGCGCACGGGCGGGACGGTCGGCGCCGGCGAGGATTCACTCTTCCCGGCGCGGAAGTCGCTGTGAGATCGCATCGATGACCAGCCTGCTCCGGGCCGCCGGGAACGGGGAGGGGAGAAACCCCCATACGGCTACCCGAACACCCCCCGCCCGGCGGGAATTGCCGCCCCGCCGCCCAGCGGTTCCTCGCGAGACGGAGGTGCCGTCCGGCGAACCTGCGCACTTGGTTCCCGCGATGATCGACCTTCGGTGGCCGGCGGACGACTTTGGTGGGCTGCGGGCCGTTGAGGCGCGTCATTAGCGTCCAGAATCATGAACGTCGCCAATCGGTGGGAACACCCGGAAGCTCCGACGACGCTGGCCCGGCCCGTCTGGGCTTGGACGACCCTGTACATCGCGGCGGCGGCGCTCATGGCCGGGCTCGGCTGGCTGGTCAAGGTGCTCGCGAACTGGCTGACGACCCTGGAGTGGGCGCCGATGCGCGGACCGGCCCGGCTGCTGGTCTCGATCCCCGAGCCGTGGCTCACCGCCGGCCTGGTCGCCCTCGGCGCCGTCGTCGGGCTCGGCCTGATCTTCTCCGACTCCCTGGAGCAGGTCTCGGTCGCCGTGTCCGACGATCGGGTGGTCCTCAGGCGGCCGGGCCACGTCCAGGAGATCACCCGCGACCGGGTCGGCCCGGTCTTCCGGGACCGCGGCCATCTCGTCCTGCTCGGCCGCGGCGGCGAGGAGATCGCCAGGGAGAAGTGCGACCTCAGCGCCCGGAAGCTCGCCGCGGCCTTCACCGGACACGGCTACGCCTGGACCGACGGCGATCCCTACCTGGACGACTTCCGCCTCTGGGTCCCGAAGACCCCCGATCTGTCCGAGCACGCGAACTCGCTGCTCAAGGTGCGCGCGGAGGCCATGGAAGGCTCGGGTTCCGCCGAGGTCGTCAAGGAACTGCGCCGCGAACTGGCCCGGATCGGCATCGTCGTCCGAGACAACGGCAAACAGCAGTACTGGCGACACTCCACCCCCAACCCGCCCGCCAAGTGATCGCGGTCGTCGGAAATATTCGGTTGGCCGGGTGGCGGGGGGCTGGTTAGTGTTCGTCGCACCTCGCGGCTGCTGAACCTCGGGGAGTCCGTCGCCCACCGGGCGATGTCCCGTGCGTCCGCTCTGGACGGCCACGTCTCTGACCCATGCCCGAAATCCGGCAGCCACAAGGAAAGCCCATGACTGCGTCCCAGCAGGATCCCCGCCTCGTCCGTACCGACGACTACTGGCTCAACCTCCCCAACCGGTGGGACATCCCCGTCGACATCTGCGCCGGCGCCGACGTGCCGATCGAGCCCAGCGCGGTCGACGAGATCCTCACCGTGCTCCAGACCGCCGACACCCTGGCGCGGCTCGCCGACGCGACCGGGGACGAGGAAGCGGCCATCGAGCGCGTCGCGCTCACCCCGGACCTGCACAAGGGTGCCGGGATCCCGATCGGCACCGTGCTGCGGACCAGCGGGGCGCTGATCCCGCAGGCGGTCGGCAACGACATCAACTGCGGCATGCGGCTGGAGACGACCTCGCTCACCGTCGACCAGGTCCGTCCCCGACTGGACGCGCTGGAAGGCAGGCTGCGGCACCTGTTCTTCGAAGGAGGGCGGCGGATCGCGCTGTCGGGGATCCAGCGGGAGGCCCTGCTGCGCGACGGACTGCCCGGCCTGCTCGAAGTACCGGGCGACCCCGCGAGCGGAATCTGGTCGCAGCACCGGCCCGAGGACGGGCGGCCGGGCCGGGTCCACGGGGAGCGGTACCCCACCGCGACCGCCGAGCCGTTCCGCGACTGGATCGACAGTGCGGGCGGCACCAGCTACGACAGCATCATCGGCAGCGTCGGCGGCGGCAACCACTTCGCCGAACTGCAGTACGTCGCGTCGGTCCACGACCGGCAGGCCGCCTACGCCTGGGGCTTCGAACCCGGACAGGTCGTGCTGATGGTGCACAGCGGCTCGCTGTCGCTGGGCCACCAGGCCAACGCCGCCGGCCTGGACCGGGCAAGGAAGGCGTGGCCCGCGCACGTCCCGACCCCGGACAACAAGATCCTCCCCATCCTGCTCGGCGAGCGGAACGAGGCGGCGCTGCGGCGCTATCTCGACGCCTTCGGCAACGCCGCGAACTTCGCGGTCGGCAACCGGTTCTTCCTCTCGCTGATGCTGCGCCAGGGGCTCGCCGCCGAGTGCGGCGCCCTCACCGGCGAACTCGTCTACGATGCCCCGCACAACCTGCTGTGGCGGCACGACGACGGGTCGGTGGTGCACCGCAAGGGCGCCACACCCGCGGGCGGATACGCCGACATGGCCGATGGGCCGTACGCGATGTGGGGCGAGCCGGTCATCGTGCCGGGGTCGATGGGGGCGGCCAGTTACGTCCTGCGTGGGCACGGCAACCCGCGGACCCTGGCCAGCGCGTGCCACGGCGCCGGCCGCCGAGTGCCGCGCGGCGCGGCGTCCCGCGCGAACGACACCGAACTCGACGCGTTCCTCAGGGAGTTCCGTGTGGTCACGCCCCTCGACCACCGCGACCCTGCGGTCACCCGCCGCGCGGACGTGATGGCCGCCTGGCGCCGCGACCTCAAGCAGGAGGCGCCGTGGGTGTACAAGGACATCGGCCCGGTCGTGTCCAGCCTCGCCCGCGCCGACGTCGCGGACCCGGTCGTCGAGCTACGCCCCCTCCTGACCGTCAAGGGCTGACCCACGGGCGGCCTGCCTCCGCTTGCCGCGCGGTCCACCGTCTTGGCGGGTGGTCAGGTGAGGTGGGTGGCGAGGAGGCGGTGGAGGTTGCCGCCGAGGATCTTGCGGATGTCGGGCTCGGGACGGCCGCGGGCGAGGAGTTCGCCGGTGAGCAGTGGCAGGCCGGACGGGCCGGCGAGGCCGGGAAGGGTGGCCATGACGTCGAAGCCGGCGTTCGCCGCGGGGTCCTCGCAGCAGGGCGGGGTGAGGTCGGTGAACACCTCGTGGACGAAGTCCGGGCCGAGGCCGACGTGGTCGATGCCCGCCACCGACGCGACGTGGTCGATGTGGTCGGCCAGCTTGGCGACGGTGTAGCCGGAGGGGTCGGCGGCCAGGAAGCCCGGCAGGAAGTTCACGCAGACCACGCCGCCGGTAGCCGCGACGCCCCGGATCTGGCCGTCGGTCAGGTTGCGGTGGTGGTCGCGCAGGGCGCGGGCACTGGAATGGGTGGCGATCACCGGCCGGGACGCGAGTTCGAGGACGTGCTCCACCCCGCTCGCACCCAGGTGGGAGATGTCCAGCAGGACGCCGAGCCGCTCCATCTCGGCCACGGCCTCGACGCCCGCGGCGGTCAGGCGGCTCGCGGTGGCGTCCTCGCCGCTGCCGTCGGCCAGCGGGGTGCGCCCCCAGTGGGCCATCGACGCGACCCGGACGCCGAGCCGGTGCACGGTCGCGAGGAGTTCGACGTTCGCGTCCAGCCCGGGCATGCTCTCCAGTGCCAGGACCAGCGCGATCTTCCCCTCGTCCAGCGCCGCGTCGATCTGCGGGCCGTCGAGGCAGAGCCGGACGTCCTCGGGGTTCCCCTCGGCGATCGCGTGCGCGCACTCGATCATCCGGAGCGTCTCGCGCAGCGCGCCTTCGGGCCTGAACCGGTCGTCGATGAACACCGGGAGCACCTGGAGATCGACTCCGCCCGCGCGGAGCTGCGGCAGCCACCGCTCCCTGAAGAAGGACGCCCAACGGGCGGGCGGGCGCGCCACCACCGCCATCAGCAGGTCGTTGTGCGCGTCGGCCACTACCGCGCTCTCGTGCGAGTCGCCAGGCATGACCGGAACTGTAACCGGCGGTGCCGGGATCCCCGTGGCCGGACTACTTGACGTCTGTGAGCAAGTACTTGCTATCTTGTGTCAAGTGACGACCACGGAAGACCATGTCGAGCTGGTGGCCGAGCTCGTCCGGCTGCTGGAGACGCGGATCCTCGATCCGCTGGAGATCCTTCTGGCCTCGGACGAGCCGATCGAGCCCATCAGGGCGCGGCTACGGGTGGAGGCCGAGGTGTGGGCCGCCCAACTGCTGGGCCCCGACCGGGAGCGGGCCGCCATGACCGCTGCCCGGCTCGTCGGGGTGTTCTTCCCCGGCGACGCGGCCTTCGATCCGCCGGCCTCGTGGTGGCGGACCGCGGTGGGGCGGGCCGTGGCCCGCTCGATGGTCCACCCTGCCGAGGCCGTGCCGTACTCCACGGCCGGGGCGATGCTCGGCATCACCCGGCAAGGCGTTCACGACCTCGTCAAGCGCGGCAAGCTCGCCCGGCATCCCGACGGCGGCGTCACCACCTCGTCCATCCGCGACCGGCTCAACCGCCCCCAGGAGAACACCCGTGCCATCGCACGACTCGATCATCGATGACCGCCCCGTCCCGCTGGCCGTCCGCGACCACGGCGGCAGCGGGACCCCGGTCCTGCTGCTTCACGGCCTCGGCGGCACCCTCCTGCACTGGGACGCGGTCGCGCCGCTGCTGACCGGCGCCCACCGGGTGGTCGCCATGGACCTGCGCGGTCACGGGCTGTCCGGCGACGGGCCGTGGGAGTGGGAGGCGGTCCTGGACGACGTCCAAGCGGTCATCGACCATCTCGATCTGGATGCTCCCGTCCTGGTGGGCCACTCACTCGGCGGCATGGTCGCCGTGCAGTGGGCGCTGCGCCACCCGGACGGGCCCGGGATCGTCAACCTCGACGGTCTGCGCTCGGCCGAGACCGACCCACGGCACTACGCGGGCATCGAGCAGGACGAACTGGCCGCGCTCCTTGCGGAAGTGAAGACCGTCTTCGACGCGCAGGCCGAGGCGATGGCCCAGCCCCTGAGCGAGGCCCACGCGGCGATGTATCCCGAGCGGTCGCTGCGCACCACCGATGAGGGCGTCTACGTGCGGCCGGGCGCCGCGCTGGCCGGGCAGATCAGATACGACCCCCGCTTCCAGGACAGCGTCGCGGCGGTGGCCGGCATCCGCTGCCCGGCCCTGTTCGTCCTGGCCACCGAGAACCTGCCCGGCCTGCCGGGCCGCGTCGGCGACCTCATGACGGCGCAGCGCGCGGGCATCCGCCGCGACCTGCCGGCCCTCACCGCCGCCTGGCCGCACCTGCGCGTACTCGACCTGGCCGCCAGCCACAACATGGTCAGCGAACAGCCCGAGCAGATCGCCCAAGCCATCCTGAGCCTCCGGTCACAGCCCACCGGGCAAGGCGCCTGAACCGGCGCCCCCGCGCCCTCGGCGGCAAGCCCCTCTAGTGGCGGGAGAACTCGGCCCTGACCTTGCTCGACCAGATGAACGGCTGGACACAGAGCCAGAGCAGGCCCAGCAGCATGAGAGGGGCGATGAGGGGGGCGTTGTCGTCCGAGTCCAGGTCCAGACCCGACCCTGCCACCTCGTAGAGGGGCACGACCCAGAGCAGCGCCACCATGCCTTCGACGAGCACGACCATGGTGAGCAGGGCATAACGGGCGGGCGGGTCCGTCACCCGTGCGGCGAGTGAGGGGTTCGCCGCGATGAAGGCGAACATGAACGCGAGCGTGCTCAGCACCCAGGAGATTTCGAATTCGCCGGTGGGCTCGATGACCGGGATGGGGCCGTCCAGACCATGGCCCTCCACCATGATGGCTTCTATATGAACGCCGCCGAGGATCGTGAATACGAGGGCGAGGACGAGGGGCGGTCTGTGCGGCAGGAACCACAGCCCGCACATGAAAATGAACGCCACGACCACGGGCACCAGCAGGATGATGTATTCGTATGAGCCCCAATAAAGCGGGAGGGGGGGCACCTCGCTGTCTCCTTTCCAGGGCCCTTTCAGGAACGTCAGGAAGGCGAGCGCGGTGCACAGGAGGGCGGCTCTGACGAGGACTGTCCGGTAGCGCAAAACCGGGATCTCGCTGATGGGCGGCTGTAGGAGCGCGGTGCGGGGCGGCCGGTGAGGGAAGGGCGGTCCGGTGTCGGCCGCGGTCTCGGCGGTGTCGGCGGTGGGGGCCAGGACGGCGTTGAGCAGGTCGCGGACCTGGGCGGGGGAGAGCCGTTCGTCCGGGTTCTTGCGCAGCAGACCGTTCAGGACCTGCGCCAGCGGGCCGCCGCACTGGGGAGGGGGCAACTGCCCGGTGGCGATCGCGACGAAGACGGCTCCGTGGCTGGGGCCGTCGAACGGGCGGCGGCCCTCGACCGCCGCGTACAGGGTGGCGGCCAGGGACCACAGGTCCGAAGCGGGGGTGACGGCCTTGCCCTCGACCTGTTCGGGGGACATGTAGGCGGGCGTGCCCAGCACCATGCCCGAACGTGTGATGGTGACGTCGCCCTCCAGTGCGGCGATGCCGAAGTCGGTGAGGAGGACCCGGTCGCCTTCGAGGAGCACGTTGGCGGGCTTGACGTCGCGGTGGACGACGCCCTGCGCGTGGGCGGCCGAGAGGGCGTCCAGCATCGCGAGCCCGATCGCGGCGACCTGGCGCTGGGGAAGCGTCTTCTGCTCGGCCAGCAGCTGTTCGAGGGAACGGCCGCGGACCAGTTCCATGACGATCCAGGGCCGGCCGTCGTCGCCCATCACCCGGTCGTAGACGGTGACGATGCCGTTGTGCCTCAGGCGGGCGGCGGCGCGTGCCTCGCGTTCCATCCGGGCGTACCAGACGCGCCGCTCCTGGTCGGTGGCCTGTTCGGGCACCCGGAGCTCCTTGACGGCGACCTCGCGGTCGAGGTCGAGGTCATGGGCGCGCCACACCGCGCCCATGCCGCCCTGGCCGATCCGGCCGAGATTCCGGTACCGGCCCGCCAGTACCCCCTCATCGTCCCAGCCCATGATCAGAACCTATCGGCACGGAACGTTCGGAAGAAGCTGATCCGACCAACTGAAAGACATCTCTGTCTGTTTGGTCGCATGCCCGCCGATCATCGTCTTGCGGTCCGGTTCGAAACCGAGGACGGGTCGCGCGGCCGGTGCACCGAGGCGTGGCGACGGTGCAGCGCGCGCAGGATATGGGTGACGAAGAAGTGGCCTTCGGTGGTGAGTTCGCCGCCGTCGAGTAGTGCCTCGGCCGCCTCCATGGACGCGGTGCTCCATCGGGTGTACTCCGCGTGGGCCCGCAGCGCCGCCTCGCCGGTCTCGTAGGGCAACTGCACGCGCCAGAACTCGCTCACCGCCAGATGCGCGTACGTCCCGTGGAGCGTCGCCGTGGCGGGACGCGGATCGTCCCGCCACGGCGGCCGGTAGCGGTGCTCGCCGCCGGGCAGGGTCAGGGGAACGGTGTCCATGAGCGCCGTGAGCTTGGCGTGCTGCACCTCGTGGACCAGAGTCAGCGCCATCGTCCGCGCGTCGGCGGGCGTTGACAGGGCGACGCCACCGAAGGCCTCCGGGGACGAGGCGCTGCTCTGGTGCCCAGGTGATCGGCCCGCCAGCGGGGTGAGCGCCCTGGCCAGGGCTGTCAGCTCGACCGCGAGCCCGCGATGGTGGCGGGACAGGAGGCTCCAGGCGGCCTGGAACGTGGCGCCCCATCGCCGCACCTGGACACGGGTGAGACGCGGGCCGGGCTCCGTCCCGGGCATCCGGAACGGGTCGAGGTCGTCCAGGATCAGCCGGATCGCGGCACTGTGCGCGCTCGCCGGAAGGCTGCGCAGCCCCTGCCAGCCGGGCTCCTCGGCGTGCGGTGCAGCGGGAACGACGGTCTTGTCGCCGATGCGCCAGGTGCCGCGGCCGGTGAACCGGACCAGGGCCGTATCGGCGGACGGGTCGGCCGCGGCCCGTCCCAGCGACGGGATCATGGCGCCGCCGGCGGAGACGGGAACATGGAGTTCGCTCGGCGTACCCGTGCGGATCATCGCCGCGGCGGCGAGCGCGGCCAACCCGTCGGGCCGCGCGCCGGGCAGCGCACGGCCACCGCGCAGCGCCCGGAGCGTGGCGGACGCCCACGCCCGGACGGCCGGGTGCAGGACGACCCTGTCGACGGCGCCCGGATGGCTTCCGTGCAGGTTCGCCAGGATCGCGTACGCCCGCAGCGCGTCCTCGTGACCGCCGAGGCGCCGGGCATGATCGCGGACGAGCCGCAGCCTGACCAGCTGCTTGCGGCGCTGGGCGAGGACGAGCGCGGCCACGGCACGGGCCGCGCGCCCGCCGGTCTCTCCGTTCAGGCCCGCCAGCGCGCGAAGGTCGTCCTCGGGGACCGGGCATCGGTGCGGCGGACTCACCCCGGGCCGCCACCGGGAAGGGCCGCCAGATCGGCCGTGATCCGATCCCGGATGTGCCAGATCAGTGCGAACAGGTCCCGGCAGTAGACCGAGGGGTTGGCGAACCCGCTGCCGGCCCGGTGGCGATGCGCGTAGAGGCCGCCTCCGCAGACGCGGTGCACGGGACAACCGCGGCATGCGGGGGCCAGCGCCGCCGCGCCGATCTGGCGGGCCGCGATCGAGGGCAGCAGCAGTGCCGCGTCGAACGGGTCGCGCGAGACGTGCAGCCCCGTCGCGGGGGCCCCCTCGTACGCGGACTTCAGCGAATCCCCCTGCTCGATCGAGCCGTCGGTCTCGACGACGACGAAACCGACCGGGGACAGCCCGACGGCCTCGACGGACGCGGACCCGCCCAGCAGCAGATGGATGATCTCGCCGAAGAGCCGGACCCGCGTCTCGGCCGGGGACGCCCCGTACCAGCGGTCGAACACCGCGGTGAGCCAGTCGGCGTAGGGGGTGGGCCCGCGGTACCGCCACTCGCCGTCCCCGCCGTCCCCGCCGTCCCCGCCGCGCCCGGTGCCCCCCGGCAGGCCGGGCGGCGGGGCGTCCCAGTTGCCGTGCGGGAGCAGGAGGCCGATCGCCGGCGGCCGATGCTCCAGCAGGGCCTCGTAGGTCTCCACGGGATCGTTCCGGAGGTCGATCGTGCACAGCAGCCCGGAGAACAGGTGCCGGAACGCGGGTGAGGCCAGCCGGGCGAGCGCCGCCCGTACCGCGGTGTGGCTGCCCCGTCCGTCGCGCCGCTTCCGGTGCCGGTCATGAGCCGTCCGGCCGCCGTCCAGGCTGACCCCGATCCGGATGCCGAGGTCGTCGCAGAGCCGGAGTTGCTCTGTCCCGAGGCCGACGCCGTTGGTCTGCATGCGCACCTCGACATGCGCGCCCGCCCGCGCCCGCACGATCCGCCTGAGGGTGCGGACGGCGTCCTCGATCTGGGAGGTCCCGGCCAGCAGCGGCTCGCCGCCGTGCAGCCCCACCATGACCGTGGACAGCTCGTGCCGCGCGGCGTGCTCGGCGATACGCCCGGCGGTGGCGGCCAGGACGTCCCTCGGCATCGCTCGCGGCCGGTGCCGCCAGGACCGGTCGGCCATCTCGTACATGTAGCAGTAGTCGCAGGCCAGGTCGCAGCGGCCATGGATCTTGAGGACGAACTCGCGGAACGGGGTGGGCCGCCA
Source organism: Spirillospora sp. NPDC049024 (assembly GCF_040649235.1). NCBI lineage: Bacteria > Bacillati > Actinomycetota > Actinomycetes > Streptosporangiales > Thermomonosporaceae > Spirillospora > Spirillospora sp. NPDC049024. The sequence goes on from NZ_JBEZFD010000002.1 coordinate 271,054, forward strand.
GCCGGTAAGGCGCAGGGCGGCGAGGTCGAGCCCGGCGGGCCATTCCAGGACCGCCTGCCGTGCGTTGCTGGTCATCCGGACCATCCAGGATCGGTACAGGCCTCGGGGTGGGCGGGGGGTGAGCCGGCCGGTGGATCCGGCTGGTGTCCTTTGCGCCCTTTGTACCCGGCGATCGTGGACCCGGCAGCGTCAGGTGCCACAGAACGGGCGCGCTCGCCCGGGGGCCTCACCGTCGCGCGCTCACAGCGGCTGCGGTTCGAAGTCGCAGTCGATGCGGTCGCCCTGGGCCGCGCTCACGGCCAGTGGGTGCTCGGTGCCGAGCGTGTCCCGCAGCCGCCGTACCGTGTCGAGAAGCAGCTCGGCGCCGCGCTCGGGGAACCCGGCCGCCTCCAGGTCGATGCCAAGGTTGGCCGCGCAGGCCAGGGTGTCGGGGTGTTCGGCGCCCCGCCGCCTGACCAGCAGGGGCATCGTGGCCTCGCCGAGCCCCACCGCCGCGGCCGGGTCGCCGAGCGCGGCCCGGTCGCTTGCCAGGTTGACGGTCGCGAGCAGCGGATGCGGATGGTCGTCACCGACCAGGGCGCCCAGTTCGCGGCGGGTGGTCTCGTTCATCGCGGCGGCCTCCTCGGGCCGGCCGCTCAGCCGCAGGACGACCGCCACGTTGATGGCGCAGCCGAAGACGAAGGGATGCTTCTCGCCGAGCACGCGGCGGTACAGGTGGAGCGTCTCCTCGCCGAGCTCCAGCGCCTCGTCGATCCGGCCCGCCAGCCGCCACTCGTTGATGAGGTTGCAGGACGCCGCCATCGTGTCGGGGTGTTCGAGGCCGTAACGCTCTTGGTAGCGGGCCCGCAGCTCTTCGCCGAGGGCCAGCGACTCCTCGTAGGACCCGGCCTTGCGCATCGACACCGAGAGGTTCTTCTCGGCCCGCAGCACGTAGTGGCTGTCGAGCGGGAGGACCGTGCGGTAGTCGGCGCAGACCCGCCGCTGGGCCTCGAGGGACTCCGCGTACCGGCCGCATTCGCGCAGGTCGCGGTTGACGTTGTTGCGGGAGTTGAGCACCCAGGGGTTGTCGGAGCGGCCGTGGACGTTCAGGCGCTTGGCGCTGGTGTCCTCGTCGAGCGCGAGCGCGCGGTCGTAGTCGCCGGTGAGCCGCAGGTCGACGGCCATGTTGTTGGCCGACATGAGGGTCGGCGGCTCCAGCGGGCCGAAGACGGACTGGTGCAGCCGGTAGGACTCCTCGTCCAGCGCCATGGCCTCCGCGAACTCCCCCCGCCAGCGCAGGTCGGCGGCATGAGCGTTCATGGTGAGGAGGGTCTGCTCGTCGTCGGGCCCCAGGGCCTGCCGCATCCGCTCCAGCGTCCGCCGGTTGAGCTCGTAGGCGGTGGCCACGTCGCCCAGCAGCCGCGAGGTCAGGGCGAGGATGCGCTGCATCACCAGGACGAGCCGCCACCGGGTCATCTCGTCGTGGTCGGCGCCCGACGGCGGCGCGTCCGCGTCGCCGCGGCCGCCGGTCCAGTGGTCGAGCGCTTCGGTGACGAACCGGCGGGCGCCGTCGTAGTCGCCGCGCCGGACGAGGTAGTAGGCGACGTTCACGCACATCTGGCGCACCAGCGGGACGTCGCTGGCCTGCGCGCCGGATCCGACGACATGGCCGAGCAGCCGGGAGAAGATCGGCCAGTTGTCGATGTTGTCGGGGTCGCTCGGGACCCGGGCGCTGAGCAGCAGGTGGACGTCGCGGCGGTGCCGCTCGGCGGTCTCGGGGTCGGCGGCCCTGCGCTGGGTGCGCTGGACGAGGCGGTGGATCGTCATCGTCCGGTGCACCGTCTCGACCCGGGCCAGCGAGAAGCGGCCCAGGCTGCGCAGCGCCCGCTGGAACCGGGCCGGATCGTCGAGGATCCGCCCGAACGGCCCGTCGAGGACCTGGCGCCCCTCGGTGAACAGGGCGAGCGGGATCGGTGTCGGCCCCAGGTGCGCGCACCGGCTCAGCAGCTCCACGGCATCGGGGCTCTGCACCTGCAGGCGCGCCACGGACATGCTCCACACGGTGTCGACCGACATCGGGTAGCCGACCGGCCGGAAGTCCTCGCCGAGGTGCTGGGGCAGCTGCCGGATGAAGTCGTCGGCGGACAGCCCCGCCTCCGTCATCAGCGCCGCCGCCTGCTCCAGCGCGAGCGGGAGGTCGCCGACCTCCTCGGCGACGCGGTCGGCGTCGGCCTCGGTGATCCCGTCGATCCGCCGGCGCAGGAAGGCCACGCTCTCGGCGCGTTCGAAGACGTCGATGTCCATGGTGTGGACGCCGTGCCGCCACCGGTCGTCGCGGGAGGTGATCAGGACGTGCCCCGGCCCGCTGGGCAGCAGGGGGGCGATGGCGTCGGGCTCGTCGACGTTGTCGTAGACGAGCAGCCAGCGGCGGTAGGGCTCGCCGCGCCGGAGCGCGTCCAGCAGTTCGGGGACGGCCGTGCTGTCGGCGAGGTCGCCGCCGGCGCCGGCGATGCCGAGCCGGGCGGCCAGCGAGATGAGGGAGGACCGGACCGTCAGGGGGTCCTTGCCGCCGCCGGGGATCCACCAGACGACGTCGTAGTCGTCCATGAACCGGTGGGCGTACTCCGTGGCCGTCTGGGTCTTGCCGATGCCGCCGAGGCCCTTGAGCGCGTACAGGACCAGGGCGCCCTTGTTGGTGGTCAGATCCTGGCGCAGCCGGGCGAGGACGTCCTCGCGGCCGGTGAAGTGAACGTTGCGCATGGGGACCCCGCCCCAGATCTTCGGTCCACCGGACGAGGCAGGCGGGGCTGAAGACGACACGTGACCTCCGGGGACGGTCTCGCCGGATCGGACACCGACTGGATCGGAATACCGAGTCTAGTCAAAGGGAAGAACATTATGAGCGCGCAATATTACCGATCATGAAAATGATCGCTGATCATACGGTCAAGGATGATCTCCAGGGCGCGCTTCCGGAGTGGGGGAGCGAACCTATGTCTCCTTAACGTCTGTCCGTAATCGCCCGATCGCAGCATTTTCGGGTGATCCCACGGCACTCACCTTTCCATTGCCGGACGGAGAGGCTTCTGGCCAGGCGACACCGCGCAGCGTGATCCGAATTTAACGTCGGGTTGATGAGTGAGGATGGCCAGAGGTCCGTGAGGATGGTTACGCTGTAAGCCCGCCGCTCTGGATGTCTGGAGTGCCAGAATTGGCCGGAATGAAGCCTTCGCCGTGGCCATAAAGGAGTCGTGAGAATAGTGTTCACGGGTGGCCGCGGGAGTTCCGGCCGGGGGCGCGCGATCGTCCGGTGGTTACTCGTCGCCACGGTGGTCGGGGTGCTGGCCGGAGTCGCGGCGATCGGCTTCCAGTTGCTGCTGACCTGGAGCACGTCCGGATTCCTCGGAGCCTTGGTCGGGCACGAGCCCGCCACCACCGCCGGCGGCGGGGGGCCGCGGGCGGCCACCGGACTGGAGCGTCCGTGGCTGCTGCCCCTGGTGACCGGAGGAGGCGCCGCGCTCGCCGCCCTCGTCGCCCTCAAGGCCGCGCCCGAAACCGGTGGGCACGGCACCGACTCCGCCATCGCCGCGGCCCACGACGATCCGTCCGGGATGCGGGCCCGGGTCCCCCTGGTGAAGGCGCTGACCTCCTCGCTGACCCTGGGGTCGGGCGGATCGGGCGGTACGGAGGGCCCGATCGCGCAGATCGGCGGCGGAGTGGGATCGGTGGTCGCGCGCCGTGCCGGCCTTCCGGAACGGCACGCCCGCTCGGTGGTGATGACCGGCCTGGGCGCCGGGATCGGAGCGATCTTCCGCGCCCCGCTCGGCGGTGCCGTACTGGCCGCCGAGCTGCTCTACCGGAGGGGCGTCGCCTGGGAGGTGCTGCTTCCCGCGATCGTCTCCTCGGCCGTGGCCTTCGGCGTGTACGGCGCGTTCATGGGCTTCGACCCGCTGCTGGGCGAGCAGTGGATCACGGGCGGAACGGCTCCCGTGGACTGGCTGCTGTTCGTCGCCCTGGGGCTGCTGTGCGGGCTGCTGGGACGCCTCTACATCGGCACCTTCTACGGGATGCACCATCTGACCGAACGCTGGGTGCGGCGCGAGCGGGGAGTGCCCCCCTGGGTGCCGCCCACGGCCGGAGGGCTGGTCGTCGGGGTGATCGGGCTCGCGGCGCCGGCGGTCCTGGGGCCCGGCTACGGGATCATCCAGCAGTCCCTCAGCCGGGAGGCGGTGCTCAGGATGTCCCTCTGGCTGGTCCTGCTGCTCCCCCTGGTCAAGATCCTCGCCACCGCGCTGTCGATCGGGACCGGCGGTTCCGGTGGGCTGTTCGGCCCGGGACTGTTCATCGGGGCGGTGGCGGGGGCCGCCTTCTGGCGCGTGTGCTTCACCGGCGGCGCGACGACCCTCGGCCCCGAGGTGTTCGCGGTCGTCGGCGCGGCGGCGCTGCTCGGGCCCACCATCCACGCTCCGGTCGGAGTGACGCTGCTGGCCCTTGAGGCCACCCGCAGTCCTTGGCTGATCGGGCCGGTGGTGGTCGCCATGCTGGCGTCCCGCGCGGTGATCGGCCGGCAGACCCTGTACCGCAGCCAGCCCGACAAGCCCGGGAGGCGCGCTCCCGTGATCGGAATTGCGGTCCCGGCCGCTCCCACGGCCTCGGCAGCGGCCCCGGCGGCGGTGACCGCGAAAACGTCTGCGGCGCGGCCCTGCCCGGCGGGCTTGACCGGCGACGCAGGCCCGCATGAGGAAGACCCACGCGATGGCCCGCGCCACCCCCTGTGGACGACCCATGGAAGGAACAGCGACGGATGAGTGAGGAACGCGCGTCCGAGGTTCCGGTGGAACCGCTCGATGTCGACGCCCTGACCCTGGCGGACCTCGACCGGCTGGACGGCACGGTCCTGGGGACGTGCCTGCTGCGCGTGCTGGAGGAGGCCGACTCCCCGCCGGGAGCCGTCGCCAGGCATGACTCGATGATCTGACGGGCCGGCGCGTGAGGACCGCCGAGCCTCCGGAAACGAGGGGCCCGAGGGCCGGACCGAACGTCGGCGGGAGGGAGCGTCATGCGGACATCCGTTGGCAGGTCGTACAGGGCGGGGCACACAGTGGAAGACAGTGAATGGGACCGTCTCGTCGCGCAGCTCAAGGCCGGACGGTGCGCTCCCTTCCTCGGCGCCGGCGCATGTTACGGAAGTCTCAAACTGGGCTCCCAGTTGAGCGAGCAATGGGCCGATGAATACGACTACCCGTTCGTCGACCGTGGTGATCTGGCGCAGGTGATGCGCTATGTCACGGTCTGTGAGGGTGATCCGATCTATGTCAAGGAGAAATTCCTCGATCAGGACATTCGCGGGGCCGCCCCACCGGACTTCGCCAATCCCTGCGAGCCGCATGCGGCCCTCGCCCGGTTCCCCATTCCCATCTACCTCACCACGAACTACGACGACTTCATGGTGCGGGCGCTGCAGTTCGCGGGGAAGAAACCCCGGCAGGTGCTGTGCCCCTGGTACCCCTCGGCTCCGTTCCACCCCGAGGACTTCCACCCCCCGGAGGGAGAGCCGCCCGCCGTCCACCCGATCGTCTACCATCTGCACGGCCACGCGAACGCGCCCGAATCGCTGGTCCTCACCGAGGACGACTACATCGAGTTCCTGGTCGCCCTCGGCGAGGAGCGCAACCAGTCCGTCTACATGTCGGACAGCCCCTCTCCCAGCTTCCTCCCCCCGCCGGTGGCCGAGTCCCTGTCCCGGATGCCGCTGCTGTTCGTCGGCTACAGCCTCCGCGACTGGACGTTCCAGGTCATCCTCCAGGGCATCGTCAAGGCTCTGCCGCGCACGATGCACCGCCGCCACGTCAGCGTCCAGATGCTCCCACTCCAGGTCGGCGCCACCGATGACCAGCGGCGGCGCGCGGAAAGCTATCTGACCCGCTATTTCAACGGGCTCAATATCAGCGTCTACTGGGGTTCGGCGGCCGACTTCTTTCGTGAGCTCGACCAGCGTGCCGGCGGGATGCCATGAACGCCACCACATCGTCCGGACCGAACCGTGACCGAGACCCCCGCGACCATCCCTATCCCGGGCTGCGGGCCTTCACCCGTGCCGAGGGCGACGTCTTCTTCGGCCGCGAACGCGAGGCCGCGGACCTGCGCTCGCTGTGGCTGGCCAACCGGCTGACCGTGCTGTTCGGCCAGTCGGGGGCGGGCAAGTCCTCGCTGCTGAACGCCGGGGTCATCCCCGGACTGCCGAGCGAGGTCGACCTGCTGCCGGTCGGCCGGCTGGCTCCGGCGCCGATCTCGGCGTCCGCGTCCGGGCACGGCGACAACCCGTTCACCTTCGCGCTGCTGTCGATGTGGAGCCCCGGATCCGGGGCCGAGCGGCTGCGGAGCGCGACGCTGGCGGAGTTCTTCGCCGACCGGTCCCCGCTCCTGGACGAGTTCGGCGAGCCGATGGCCATCCTGGCGGCCATCGACCAGTTCGAGGAGCTGTTCACGGCCTCCCCCCAGCTGTGGCGCCACCGTGACGCCTTCATCGCCGACCTGTCCGCCGCGCTGACCGCGACCCCCCAGCTGCGGGTGCTGGTCTCGATGCGCGAGGACGCGCTGGCCGCGCTGCTGCCGTACGAGAGCCGGCTCTCCCCGCCTCCTCGGCGCCGCATGGGGATTCAGGCCCTGGCTCCCGCGCAGGCCCTGCGCGCCGTCGTCGAACCGCTGCGCAGCACCGATCGCTCGTTCGCGCCGGGCTGCGCCGAGAAGCTCGTCGACGAGATGCGGACGGTCCACGCGGTGGGCCCGGACCAGCCGGAGCCCTTCCTGGACGAGTACATCGAGCCCGTCCAGCTGCAGATCGTCTGCTCGGCGCTGTGGGACGCACTGCCCGAGGACGTGCGGGTCATCACCGACGGCCATGTCCGCGAGTACGGTGACGTCGACCAGACGCTCAGCGCCTTCTACGCCGGCGCGGTCGCCGACGTGGCGCGAAGGTTCGACGTGGACGAGCGGGAACTGCGCAGCTGGATCGAACGCACCTTCATCACCGAGCTCAACACGCGCGGGACGGCCTACGAGGGCGCGGGCGAGGTCGGGGGCATGCGCATCGAGATCGCCCGGGCCCTGCGCGACCTTCATCTGCTGCGGGTCGAGCACCGGCTGCGCGCGCGCTGGTACGAGCTGCAGCACGACCGGCTCATCGCCGCGATCCAGCAGGACAACCGGGGCACCGAGTGGGGGCCGGAGCAGGACGCCTCGATGTACCTGCGCGCCGCCCAGCGCGCCATGGTCGCCGGGGAGTTCCGCGACAGCATGGCGTGGTCGCGGCGCGCCGTCGACGCGGCCGTGCACGCGGGTGACCAGCGCAACCAGGCCGAGGCCGAGTTCCTGCTGGGCCAGGCCGCCGGCATGCTCGGCGACGAGGCGGCCTCCGACCTGCACCACGCTCGCGCCATCGAGCTGTTCGAGGTTCTCAGGGACGAGCCCGCGGTTGTCCGCACCACGGCGGGGTGGGGCGACGTCCTACTGGCCAAGGGCCGCCCCGACCGTTCACTGGAGCTCTACGAGGCGGCGGTGCGGCGCGCCCCTTCCGACCGGGCCGCGATGGAAGGGCTGGCCAACGTCCTGTGGCGGCTGGGCCAGCTCAGAGCGGCGACCGACGTGTACGAGCGGATCCTCGCCGAGTCGCCGGGCGACGTGTCGGCGCTGGGGGCGCGCGGCCAGCTGATGGCGGAGCTGCAGCAGCCGCAGCGGGCCATCACCGATCTCGAACGCGCTCTGGCCCAGTCTCCCGATCCCGACCGGCTGCCCGACCTGCGCTCCGCCCGCGCGCTGGCGCTGGCACAGCTCGGCCGGCATCCGGAGGCGGCCTCGGAGCTGCAGGCCGCGATCGACGCCGACCCGCGCAGTGCGCGGACCTACTTGCGCGGCGGCCGTACGACGATGCTCCAGGGCGAGTTCGGCCAGGCCAGGAGGCTGCTGGAGCTCCACCGCCAGGTCGGCGGGCAGGAGCTCTACCCCTACGAGGCCGAGACCGCGGCCGATCTGGAACGCCGCCTGTCCCCTGCCGGTCCCTAGGCGGGAACGGGGCGCCCCGCCGGTCACAAGGGCGCGGCCGTTCTCAAGGCGCGGGCGGGGGGTGCGCCGCCGACCAGATGTGCTCGAACTGGCTGATCCAGTGCGTGATCCAGCGCTCCCCGGCCGGACGGGTCAGCCGGACGTGCATGCGCGAGGCCGTCGACTCCCCGTGGTACCCGTGGATCTCGGCCACCACGACGCAGTTCTTCGACTCGGGATCGATGATCAGGAGGCTGAAACCGGGGTTGTAGTCGAGCAGGCGGTGCTCGAAGCTCCCGCGGACGTCCCAGCCCTCCATCGCCCGCAGCCGGTCCAGCGTCGCCTCCAAGGACGGCCGCAGATGCTGCACCAGGAAGTCGACCGAGTCGTCGAGCTGGCGGGCGGCCAGGTCGAGCGCGGCCCCGGCGTCGGGGTCGAGCACGACGACCCGGATGGAGCCGTCCGGACGGGCGAGTGCTCCCGTCCGCATCAGCTCGCAGCGTTCGGGGAGCAGGAAGTTGACTGCGGACGGCGCGTACAGCCAGACCGTACGCGCCGTCCGAAGCCGCGCGTTGATGTCCAGGGCGTCGAGTGCGCCGCGGTCGCCCAACAGCGATTCCGGCGTGGACTCGACGGGCGCGGGCAGCGTGATCCGGTAGACCAGGAGCCCCAGGCCCGCCAGCACGGCGGCCCAGCGGGCCTGCTCGGACACGAGGTCGCCGATGACGCTGAGCACCGCGAAGACCAGGGCCAGCGCCGAGACCACGTAGGCGTCGATGTTGCGCAGATGCCTGATGTCCCGACCGATCCGGCGCAGTGCCGTGCGCATGCCTCACCTCGCCCCCGCAGCCGTGGCCCGGGCGTCCGCTGAGCCGCCGGCGTCGAACCGGTGGCTTCAACGCTAACCGATGGCGACCGGCCCGACACGGCCTTCTCCGGCCCCGCCCCCCGCTTGCCCGGACCCGACCGGATCGCGTAGGCGAGGGCACCGCCGGCGGGGCCGATCTGGCTCGACGCCCCTCTTGAGACCCCGTGCGGCTTGAAGGACCCCTCTTTCGAGGGAGGTGGAAGTTCGCTCGCTTCGGCGATGTCCACGCAGCCGCGGAAAACCAGGATTGCGGAGGTCATCACCACCAAAGGAGCAAACGAGATGAACCCCCGCATCGCCTTCGTCGCCGCCCCCGTCCTCACCTTCACCTACGGCGTGATCCGCATCCTGGACGGCCTGGACGGCAGCCGTGGTCCCGGGCTCGCCTGGACCACCGGCCACCTCGCCTTCATCGGCGCCCTGGTGTTCTTCGCCATGACGTTCCATGAGATCCGGAGGCTGGCCGGTCGCGGACGCCTGGCCACCGGACTGGTCGCCGCCGGATACATCGGCATCACCACGCTGATCGCCCAGTTCACCATCGACCTCGTCGTGGGGTTCCGGTCGGCCGACCACGCCGCGATGGACGTGATGTTCGATCAGGTCCAGTCGGTTCCCGGGGTACAGCAGGTCGTCTACGGCTTCGGGCCGCTGCTGTTCTTCGTCGCCCAGATCGGACTGGTCCTCCAGCTGGCGATCCAGCGCCGCGTCAAGGCGTGGATGCCCGTCCTGGTGATCGCCGACGTCCTGGTGCCGTTCGTGGAGAAGGACCTCATGCCGCTGGGCGCCGCCTGCCTGCTGGTCTCCTTCCTGGCGCTGGCCCGCGTCTCCCGCGCGTCCCGCCTGGCCGGCGGCCGGCACCGCGTGGACGAGTCCGCCGTGCCGGCCGCCGCGTGATGAGGGGAGAATGCCGAGTCGTGCCCCTTCTCGATCGGCTGCGCGCCATCCCGGCACGCCGGCTGGACCTGGCGCTCGCCGCGCTCGTCCTTGCAGCCCAGCTCTGGCCGCTCCTCTCCAGCCCGGGACCGTGGAGCTGGTGGGGGTACGCCGTCGTGCTCACGGCAGCCGTGCCCCTGGTGTGGCGGCGGCGCGCGCCGGTGGCCGTGCTCATGGTCGTCCTCGTCACCGTCTCCCTCTACGACCTGTCGGACCGGGTCGCCGCCCAGCCGGTCTGGTACGGCGCCCTGGTGGCGATCTACTCCACCGCCGCCTACGCCTCCCGGTGGCCGCGCATGATCGCGCTGGCCGTCGCCACCGCCGGCGGGCTCGCGTTCACCGGATCGTCCGACACGGCGGTGCGCGGCGTCGTGCTGTTCGTCGCCGCCTACGCCGTCGGCCGGGCCGCGGCCGTCTCCCGGAGCCACGCCGCCGCGCTGGAGGAGCGGGCCGCCCAACTCCAGCGCGAACGCCAGGTCGAGGTCGAGCGGGCCGCGGAACGCGAGCGGGCGCGCATCGCCAGGGACATGCACGACATCCTGGCCCACGCGGTCAGCCTCATGGTCGTCCAGGCCGAGGCCGGTCCGGTCGTGGTGCGCAGCGACCCCGACCGGGCCGAGGCCGCGTTCGACGCGATCGCCGCCTCGGGGCGCGACGCGATGGTGCAGCTCCGCCGGCTGCTCGGCGTGCTCAAGGAGGGCGAGGGCCCGCGCGCGCCGCAGCCCACACTCGCCGACCTTCCCGACCTCACCGGCCAGGTCACGGGTCCCGGGCTGACCGTGAACCACACCGTCACCGGGACCCCGCTCCCGCTCCCCGGCGACGTGGACGTCGCGGCCTACCGGGTGACCCAGGAGGCGCTCACCAACATCGTCAAGCACTCCGGAGCCACCCGTGCCGACATCCGATTCGACTGGCAGGACGACGAACTCATGATCCGCATCACCGACGACGGCCGTGGGGCACCGCACGCGCTTCCCCACGGCGGTAACGGCCTGATCGGCATCCGCGAGCGCGCCGCCGCCTGCCGCGGCACCGCCTCGGCGGGACCGCGCCCCGACGGCCCCGGCTTCGAGGTCGTCGTCCGGCTGCCGCTCGGGGGCGCGGCATGAGCGGTCTGCGCGTCGTCGTCGCCGACGACCAGGAACTCGTCCGGGCCGGGTTCGGCATGATCCTCGAAGCCCAGCCCGACATCGAGGTCGTCGCCGAGGCCGGGGACGGGATCGAGGCGGTCGAGGCGGCCCGCGTCCACGAGCCGGACGTGCTGCTTCTCGACATCCGGATGCCCCGCATGGACGGCATCGAGGCGGCCGGGATCGTCTCGGCCGAGACGGCGTGCCGGGTGCTCATGCTGACCACGTTCGACCTCGACGACTACGTGTTCGAAGCGCTGCGGGCGGGCGCGAGCGGGTTCCTGCTCAAGGACGTCCGGCGGGACGACCTCGTGCACGCCGTGCGCGTGGTGGCGGCCGGCGAGTCGCTGCTGGCCCCCTCGGTCACCCGCAAGCTGATCGCCGAGTTCACCTCCCGGTCTCCGGCCGCGAAGCCGCCGGCCGGAGAGCTCGACGTGCTGACCGCCCGGGAGCGGGAGACCCTGCGAATGATCGCCCTGGGGCAGTCCAACGCCGAGATCGCCGCCACGATGGTCCTCAGTGAGCACACCGTGAAGACCCACGTCAGCAGCATCCTCACCAAGCTCGGCGTGCGGGATCGGGTGCAGGCCGTGATCGCGGCCTACGAGGGCGGCCTGGTCGTGCCGGGGTCCCGGTGACGATCGACCGGCCCGCTGATGCGCCACGCCGCGGAGGCCGACATCGGCGCGTGGCCATCGCGGCGTCCCGGAACCCCGGGCCGCCGCCGCCGCGAACCACGACCTGCGGACCGGTGCCGTGCTCGCGAGCGCCGCTAGGCGCCGACCTGTTGCACGGCGTTCTCGGGGGTCGGGGAGCCGGGCGCTGGACGGATGCCGACCGCGTGCGGCGGCAGGGCGCGCTCGGTGCACAGCAAGATGATCGCCCCGGTCAGGACCATGAGCGCCAGTACCGTCCACAGCTGCCATGACCCCGTCTCCAGCAGGAATCCCAGGAGCAGGGGCGCGATCGTGCGGCAGAGCGACCAGGACAGTTGGTAGACCGACAGGTATCGTCCGCGCAGGTGGTCGGGGGCGGCCTGCACCGACAGGCCCTGTGCGGGCACGGAGTGGATGAGTTCGCCGCTGGTGTAGAGCACCGCGACCGCCAGGACGGCGACGAGGGCGGTCGTGCCGCCGAAGAGTCCGGGGATGAGCGCGAAGGCGGCGAAGGACGCCGCGAAGACGGTCGCGCCGAGTGCCGAGGTGCGGGGGCGTCTCCCTCGCATGGTGAGGCGTGCGACCGGTACGCCGAGCGCGGCGACCAGCGCGGTGTTGAGCGCGAATATGCCTCCTGCGAGGGCGGCGGGCAGGCCGATGTCGCGGGTGAGGAAGACCGGCAGCGCCATGGCCTGTGCGGTGTAGCCGAAGGCGATCAGGAAGTTGGCGGCGGCGATGAGCAGGTAGGGCCGATCGGTGAGCACCTGCCGGTACCCCTGCTGCTTCTCGGGCGGTCGCCGTGCACCGTCGTGGACGGCCGGGATCCTGGCCACCAACCCGGTGGCCAGGATGAACAGCGAGGCCAGGACCATCGCGGCCGTGGTGAAACCGCTGTTTCCATCGACGGCCAGCAGGGCGGCGGCCGCGATGCTGCCCACCCCCATGCCGCCGTTGCGGAGGCTGCGGTCCCAGGCCAGCAGCCGGTCGCGTTCGGCGCCCTGGGCGATCTCGCCGATGAGCGCGTGCTGGCTCGGCGTGGAGGCCCACATCCCCACCGCGACCACCACGGCGACCGCCAGGAAGGACGGGTAGGTGTCGGCGAAGGGGTAGGCGGCGAACCCGGCGGCGCGCAGTACCAGCGCGCACATGACCACACGCTTGGCCCCCATGCGGTCGATGAGGGCCCCGGCGACCGGCATGAACGCCAGCGCGCACAGCCCGGCGAGGCTGAGGCCGGCACCGATCGCCGTCAGGGACAACCCCGTCAGCGCATGAACGAACAGCATGGTCAGCGGGACGTAGATGCCGTCGCCGACGGACCCGACGAGTGCGGCGGCGTAGAGGCGGCGGCGCGTGGACGCGTTCGAGTCAGCTGAAGTCGAGCGCACCCCGTGCCCGCTTCATCTCGGCGAACGGCTCCGTCCCGGCAAGGGTCCGCACGGCCTCGAACAGCCGGACGGCCTGCTCGCCCTTCGGGATGGCGTTCAGGACGGGCCCGAAGAACGTCGCTCCGTCCAGGGTGATGAGAGGCGTGCCGCCTTCCTCGCCCATGGCGTCCTGCGCGGCCTTGTGCCTGGCGCGCAGAGCCGTGTCGAACTCCTCGCTGTGGGCGGCTTCGGCCAGCGATGCCGGCAGACCCGACTCGTCCAGGGCCTCGGGGATGACCGTGTCGAAGTCCTTGTTGCCTTGCGTGTGAATGCGCGCGCCGAGCGCGGTGTACAGGTCGCGCAGGACCGCGGCGCCGTGGCCGATCTCGGCGGCCGTGCACACCCGGGCCGGGCCCCAGGCGCGGTCGTTGAACTCGCGGTACCAGGGCTCGATCTCGCGGTGCTCGTTGAGCACCGACAGGCTCATGATCCGGAAGTCCAGGTCGATCGGCCGCAGCCGCTCGACTTCGAGCAGCCACCGGGAGGTGATCCAGGCGAACGGGCAGCTGGCGTCGAAGTAGCACACGACCTGCACGGCCTGCTGAGACGCAAGATTATCTTCCATGGAAGCTAATATAACTTCCAAGGAAGATATAATCAACGCCATGGACCCTGACGCCACCGACGCGATCGTCGCCCAGTGGAACCGCGAGCGCCCCGACCTGGACGCGAGCCCGATGCTGGTCATCGGCCGGCTCTTCCGCCTCACCGACGCGGTCGACCAGCGGCTCCGCCCGCTCTTCGCCGCCGCGGACCTGGGCAACGGCGACTTCGACGTCCTCGCGGCACTGCGCCGGTCCGGTGCGCCCTACACCCTGTCCGCGGGAGAGCTGAGCCGTGCCGTCCTGGTCACCACCGGCGCGATCACCAAGCGCGTCGACCGGCTCGAAGCCCGTGGCCTGGTCGGCAGGACCGTCGCCGAGAACGACTCGCGCGGACGACTCGTCACCCTCACCGCCGAGGGCGTCGCGCTGACCGACGACCTCATGGCCGCCCACCTGGACAACCAGCGCCGCGTCCTGGCCGGGCTCAGCGCGCAGGAACAGGAGCGACTGGCCGCCCTGCTCCGGCGCCTCGCCTCATCCCTCGACGATTGAGCACTTTCGCGTCCGACCGGACCGCCGGGCGAGCGGTGCGCGATTGACAAAGGCCCCTGAGCGCCGGAGGCGGGTGGGTGGCCCTGTTCCGGGGCCGCGACGCCTTGGCCGAACCCACGAAACGACGTGGCGCTCGTGGTGGCGGCGAACGAAGAGCCGGGGCCCCGCCGACCGTATGCTCGTCCGGAATCGAGCAAGGAGGACACCGGTGCCGAAGCTGGACGAGATCGGTGCGTGGCTGCGACACCGGTTGGCGGACCTGCTCGCCGAGCACGGGGTGCCCGGGGCGGCGGTGGCGGTCTGCGCCGGCGACGAGACGGTGGACGCCGCTGCCGGGATGCTGAACACGGCCACGGGCGTCGAGGCGACCGTCGACTCCCTCTTCCAGATCGGCTCGATCACGAAGGTGCTGACCGCGACGCTGGCCATGCAGCTGGTCGACGAGGGGAGGCTGGACCTCGACGCTCCGGTGCGGACGTATCTCCCCGAGTTCCGGATCGGCGACGAGCGGGCGGCAGAGCGGATCACCGCGCGGCAGCTGATGTGCCACGTCGCGGGATTCGAAGGGGACATCTTCACCGACACGGGCAAGGGCGACGACTGCCTGGAGAAGTACCTGGGCGTCCTGCGCCAGGTGCCGCAGCTGTGCGAGCCCGGCGAGATGTTCTCGTACAACAACGCCGGCTACTGCGTACTGGGCCGGATCGTCGAGGTCGTACGGGGGAAGCCGTTCGACGCCTGCATGAGGGCGCACCTGTTCACGCCGCTGGGCCTGACCCATGCCGCGAACGACCCGTACGAGGCGATCGTTCACCGCGCGGCGGTGGGGCATATCGAGGAGACGCCGGGCGCCCGGCTCCGGCCGGCCTCCGTCTGGGCGCTGGCGCGCTCGAACGCGCCGGCCGGGTCGATGCTGGCGATGCGCCCCCGCGACCTGCTGGCCTTCACTCGCATGCACCTTTCCGGCGGGCTCGGCCCGGACGGCGGCGCCGTGCTGAGCCAGGAGAGCGTCAGGGCCATGCGGCAGCCGCAGGTCGGACTGCCCGACATCGGCTGGGGCACCGCCTGGGGCTTGGGGTGGGAGCTCTACGACCTCCCGGGCGGCGCCGTCTTCGGCCACGACGGCAACACCATCGGCCAGTCGGCGTTCCTGCGCGCGGTGCCGGAGCGAGACGTGGCCGTGGCGATCGTCACCAACGGCGGCTCGCCGCAGCCGGTGTACCGCGAGATCGCGGGCCGCGTGCTCCGCGAGCTCGGCGGTGTCGAACCGCCCGGGCCGCCGGCGCCCGATCCCGCTGCGCCCCCGCTGGACGCGTCCCGGTACGTCGGCACCTACAGGTCGAGCACGTGTGAGACCGCGGTGAGCCAGGACGAGGAGGGGCGGGTCTGGTTGGAGCGCACTCCCACCGGGATCACCGCCGAGCTGGGCGCGGCGCCCTACCGGACGGAGCTGGTCGCCTGGCGCGGCGATGCGCTGCTCCCGGTCGAACCCGAGCGCGGCGTCCGCGCGCCGCTCGCGTTCCTCGGTGACGACGGAGAGGGGCATGCGGCCTACCTCCACACCGGCCGAGCCGACAGACGCGTCTCGCCGGCCTGAGCCCTGCGCGTGAGCGCGCGAGAGTCGATTCCGTGTGCTCCCGAGATCCGGCGCGGGTGAGAGGGGCGTCCGCCCCGTCTCGGGCGTCGACCAGGTACTGCACCGCGGCGAGACCCTGGGGATCGTCGAGGAGACCGGGTCCGGCAAGTCCCATGACCGGTCTCGCGGTCATGGGCATGCTGCCGGCCGGGGGGCCGGGTGACCGGCGGATCGATCGACCTGGGCGGCCAAGAACCAGTAGGACTTCCCGGCCACCAGCACGCGAGGCGCGGATTTTCAGAGCCAGAGGATGACGTTGAGGGTGGGGACGTGGATCAGGAGGAAGGCGTTCTTCGCCTTCGCCGCCGCTTCAGGCCGGCGTGGACAGACGGCGGTCGTGGCGACCACGTAGCGGTCCCGGGTTCCGACCTGGCCAATGCGGGCGCCGCCCGGCGGGGCGACGCGGCCGCCGGAAACGAAGCGCAGGTCGGTGTGCCGCAGAAGGCGCTGGGCGCCGGCGGCGGAAGCCCGGTCGTGGAACTTGAGGACGTGGCTGCTGACCAGGACGCCGTCCGTGGTCCTGAACGCGATCTCGATCCGTCCCTCGCACCCCGTCCGGCGCAGGACGGCCCGGGCCTGCTCACTGGTCGCTCCCGCCAGGCAGCCCTCCTCATCGTCCAGGACCTCGGCGGCCGTGCGCTCGTAGGTCTCGGAACGTCCTCCGAAGCGGTTCTCGAACCTGGTGGCGTCGTCGTAGAAGGTGTCGACCTCGAACGCCGGGCCGCCGACGGCGGATGGCCCGGTCATGAGCACGGCGGCGAACGGTGCGGACAGAACGGCCGCCCCCAGGACGCCCAGGGAGGAGCCGAGCGCGATGCGCCGCTTGCGCTCGCGCGCCTCCCAGCGGCGCACATGGTCAGAGAGTCCTGACGGGCCGGGAGGTCCGAGCGCGGCCAGTCCGCCGGTCTCCTTGGGCGCCGGGGGTGCCTGGGCGCGGACGACCACCGTCCCGGCGCGCCGGTCGTGCAGGCACTGCCGCAGCCTGTCGTCCTTCCGGTACACCCGGAGGTCGCTGATCAGCGGTACGGACGAGGAACTCCTCGGGAGGACGTACCGCCGGAAGGACCGCCGCCATCCGGGGGCCCGCGTCCCGTCCTCCTCGCGCACCACCCGGATCCCGGCGACCCGCTGGCCCAGGGTGCAGCCCCACCGCACGATCCCCCCGACGCGCAGCAGCGGCGGACCGGCCATGCCGATGATCACGAGTGGGGCGGCCGCCCAGGCCGTCGCCGCGGAGGAGGAGCCGTCGGACAGCAGGACGACCGCGTAGACGGGCGACACGGCTGCCAGGACCATGAGAAAGGCGACCAGCAGGTCGATCGCCCGGGCCGCGACCCGCTGCCGCGTGCTCGCCAACACCCGCACGACACGGCCGTCTTCGCCCGGATTCCGCTCTGGGGACGTCCCCGCCGGGACATACAGGGGAGCCGTCATGAGCGTAAATGCAAGCATGCCCCAGGCCTCAGACAGACCCACTGTGGCCTCGCGCCACGTCACCGCCGGCCCATCGCGGCGATCCAACATGCTGGTCGCGGGCATGGCAGACCGACACTGGCCACTCTGCCTGGCGCGATGCCAGGATGGACGAGTCTCCGGTAGGTCTGGATATCGAGGACCCTGCCTGCTGGAGAGGATCGCCGTGGACCTTGTCGAGTATCAGGGCATGAGCGACGACGAGCTTTACACCTTGCTCGGAGCGGAACTGCTGGGCGAAGGGGTGGGGCTGTCCCCCGAGGACGAGGAGGAACAGCGTCGCTTCGGCAAGCAGTGGTTCACCGACAAGCACCGCGATCTCCAGCGCAAGATCTGCCATCACGAACGGATTCAGCCGTTCCTGGGGACCAGCGGTTCCGACCGCGTCATCGACGCGGCCGCCATCGCCGAGCTTCTCACCGACGATTTCGGCCCCACATCGGTGATCGTCGCCGTCCTGATCGCGCGGATCGGCCTGGGCGCCTTCTGCCAGAACGCCCCCGCGCCGCGATGAGCACGGACGAGGCCGCGCCGGAGCCGGAGTCACCGGGCGAGGCGGCCGCACGCCTCTCCGGCATCAACCGTGAGGACCAGCTGGAGAAACTGCTCGGAGAACTCACCGACATGGGCGACCATGCGGGGCGCGCCGAACTCGAACGCCTCATGGCCGAGTGGAAGCTAAGCCAGGGGGAAGGCGGCCACGCCAATCCGGTCGATGCGCTGACCCACGGACTCAAACAGCAGGTCACCGAGGCCATGGCCGAGCTGACCAACCGGCCTGAACGCCTGGACCTGCTCTCCTTCGTCGCCATCAACAGCGAAGCGGTGTCGGCTCGCATGCGTCCGCTGGAGAGCGGATGGGGACTGGTCCAGTTCTCCGACGCGACCACGACGTTGTGCCTTCTCTACAGCGGATGCGCTGCGGAAGGCTTCGT
Source organism: Spirillospora sp. NPDC049024 (assembly GCF_040649235.1). Lineage (NCBI taxonomy): Bacteria > Bacillati > Actinomycetota > Actinomycetes > Streptosporangiales > Thermomonosporaceae > Spirillospora > Spirillospora sp. NPDC049024. The sequence continues at coordinate 289,234 of NZ_JBEZFD010000002.1, forward strand.
GCCTGCTGGTTCCGCCCTGCCGTTCAGCCGGTTGCGGCACGCCTGGCGAGCCCAGCGCACCAGGAGCCTCGGCATCGACCGGGGGCTGCTGACCGGGCTGCTCCGCTACTACTACGTGAACCAGCGTGTCTTCGCGCTGGCCGCGAAACTGGGGTATCGAGTGCCCCGCCGAGCCCAGCAGGTCGGTTGGCTGCTGGCGCAGCAAGCGATGGTGTTCGTGCTGTGCCATGAGGCCGCCCACCACGTACTGGAGCATCCTCCCGCTGCGAGCGCGTTCTCTCCAGCCGAGGACCTGTCGGCCTGCACGGACAGCCAGCAGCGGGAACTCGACGCGGATCTGCTGGGTTACAGGGCAGCGGTACGAGTCGGCGAACACGCCGTCGCAGGGACCCGCGCGGCCGGTGGGCTCGGAATGTTCCCCGAGGCCGGGGCCGCTCTCGGAGCCCTGATAGGGATGCTGGCGATCTACGGCGACGAGCGGGCGGTGTTCATCCGCAGCGGTCGCACCCACCCCTCGGCTCCGGTCCGGGCTGCCCGGCTGATGGGAGAACTCAGGCCCGAGGTACGCGACTTCTCGGAGATCTTCCTGAACGACCTGGTGGAGGCCACCCACCGAGCGACGGACTTCTCCGAGCACGGGCACCGCTTCACCACGGAATGGCTGGCCCGGACTCCAGGAGTCCATTCGCCGCTGCCGCCCATGAAATTGCGGCTTGTCGAGGCTCTCGACCTGACCCAGAGCCGCGCGCGTGAGAACGTCGCGGCGGACATGTCGGAAATAGAGCAGGAGGCCGATCGGCCGGCGCTCGACGCCGTCCGCGCAGCGGTGGCGGGGGACGCGCGCACAGCCCTGCTCGCTTGGGGCGTGCCGGCCAAGCGCGTCGAGGCCTTCTGCGATCCGCACCGAGCTCTGAAATTCTCCGAACTCGTGGAGAAACTGCGGACTGCCTTCGGCTCCCGCGACCTCCCCAAGGGAGGCGCGCTGGCCGCATCGGTGCTCGCCGCGCAACTACTATCGGACCCGCTCAGCCGCCTCACCCACCCATAACGCGAGCCCCGGCCGGTGTTCGTGCTGAGGTCCTACATGACCTGTGGGCTGTGCGAGCACCAGACGCAGGTGGCGACGGCCAAAGCCAAGATCAAGGATCTGGCTCGGCGGCAAGCGTTGACCTGCGGCTGCTCCCCGAGCCGACTCTCCGGCGTCTGCTGGACGTCTTCGGGTTGACGATGCGCCATGACCGGGAGAAGAACCTCGTCGAGTGCGAGGTGACGATCACGTCCGAGACCGTCGACATGCAACGCGATGCCGCGAACGCGGTGATCGGTTCCGGCCGAGCCGGTTCCGAAAGTACCCCCTACCGGATTCGAACCGGCGCTACCGCCTTGAAAGGGCGGCGTCCTAGGCCGCTAGACGAAGGGGGCCCGTGGTGGCGGAGATGGTCGCCACTCGACTCGCCAAGTCTAGAGGACGTGGCGGGGCGGCGTGCAAACGGTTACCCCGGAGAGGGGGTGCGGGTGGGCGTGCGGGACGGGGAGGTCGTCGGGGACGGGGTGCGGGACGGCCAGTCGGACGGGAACTCCGAGGGGAACGGGGACGTCGGGGACGCCGGCGGGGACGTGGCCGGGGGCTGGAGCTTGACGGCGCGGTCCGGGGCGGGTTCGAGGTGGCGCTCGATCTGCGCCGAGGTGAGGCCGAGGCCGCCGAGCCGGAGATCGTCCCAGCCCTGGAGGCGGTGGCTGGCGCGGGAGAAGTAGAGGACGGACAGCTCGATGGGGGTGGGCTGCTCGTGTTCGAGGCCGCGCAGGCCCGCGCCGCCGGTGGAGCCCTGGACGAAGAGGCGGGAGCCGGTGGGGAGGAGCTTCGTCGAGCGGGCGTGGGTGTGGCCCGCGAGGATCATGGGGGCGACGCCGGAGAAGCCCTCGCCCTCGGTGGGGTCGTGGGTGACGACGAGGTCGGGGAGGTCGCCCCCGCCGCGCAGCCGCTCGGCATGGCGCAGGCCCTCCGCGCGGAGCTGGTCGGCGCCGACGTAGTCGTCGCGGGTGCTCTTGTCGGGGGTGAAGCGGGGGTCGCCGAGGCCGTAGAGGCGCAGGCCGGCGACCTCGCGGGTCGTGTCGTCCAGGACGATCGCGTTCTTCTGCCGGGCGACGGCCTTCTGGGTCTGCTTGGAGTCGTGGTTGCCGCGGACGTAGACGTAGGGGACCTTCAGGTCGGAGATCTCGTCCGCGAACTTGTCCTCGGGCTTGCTGCCGTGGTCCATCAGGTCGCCGCTGTCGATGATGACGTCGACCTTGAACTGGGTGCTGACGGACTTGATCACGTTCCAGGCGGCGGGATTGAGGTGGATGTCGGAGACGTGCAGCACGCGGATGGTGGACGGGTCGGGCTCGTAGGTGGGGAGGGTCGAGGTGGTGGCGTACAGCTCGGAGATGTTGCCGACGAGGCGGGCGAGCTGGGCGCGGTAGGCGGAGAAGCGCTCGACGATGCTGCGGGCGTCGCCGACGACCTGGGGGGCGTTCGCGAGCAGGCCGGTGTAGCGGGGCTCGGCGATGGACTGGGGGTTGAACGTCCCCCAGGTGACGAGGGTGAGGGCGACGAGGCCCGCGGCGGCGGAGCCCAGGCCGAGCAGGGCGCGCCGCCAGGAGCGGAAGAGCAGGAGGGACGCGACGAAGCTCGTGGCCAGGCCGATGAGGACGGCGCGCAGGAGGAGCTCGACGATGCCGTGCCGGAGCTGGCCCGCGATGTGGTCGGTGAGGCGGTCGAGCGCGGTCTCGTCCTCGATCAGCTTCTTGGCCTGGTCGGGGCGCAGGTCGGTGAGGCGGGCCTCCAGGGAGACGGGGCCGCCGTGGGTGTCGAGCTGGAGGGAGCCGAGCGGGGGGAGCTTCAGGGTCGTCCCGCCGTGCAGGGACGGGTGCAGGCTGAGCTGGACGTCCGCGGGGCCGACGGGGGTGACGTAGCGGCCGCCGACGAGGAGGCCCAGGTAGCCGGCGGCGAGCCCGACGATGACGACGAGGGAGAACCGCGTCCAGCGGCTGGTGAGGACGGGCCGGACGCGGCGGGTGACGGGCGAGCAGGCTTCGCGGGCGCGCGCGGCGTGGGCGCGCACGGTTGCGGAAGCCTGGGTCAACGCGGCGCGGACCTTGGGCACGTGTTCCCCTTCTGTCGAGCAGAATGACCGGTGTGATGGAGTTGTCGCGCGATGCGTTCGAGGACCTCGTCGGGGAGGCTCTCGACAGCATCCCGCCCGAGCTGACCGCCCACATGCGCAATGTCGTCATCGTCGTCGAGGACGACGCGCCGGAGCGCGGCCTGCTCGGCCTCTACCAAGGCGTACCACTCACCGAGCGGGGCGACTGGTACGGAGCCGTCCTGCCCGATCACATTTCGATCTACCGCAACGAGATCCTCCGTATATGTGACACCGAGGATGACGTGGTGGAAGAAGTCCGAATAACAGTCGTACACGAGATCGCACATCACTTCGGCATCGACGACGAGCGGCTGCACGAACTCGGATATTGATCCGAGAAATGTGTACTGTAGGTCACGCGACTGCCACGCAGCGTGAGTTAATAGGGGAGGGCGCCCGGCACCGGGCGGACTGAACTGGAGCGTGCGTGGCGGGAAGGCAGACCGGCCGGCATCGTCGTCCGCCGGATGAGCAGGCGACCTACCGCGAGGTTTTCGCGGTGGGCGAGTTCCGTGCCCTCTGGCTCGCGCAGGCCCTGTCGTTCGTCGGCGACCAGCTCGCGCAGGTCGCGCTCGCCGTGCTCGTGTACGACCACACGAAGTCGACGCTGCTCACGGCGCTGATGTACGCGCTGACCTACATCCCGCCGATCGTGGGCGGGCCGGTGCTGTCCGGGCTCGCCGACCTCTTCCCGCGCCGGACGGTCATGGTCGTCTGCGACGTCCTGCGGGCCGGGCTGGTCGCGGTGATGGCGCTCGTGCCGATGCCGGTCGCGGGGCTGTCGGGGCTGGTGTTCCTGACGGTGCTGCTGGGGACGCCGTTCTCCGCCGCTCGCGCCGCCGTCATGCCCGACGTACTGGAAGGCGACCGTTATGTGGCGGGGTCGGCGATCGCGAACGTCACCCAGCAGATCACGCAGGTGCTGGGCTTCCTGGTGGGCGGCGCGGCCGTCGCCGTCGTCGGGACGTACGAGGCGCTCGGGCTGGACGCGCTGACGTTCGGCGCCTCCGCCGTCATCCTGGTCGGCTGGCTGCGCCGGCGGCCGGCGCCGCGGCGCGGGGAGCGCCAGGTGCTCGGGCTGTGGCGCGGCACGCGGGACGGCGTGCGGCTCGTGTTCGGCGACCCGGTGCTGCGGTCGCTGGTGCTGTTCGCGTGGCTCTGCGCGTTCTACGTGATCCCCGAGGGCCTGGCCGTCCCGTACGCCGCGACGTTCGGGGGCGGCGCGGTGACGGCCGGGCTGCTGCTGGCGGCGATGCCGGCGGGGATGGTGGTGGGCTCGCTGCTGTTCAGCCGGTTCGTCCGGCCGGCGAGCCGGCTCCACGTCATGGGCTGGATGTCGATGCTCGCGTGCCTGCCGCTGATCGGCGCGGGCGCGCATCCGCCGCTGTGGTGCGTCGTCGCGCTGTGGGCGCTGTCGGGCGTCGGCGGCGCCTACCAGCTCGCGGCCAACGCCGCGTTCGTGGGGGCGGTCCCGGCGTCCGGGCGGGGGCAGGCGTTCGGCCTCGCCCAGTCCGGCATCCTCGCCGGGCAGGGCGTCGGCATCCTCATCGGCGGCGCCGCGGCCCAGGTGCTCGGGCCGGAGACCGTGGTCGCGCTCGCCGGCGTCCTCGGCCTTTCGGCCGCCGCGATACTGACCCTGGGCTGGAACCAGGTCCGCGGCGGCGTCATCGCCGGGGCGCGCGAGCGCGTCGAGGCCGTCGTCGTCACCCCGTCGTCCGGGGGCGGCGACGAGCTGTCCGGTATCCCGGCGTCCTAGACGCTGGTCCGGTTCTTGTTGACCGTGGCCTTCGTCTTCTGCACGGCGTCCTGGACGGTCGGGGAGTCGCTCGCCTTCTTGAACAGGTCCTCGGCGACCGACTTCTCGGCGCCCTCCTCGGGGATGAGCAGCCAAGCGATCGCGTAGAGCGCGACGCCCGCGCCACCGAAGATCGTGAAGATGGCCAAGCCGAGCCGGAGGATGTTGGGGTCGACGCCGAGGTACCGGCCGGCGCCGGAGCACACGCCGGCGATCATTCGTCCCTCGCGGGTGCGGCGGAGCTGCTTGCTGGTGGTCTTCTCCATGTCCATGCCTCGATCATGCCCAGCCACGGGTAACCCTGACATCCGGATTCGCCCTGATTTACCCCTGAATGCACCCCTGCCCGGTCAGGGTCGCGCCCCCGACGTACCCTCGTGGCGGACGGCCCCGGACGGAGGAGACCCCGCATGGACGTGCTGCGCGTAGACGACCGGCTCACCGACGAGGAGCGGATGGTCCGCGACACCGTGCGCGCCTTCGTGGCCGAGAAGGTGGCGCCGCACCTGGCCACCTGGTTCGAGGACGGGACGTTCCCCGCCCGCGAACTGGCGCCCGAACTGGGCAAGCTGGGCCTGCTCGGCATGCATCTGGAGGGCTACGGCTGCGCCGGGACGAGCGCCGTCGCCTACGGGGTCGCGTGCCGGGAACTGGAGGCGGCCGACTCGGGGCTGCGCAGCTTCGTCTCCGTCCAGGGGTCGCTGGCGATGGCGGCGATCCACAAGTACGGGTCGGAGGACCAGAAGAACGAGTGGCTGCCGAGGATGGCCGCCGGGGAGGCGATCGGCTGCTTCGGGCTGACCGAGCCCGACCGCGGCTCCGACCCCGGCGACATGCGCACCCGCGCCGTCCGGGACGGCGCCGACTGGGTGCTGGACGGCGCCAAGATGTGGATCACCAACGGGTCGATCGCCGACGTCGCCGTGGTCTGGGCGCGCACCGACGACGGGATCCGCGGCTTCCTCGTCCCGAAGGGCACCCCGGGGTTCACCGCGAGCGACATCCACCGGAAGCTCTCGCTGCGGGCGTCGGTCACCTCCGAGCTGGTGCTGGACGGCGTGCGGCTGCCGGAGTCGGCGATGCTCCCCGACGTGAAAGGCCTGAAAGGCCCGCTCGGCTGCCTCTCGGAGGCCCGCTACGGCATCCTGTGGGGCGCCGTCGGGGCCGGGCGGTCCTGCTACGAGGCGGCCGTCGACTACGCCAAGACGCGCGAGCAGTTCGGCAAGCCGATCGGGTCGTTCCAGCTCACCCAGGAGAAGCTCGCCTGGATGGAGGTCGCCCTCGGCCAGGCGGGCCTCGTCGCCCTGCACATCGGGCGGCTCAAGGACGAGGGGACCGCGACCCCGCAGCAGGTCTCGTTCGGCAAGCTCGCGAACGTCCGCGCCGCGCTGGACGTCGCCCGCGAGGCCCGGACCGTCCTCGGCGCCAACGGGATCACGCTCGAATACCCGGTCATCCGGCACATGAACAACCTGGAGAGCGTCCTGACCTACGAGGGCACCCAGGAGGTTCACCTGCTGACCCTGGGGAAGGCCGTCACCGGGCTGGACGCCTTCCGTTAAGCATTCCTTGAACCCTCCACGTAGGGTTATTCACTGGACGTCCTGCATCCGACCTGGGCAGACTCGCCCGGTCGAGCGATCTACACGAGGGAGCGGCATGAGAGTCGGCATCGTCGGGGCCACCGGACAGGTCGGGGCCAAGATGCTCGAGATCCTGGCCGAGCGGGGATTCCCGGTGGACGAGCTGCGGCTGTTCGCCTCGGCCCGCTCCGCGGGCCGCAGGCTCCCGTGGAACGGCACCGAGATCACCGTCGAGGACGCGGCCGCCGCCGACTACACCGGCCTCGACATCGTGCTGTTCTCCGCGGGCAAGACCACGTCCAAGGAACTGGCGCCCAAGGTCGCCGCCGCCGGCGCCGTCGTGATCGACAACTCCTCCGGCTGGCGGATGGACCCGGACGTCCCGCTGGTCGTCGCCGAGGTCAACCCGCACGCCGCGGCGCAGCGCCCCAAGGGCATCATCGCCAACCCGAACTGCACCACGATGGCCGCGATGCCGGTGCTGCGCCCCCTGCACGAGGAGGCCGGGCTGACCGCCCTCGTCGTCTCCACCTACCAGGCCGTCTCCGGCAGCGGCCTCGCCGGCGTCGCGGAGCTGCACGACCAGGCGGCCAAGACCGTCCAGACCGCCGACCGGCTCACCCACTCCGGGACGGCCGTGGAGTTCCCCGAGCCGTCGGTCTACGTGCGCCCGATCGCGTTCAACGTCCTCCCCATGGCGGGCTCGATCGTCGACGACGGCCTCGCCGAGACCGACGAGGAGCAGAAGCTCCGCAACGAGAGCCGCAAGATCCTGGAGATCCCGGACCTGAAGGTGTCGGGAACCTGCGTCCGCGTTCCCGTCTTCACCGGCCACTCCCTGCAGGTCAACGCCCGTTTCGAGCGCCCGATCAGTCCCGAGCGCGCGAGCGAGCTGCTCGCGGGCGCGCCCGGCGTCGTCCTGTCGGACGTCCCGACGCCGCTCCAGGCCGCCGGCCAGGACCCCACCTACGTGGGCCGCATCCGTCGCGACGAGACCGTGGAGAACGGCCTCGCCCTCTTCTGCTCGGGCGACAACCTGCGCAAGGGCGCGGCCCTCAACACCGTCCAGATCGCCGAACTGGTCGCCGCGGGGAGCTAGCGGCGCCCCCGCACCTCCAAGGACTCGAGAAGGGCGGCGGTGCTCCGCGCGATCTCCTCCACGGCCCGGTCGAACGCCTCGGCGTTGTGCGACGCGGGCGCCCGGAACCCGGAGATCTTGCGCACATACTGGAGCGCCGCCGCCCGCACGTCCTCATCGGTGACGTCGTCGGAGTACGGCGGTCGAAGCGTTTTTATACTGCGGCACATAACCCCAGTCTGCCCCCACCCACCGACAGCCGCCGCGGGCGAGAAGCTGAGCGCCCCCCGGCAGATGCCGGGGGGCGCTGGCGGGGGGCGGGGTCCCCGTCTTTTGTGCACGGGGCGGGCCGAGATCGTCCCGTGCGGTGTACTGGTGAACGGCCCTGGGGGTGGGGGAGGGGCCGTCCACGAGTGGATCGCGGCGGGCGGTGGGGTGTCAACGAATCCATCCGCCACTGGATTTTCAATTGTGTGAACGGGGTCGTGCAAAACTCTGAAATCCGCCCCCGGCCTGCGGTTACTTAGTGATCTTGAGGTTGTCCAGGCCGGCCTCGACGAGGCTGCCCGTGCCGGCGTCGGCGGCTTCGGCGACGATGCGGACGGTCTGGCCGGCGTAGGCGGAGACGTCCGCGGTCTGCGTCTGCCAGGACCCGGCGCGGTTGGTCGCCGCGCCCGCCTGGTTGAGGACGGTCGTGGAGCCGTTCGGTCCGACGATCCGCACCCGCAGGTAGTCGTCGCCGGAGCTGTTGTTCAGGTGGGCGAGGTACCAGGAGAACGACAGCGTCTTCGAGCCGGCCGGCAGCGCGATCGCGGGCGACTGGACGGTGGTGGTGCCGCCGTCCAGGTCGTAGGTTCCGGCGTCGGTTCCGGCGGCCGCGCCCGTCACGAGGGCGCCGCTGCCGCTCGCCGCGGCGAGCTGCAGGGTGGTGCCGGAGTAGCTGGTCGGCTGCGGGGTGCCGCGCTCCCAGCGGCCCGTGGTGGCGGTGTCGGTGCCGTTCGGGTTGGTCGTCCAGCCGGTGCCCGATTCGAGGTCGTCGGAGAAGACGGTGTCGCCGGGCGGCTCCTGGGTGCCGCCGTCGCCGCCGAGCGTCCAGACGGCGTACGCGATGGCGTCGGCGTTGCGGTCGAGCGCGGTGTCGTCGATGTTGGAGCTGGTGTCGCAGGAGGAGTGGTAGCAGCGGTCGAACGCGACGCCCGCCTGGCCGCCCCACAGCTGCGCCTGCTGGGTGGTCTTGCGCCCCTCGGCGCCCGTGAACAGGCCGCCCGCGGCGATCCCGTACCGGATGAACGGCCCGTAGTCGGAGCGGCCGTCGAACGCGGTGTCCTGGACGGGCACGTTGATCGACTGGAAGTGGGCGCGCAGCGTCTGCTCGATCTCGGCGGATCCGGCCGGGCCGCCGCTGCCGCTGGAGCCGTCGCCGTCGTAGGCGAAGTAGCCGGGGTTCGGGGAGCCGACCATGTCGAAGTTCAGGTAGCGCTTGATCTTCGACCGCTCGGTGGAGGGCAGGTTGTTGACGTAGTAGGTCGAGCCGACGAGGCCGAGCTCCTCGGCGCCCCACCAGCCGAACCGCAGGTGCCGCTTGGGCGCGTACTTCTCGCGGGCGACGGCGAGCGCGACCTCCAGGTTCGCGGCGGAGCCCGAGCCGTTGTCGTTGATGCCGGGCCCGGCCGTGACGCTGTCGAGGTGCGCGCCGGTCATCAGGACGTCGTTCGTGTCGCCGCCTGGCCAGTCGGCGATCAGGTTGTAGCCGGTGGCGCCGTTCGAGGTGAACGACTGGACGCTGGTCTGGTAGCCGGCGGCGTCCAGCTTGCCCTTCACGTAGTCGAGCGAGGCGCGGTAGCCGGCGCGGCCGTGGGCGCGGTTGCCGCCGTTGGCGTTGGCGATGCTCTGCAGCTGGGTCAGATGCGCCTTGACGTTGGCGAGCGGGATGTCGGGTGCGGCCAGGGCGGCGGGCGCGGCCGCGGCGCCGGACGGGGCGAGCAGGGCCGAGGCCGCCAGGGCCGCCGCGCCCAGGGTCGCGAAGATACGCGATCTCATGAGTTCCTCCAGGTAGGGCGCGGCCCGCGACGGGGGAGCGGGCCCCGTCACGGGCCGCGGGCGGGGGGCGGTCAGGCCTTGGTGATGGTGAGGTTGTCGATGCCCGCCTCGACGAGGCTGGCGGTGCCGGCGTCGGCCGCTTCGACGACGATGCGGACGGACTGGCCGGCGTAGGCGGACAGGTCGTACGTCGCCGTCTGCCACGACCCGGCCTTGTTGGCCATGGCGCCGCTCTGGCTCAGCACGGTGCTCGACCCGTTCGCGCCGACGACGCGGACGCGCAGGTAGTCGTCGGTCGAGCTGTTGTTGAGGTAGGCGAAGTTCCAGGAGAACTTCAGCGACAGGGTGCCGCTCGGCAGGCTGATCGCCGGGGACTGGACGGTGCTGGTGCCGCCGTCCAGGTCGTAGGTTCCGGCGTCGGTTCCGGCGGCCGCGCCCGTCACGAGGGCGCCGCTGCCGCTCGCGGCGGCGAGCTGCAGGTTGGTGCCGGAGTAGCTGGTCGGCTGCGGGGTGCCGCGCTCCCAGCGGCCCGTGGTCGCCGTGTCGCTGCCGTTCGGGTTGGTCGTCCAGCCCGTTCCCGACTCGAAGTCGTCGGAGTAGACGGCGCCGGGCTGGCCCTGCCCGACAGTCAGCGTGTAGGTGGCCGTGCGGTCCACGGACGCGCCGTCGGCGAGGACGGTCAGCTTGTAGGTGCCGTCAGCGGTCCCGGCCGGGACGGTGACCGTCATCGTGGACGACTGCCCTGAGGTGACGGTGGCGGGCGAGAACGTCGCGGTCGGTCCGGACGGGCTGCTCGTCGCCGACAGCGAGACCTGCTGCGCGGTGCCGCCGGTGGTCTGGGTGCTGACCGTGGCGGTCGCCGTCCCGCCCGCCTGGGCGGTGCCGGAGCCGGGGCTGAGCGAGACCGAGAAGTCGTTCTGCTGGGTGCCGCAGGACGCCTCGCCGCTCTGCGCGGGGACGTTGATCGCGCTCCACGCCGCCTTCACCGCGTTGCACTCGGTGGCCGAGCCGGGGAACAGCTGCAGCGCCGCGTTGATCGTCTCGATGCGGGCGCGGGCGTGGCTCCAGTTCGTCACCTTGCGGTTCAGCCCGCCCATGAAGATCTGGCCGGCCTTCTGGACGCCGATGCCGGTGACGGTGGAGCTGTTGCAGGTCGGGCTGGTCGGGTTGCCGTTGGTCGGGTTCGACCCCTCGGCCAGCAGGTAGAACCAGTGGTTCTGCGGGCCGGCCGCCGCGTGCACCTCGGTGCTCGGGATCGAGGACGAGTAGCAGTTCGGGTCGCCCAGCGCGGACGGGTTGTACATGTTGCGGATCGGGCCCTGGCCGACCAGGTCGACCTCCTCGCCCACCAGGTAGTCCGGCGGGTCGTAGGTGGAGGGCTCGTTCATGTAGTGCTCGGTCAGCGCCCCGAAGATGTCGCCGGCCGACTCGTTCAGCCCGCCCTTCTCGTTGCCGTTGCCGCCGCTGTCGCCGCCGGGCGTGGTGGTGAAGACGGCGTGGCCGTTCTCGTGGGCGACGACGTCGACCGACGTGGCCTGCTTGGTGCCGGCCTGGTTGTGGCCGAAGTTGGTGTAGCTGCCGTTCCAGTAGGCGTTGACGTCGCTCAGGCCGACGCGGAGCGGGAAGCCGCCGCCGCTGCCGTTGACGCCGTTGCGGCCGAGCCAGGAGCCCAGCATGTCCCATTCCTTCTGGACCGCGTAGAGGGCGTCGACGCAGGCGGTCTCCAGGTCGGTGCCGCTGCCGCTGCCCCACGCGCTGTCGGTGCCGGTGTAGGTGGAGCCGTTCTGGCCGCCGCACCGGATGCCGGAGCGCTGCGGGTCGGTCATGGACGTGGCGGCGGTGCTGAGGTCGACCGTGCCGTGGTAGTAGCTGCGGTCGTCGGCCGCGTCCCGGACCTCGTCATAGGTCTTGACGACCTTGCCGGACTTGGCGTCGACGAAGACGTGCAGCTTCGTCGGGGCCTTCTTCTGGGTGCCGCTGACGACGGTCTCGTAGACGAGGCGTCCGGAGCCCTCGGCGAGCACCATCAGGCGGGGCGTGGAGGCGGTCTCGACCTTGGACACGCGGGCGCGCGACGTCCTGGCGGCCTGCGCCGCGCCGATCGACGCCTTGGTCGACACGTTGAGCTTGCGGGTCTGGCCGACGCTGGTGCTCAGCACGCCGCCGCTGGCGTTGGTGGTGACGACGAAGTCGCCGCCGTAGACGGGCAGGCCGTCGTAGGTGCGCTCGTAGGCCACGTACTGCAGGCCGCGCAGGCCCGAGGTGACCCCGCGCCGGACGATCCTGTCCTCGGGGGCCTTCTTGAACGCGGCGGGCTTCGCCGCGACCAGGCGGTCGGCCGAGGCGGCGGCGACGGCGCGCGGATCCGGCCTGGCCGGCGCGGCGGGGGCGGTGCGGGGTGTCGCACCTGAGGCGGGCGAGGACATCGCCACGGCGAGGCCGACGGACAACGCCGCCGCCCCGATCGCGGTCTGGTGTCTCACGGGGGTGCTCCTTCCACGTGCCGGGCGGGGAGGGGGTGGGGCACGTGGAGACCCTTTGTGAGGGCGCTCCATGAACCGCCGCCCGCCCGGCGGGGGGTTTGGATGGGGACTCATCCGGATGAGCTGACCCGAAGTGCACCGTGGTTCGGGAAAGGAGTCAATAAATCCATTTGGTTCTGGATTTTCAATTCTGTGGAGGGAATCTCTGAAACCAATGGAAGGCCGTGGTCTGCCAGCGCGGACGGGCCGGGCCGGTGAACCGGCCCGGCCCGTCAGGCAGGGAACCAAGGGGGCGGTGAGCGCGTTGAGGCGCCCGGCCCGCGTCAGGGGGCGATGCGGCGGCAGAGCCAGGAGAGCGCCAGCGGGTAGCGGTAGTCGATGGCGCCGTGCCCCGCGTCGAACAGCTCGAAATGGATCACGTCCTCCGCGACGCCGGCGTCGAGCAGCGCCCGGTGGAACGCCTCCGCGCCGATGTCGAGGTACCACTCGTCGCGCGTCCCGCCGTCGATCCATATCGCCCGCTGCGACCGCATCGCCTCGGCGTGCCCGGGCACCATCCGCACCGGGTCCCACGCGAGCCACCGCTCCCAGACCTCCGGCCGCAGCACGCCGGTGACCGGGTCGAACGGCAGGTCGACCGTGCCGTCCTCGCGCGCGGAGTAGCACAGCGCCATGCCGAGGATGTTGAGCAGCTCCATGTCCTCGGGCTTGGTGAACGAGGTGCGGCTCTTGAAGTCGTCCCACCAGCGCCAGATGTCGCCGTCGTACTTGCGCAGGTGGCGGACGCACTTGGGGAACTCGGTCAGGTAGCAGTACTCGAACAGGGCGTCCCCGGCGTGCGTCGCGAGCGCGCCGAACAGGTCGGGGCGGAGCATCGGTGTGATCATCGCGCCGTAGCCGCCGCTGGACTTGCCGCTGATCGCCCGGTGCTCGGGCGCGTCGAGCGTCCGGTAGTGGCCGTCCACCCACGGGACGACCTCGTCGCAGATGTAGGAGTGGTAGCGGCCCGTGCCCGGCGAGTCGACGAACTGGCTGCCGCCGTGCGCCGTCCAGGCGTCCACGAACACCACGATCGCGGGCGGCGCCTCCCCGGACGCGAACACCGCGTCGGCCGTCTCGGGGAACGGCTGCCGGTAGGGCATCCGGTTGCGCCAGATGCCGACGTGCCCGGTGAAGCCGGTGATCACGTAGACGCTGGGGTAGCGGCGGTCCGGTTCGTCGTCGTACCCGGGCGGTACGTACACCAGGACCGGCCGCTCGTGCGGATCGCCCAGCGGGTTGCCGCGCAGCAACTCGCTGCTGACGGTGTGCTCTTCCAGGCGGCCGGCGAGCTCGGCGGACCACGGCTGCATCGCGTACTCCCTTGTCGCAAAGCGAATGATCAGCTCGACGCTAACCCATGGCCCGGACGGCCGGACGGGCCCGCCGTCGGGGGCGGATGTCACAATCCGGCGGGGTTCTCCGCTCCTACAGGGAAGAGAAGGAGACAGACATGACCGACAACGCCGCACGCCTTCGGGAACTGCACCGGCCGGGCGACCCGCTGCTGCTGCCCAACGTCTGGGACGCGGGGAGTGCGAAGACCGTCCAGGAGGCCGGGTTCCCGGCCCTCGCCACCGCCAGCGCCGCCGTGTCCGCCATGCTCGGCTACCCCGACCACGAGGGGGCGCCCGTCGAGGAGATGTTCGCGGCCGCCGAGCGCGTCATCCGCGCGGCGACCGTCCCCGTCACCGTGGACGCCGAGGCCGGGTACGGGCTCCAGCCGGGTGAGCTGGTCGAGCGGCTGCTCGCCATCGGGGCGGCGGGCTGCAACCTGGAGGACACCTACGCCGGGGAGCTGGCGAAGCCGGAGACGCAGGCCGAGTACATCGCGGCCGTCCGCGAGGCGGCCGGCGACGCACTGGTGATCAACGCCCGGGCCGACGTGTTCGTCGCCAAGGCGCCGGACCCGGTCGAGGCCGCGATCGCCCGCGGACGGCTCTACATGGAGGCCGGCGCCGACTGCGTGTACCCGATCGCGGCGCCGCTGGACGCCCTCCCGTCCCTGGTCAAGGGGATCCCGGGGCCGATCAATGCGAACAACTTCCCCGGCACCTCGCTCAGGGATCTGGCGGAGACGGGCGTCGCGCGCGTCTCCTACGGCCCGATGCCGTACCTGCGCGCCCTGGACGCGCTGAAGGAGTTCGCCGGCCGCGTCCTGGCAAAGGGGGACCCCTACGCCTGACCGGGGGGTCGCCTACGCCTGGCCGGGTCTCCCGCATGGGCCCGGGCCGCCTGGCCAAGGGGCGACCGCACAGGCCTGAGCTCTGGCGCCTGCGCCCCGCCCGGCGTAGGCGCCTGGCCTCCGGTGCGGGCCGCGTGTGAGGGCGCTCTCACGACGGGCGCCTTGCAAGTGTCCACTTACGATGGCACAGTGAGACGAAAATCGACTCGTTGTATCAGACGTGGGCGCAGGCGCGAGCCCGTACGGAGGTGGGGCCGGCATGACCGCGACCGTTGCGGAGACGCCGCCGAAGATCGTCCTGGACTCGATCAGCGGCATGGCCCTGGCCGCCGCCGCGGCCAACGTCGTCATGCAGCTGTCCCGCCTGCCGATCGGGCACGGCGTCGCCGAGAGCACGGTCGACAGCGGCCGCGTCGACAAGCACCCGGTCAAGCGGGCCCGCACCACGCTCAGCTACATCGCCGTCGCCATGCTCGGCACCGAGGCCGAACGGGAGGCGATGCGGCGCGAGGTGAACCGGGCGCACCGGCACGTCCGCGCGAAGGAGCCCGTCGCCTACAACGCGTTCGACCGCGAGCTGCAGCTGTGGGTCGCCGGGTGCCTCTACGTGGGCGTCGAGATGATCTATGCGATGCTGTACGGGGAGCCGTCGGAGGAGGAGGCCGCCGAGCTGTACCGGTACGGCGCCCGCTTCGGCACCACCCTGCAGGTCGCGCCGGAGATGTGGCCGCCGGACCGGGCCGCCTTCGAGGAGTACTGGCGGGCGGGCGTGGAGAAGATCGAGATGGACGACGTCACCCGCCGCTACCTGCGCGACCTCGCCGACATGCGCTTCCTGCCCGCGCCCGTCCACTGGACGCTCGGCCGGTTCCACCGCTTCCTGACGCTCGGCTTCCTGCCCCAGCCGTTCCGCGACGAGCTCGGCCTCCCGTGGACGCCGCGCGACCAGGTGCGCTTCGACCGCTTCGCCCGCGTGCTGGCACGGAGCAACCGCGCGCTGCCGGGCCCGGCCAGGATGTTCCCCTTCAACCTCTACCTGCGCGACGTCCGGCGCCGCATCAGGAGGGGGCGCCCGATCGTGTGACCTCGTCCCGGGCACTCAGCGGGGCACATCCCGGGCCGCGGCGTCCGCGTTCCGCGCGTTCTCCGGGTTCTCCCGATCCCGCGCGGTGTCCGCGGTGTCCTGCGTGTCGGACGGTTTGATCTGGAGTTCGAAGTCGCCCTTGTGATGGGTGACGCCGGCGATGACGGCGTCCTCCAGGACCTCGGCGCCCTTGTGCTGGCGGCGCATCATCGGATCGGAGCGGACGTCCTTCGCCAGCGCGACGCACAGCAGGATCAGCACGATCGCGAACGGCAGCGCGCCGATGAACGTGATGTTCTGGATCCCGTTGAGCGCCTCGTCCCCGCCGATCACCAGCATGATCGCGGCGACCCCGCCGGTCATCGCGCCCCAGAAGACCACGATCCACCGGGACGGGGAGGTCGAGCCGCGCTGCGACAGCGTGCCCATGACGATCGACGCCGCGTCCGCGCCGGACACGAAGAAGATCGCGACCAGCACCATGACGACGACCCCGGTCACCGCCACCCACGGCAGGTGGCCGAGGACGTTGAAGGTGATCTGCTCCTCGGTGCCGTTCCCGAACGGGTTCAGGCCCTTGCGCTGCTGGTCGACGGCCGTCCCACCGAAGATCGCGAACCAGACCACGCTGACCGCGCTCGGCACGAGGATCACGCCGGCGACGAACTGCCGGATGGTGCGGCCGCGGCTGATCCGGGCCAGGAACATGCCGACGAACGGCGCCCAGGAGATCCACCACGCCCAGTAGAAGATCGTCCAGTTGGACAGGAACGTCTTCATCGGCTCGCCGCCCGTCGCGCCCGACCGGGACGCCATCTCCCCGAAGTCCTGGAGGTAGACGCCGAGCGTGGTGGGCAGCAGCTCCAGGATGAAGACGGTCGGCCCGACCACGAACACGAAGAGCGCGAGGAGGACGGCCAGCACCATGTTGATGTTGGACAGCCACTGGATGCCGCGCGCGACGCCGGACACGGCCGACACCACGAAGCAGACCGTCAGCACCACGATGACCAGGACGAGGACGGTGGTGCCGAGCGACTCGATCCAGCCCGCCTCCTGCATCCCGGTCCGGATCTGCAGCGCGCCGATGCCGAGCGAGGCGGCCGAGCCGAACAGGGTGGCGAACAGCGCGAGGACGTCGATGACCTTGCCCGCGGGACCCGCGGCGCGGCGGCGGCCGAGCAGCGGCGTGAACGCCGAGCTGATCAGCTGGCTGCGGCCGCGGCGGTAGTGGCTGTACCCGATCGCGAGGCCGAGCACGGCGTAGATCGACCACGGGTGCAGCGTCCAGTGGAACATCGTGGTCGCCATGGCCGTCTCGATCGCGGCCTCGCTCTGCGCCGGGTCGGTGCCGGGCGGCGGCTTCACGAAGTGCGTGAGCGGCTCGGCGACGCCGAAGAACATCAGCCCGATGCCCATGCCCGCGCTGAACATCATCGCGACCCACGAGACGGTGCGGAACTCCGGCTCGTCCCCCTCCTGCCCGAGCGGGATGCGGCCGTACCGGCTGAACGCCAGCCACAGCGAGAAGATCACGAAGCCGGTCGCGGCGAGCACGAACAGCCAGCCGACGTTCGTCAGCAGCCAGTCCAGCGCCGTGCCGGCGACCGAGCCGAGGCCGCCGGTGTCGGCCGCGCCCCAGATCACGAACGAGGCCGACAGCACCGCCGCGACGCCGTAGACGATCCAGTCGGTGCGCGGCCGCTCGTGCTTGACGAGGCTCACGGGCTCGGTGCCGGGATACTCGTCGCGCTCGCCCGGCTCGGGCTTGGTCCTTTCCATAGCCCGTTCTCATGCCCGAAAGTTCAGTTTTCAGTTACGCAGGGGAGCGATCCGTTTGCAAAATCTTTGGGTTCGCGGAGCCGGCGTCCCCGGCCGTCGGAGCGCCTCCGGCCGGGGACGGCGCGGTCAGCGGCGGGCGGTGACGCGGGTGGGCAGGGACGCGAAGCCGCGGTCGTTGGACGAGCGGACCCGCTTCGCGGCGTCGATGTCGATCTCGTAGTCGGCCACGACGTCCGCGATCTCGCCGAGCGCGATGCGGGCCTCCAGCCGGCCGAGGTTCGCGCCGAGGCAGTGGTGGCGGCCGTTGCCGAACGCGAGGGACGCGCCGGTGTCGCGGTCGAGGTCGAAGCGGTCGGGCTCGGGGAAGACGTCCGGGTCGCGGTTGGCGGCGCCGGTGAGCAGCAGGACGCGCGCGTCCGCCGGGATCGTCACGCCGTGCAGCTCCACGTCCTCGTTGGTGGTGCGGGCGAGCGCCTGGGACGGCGGGTCCCAGCGCAGCGTCTCCTCGATCCAGTCCTCGACGCGCCCGCCGAGCGCGGCGGCCCGCTGCTCGGGGTGGCGCCAGGCGGCGTGCCAGGCGTTGCCGAGCGTGAGCATCGTGGTCTCGATACCGGCGCCGACGAGCAGGATCAGCACGCCGACGATCTCCTCCGGGGTGAGCCGGTCCTCGCCCTCGGCCGCGTCCAGCAGGCCGGACAGCAGGTCGTCGCGGCGCCGCTGGGCCCGCCCGACGGTCAGCTCGGTGTAGTAGGCGACGAGGGCGCCGATCGCCTGCAGCGCCTCGGGCGGCAGGTCGTCGCCCGCCTCGTCCCGGTACATGATCGCCATGCCGAGGTCGCGGACCTTGCCGCGGTCGGCCTCGGGGACGCCGACCAGCTCGGAGATCACGTCCGTGGGGAAGCGGGCCGCGAAGCCGGTCATCAGGTCGAAGGAGTCGCCGTCCAGAAGCGGCGCCAGGCACTCGCGCGCGATCTCGCGGATGCGCGGCTCCAGCGCCTGGACGCGCTTCTGCGTGAACGCCCGCGACACCAGGCCGCGCATCCGGGTGTGCTTCGGCGGGTCCATCGCGACGAAGGAGAAGAACCTCTCCGCGTCCGGGCCCCAGAACGCCGGCTCGATCCGCAGGCCGTTCCGGCTGGAGAAGCGGGCGGAGTCCTTCAGGGCCGCGAGAACGTCGGCGTGCCGGGAAAGGGCCCAGAAGTCATCGGCGTCGTTGCGATGGACCGGTGACTTCTCGCGCAGTTCCGCGTACACCGGGTAAGGGTCGTCCTGAATCGCGAAGTCGAAGGGACTGTAGAAGAGATCCACGGTCGCCACCATTTCACAAAGGCCGCCGTTTCGGTCCCCCGCAGATGTGAGATTCTGTTCTTCGCCCGGTACGGCCAGGGCACTTGATCTTGAGCCGCGGGGGCGCGGCGCGCAACGAAACGAGGTCGCCGTGGAAGATGAGCGGGTCCCCGCGGGGATCGACCCGACGAAGGCGCACCCGTCCCGCCGCTACAACTACTGGCTCGGCGGCAAGGACAATTTCGCGGTGGACCGCGAGTCCGCGGAGGTGGTCGCGTCCGCGTGGCCGACCGTCGGCCTGTCCGCCCGGGAGAACCGCAAATTCCTCAAGCGCGTGGTGGGATACCTGGCCGGCGAGGCCGGAATTCACCAGTTCTTCGACATCGGCACCGGGCTTCCGTCGGCCGGCAATGTGCACGAGGTCGCCCAGGCGATCGAGCCGACGTCGCGCATCGTCTACGTCGACAACGACCCCGTGGTGCTCGTCCACGCCCGCGCCCTGCTGAACAGCCACCCGGCGGGCCGGACCGCCTACATCGAGGCCGACCTGCGCGAACCCGACAAGATCCTCGCGAACGCCGATCTGCGCGAGACCCTGGACCTGTCCAGGCCGGCGGCGCTGATGCTGGTCGCCACCATGCACTTCATCACCGACGACCACGACCCGCACGGCATCGTCTCCCGGCTGGTCTCGGCCCTGGCACCCGGCAGCTACCTCGTGATGACGCACGCGACCAGCGAGCACCTCACCCCCGAGCAGTATGCGGAGAACGAGGAGGCGAACGCGCGCAGCGGCGTCCCGTTCCGGCTCCGCACCCGGGAGGAGTTCGCGCGCTTCTTCGACGGCCTGGAGCTCCTCCCGCCCGGCATCACCTCGGTCGTCGACTGGCGCCCCGACAGCCCGCCGGAGGAGCGCCCGTCGGTCGAGGACGTCTCCATGCTGTGCGCCCTCGCCCGCGTCCCCTGACCCCGCCGGATCAGGTGCGCGCCTTGTTCACGGCGTCGACGAGGTCCTCGACGTCCTCGGCCGTGGTGCGGTGGCTGATGACGCAGGCGCGCAGGGCGGCGCGCCCGTCCAGCCGGACGGGGCTGATCCACGCGCGCCCGCTCTCCACGACCGTGCGGGCGAGCGCGTCGTGGTGGTCCCACGTCCCGTCGCCCGGGTCGGCGAAGCACACGACGGGCAGCGGGGTGTCGTTGACGATCTCCCAGCCGGTCGCGGCGAGCCTGCCGCGCAGCAGGTCCGCTAGGGCGGCGTCGCGTTCGAGCTGCTCGGCGTAACCCGCGCGGCCCGCGACGGCGAGGCTGAGGAAGAGCTTGAGGCCCATGAACCGGCGCGACCACTGCTGGGTCGAGGTGTAGGGGTCGACGGTCCCCTGGATCTCGTCCGGCATGTAGGACGTGGTGACCCGGAAGGTCTCCGCGAGGCCCTCGGCGTCGGTGGTGAGCAGCGTGCCCGCGCCCATCGGCACGCTCAGCCACTTGTGCGCGTCGAGCGTGACGGAGTCGGCGCGCTCGATGCCGTCCAGGGCGGGGCGCAGCCGGTCCGACAGCGCCGCCGCGCCCCCGTAGGCGGCGTCCACGTGCAGGCGGAGGCCGAGGTCCGCGCACAGGTCCGCCAGGTCGTGCAGCGGGTCGATCGCTCCGGCGCCGGTGGTCCCGGCCGTCGCGGCGACGAGGAACGGCAGGTCGCCGCGCGCCCGGTCGGCGGCGATCAGCTCGGCGAGCCGCCCGGCCGCCATGCGCAGCCCGGGGCCGGTCGGGACGAGGCGCACGGCGTCCCGCCCGATGCCGGTCGCGTGCGCGATCTTCAGCCAGGCCAGGTGGCTCTCGGACGACGCGTACAGGAGCGGGCGGCCGGGGACCGCGCGCAGCCCCTCCTTCCCGTACTCCGGCCAGGTCCTGGTCAGCGCGAGCAGCACGGCCGTCAGGTTGGCCTCCGCGCCCCCGCTCGTGAACGAACCGGCCACCGCGCCGCGCGGGTAGCCGAGGCGGCCGCCGAGGAAGCGCACCAGGTGCGCCTCGATCTCCGCCGCGGCGGGGGCGTGCGACCAGGCGGCGAGCTGCGGGTTGAACGCCGCCGCGAGCGTCTCGCCGACCACGCCCATGAAGGTCGGCGTGGGGTTGAACAACCCGAAGTACCGGGGATGGGTGGTGTGGACGGTCGTCGCCCGCAGCAGCTCCGCGACCCCGTCCACAGCCTCGCCGGGTGCGACCGGGCGGTCGAAGTCGTACGCGCCGATCGCCGCCCGCAACTCGCGCACGTCCACGGGGGCGCTCACATCCCGCCCGGCGATCCGCTCGCGCTCGCCGCGCATCAGGTCGACGACCTGCCGCCACACGTGCTCGGCCGCCTCCGCGGGCGGATCGAAGGAGGCTCGTCCAGAGGGGAAGTGGTCCATGCGTCCGAGCCTGGCGTGCGCGGGGCCCGCCCCCAAGTGGCACAAGTGACCATCACCGCTAAATTAGTGACATGCACACGCTCGCCGTCGCCGTCACCGAGGGCGTGCCGATCTTCGAGCTGGCGATCCCGTGCGAGGTGTTCGGGTACGAGCGCCCGGGGCTCGCCCCGTCCTGGTACGACTTCCGCCTCTGCGCCGCTCCCGGCACCCGCACCGCCGCCGGCTTCGCCCCGCAGGCCGAGTACGGCCTCGACGCGCTCGCCGCGGCCGACACCGTCGTGGTCCCCGCCTGCGCGAGCGTCATCGACGAGCAGCCGCCGGACCTGGTCGACGCGGTCCGCGCCGCGCACCGCAACGGCGCCCGCGTCGTCTCGCTGTGCACGGGCGCGTTCGTCCTCGCCGCCGCGGGCCTTCTGGACGGGCGCCCGGCGACCACCCACTGGATGCACGCGGGCGAGCTGGCCGCCCGCCACCCGAAGGTCATGGTGGACGCGTCCGTCCTCTACATCGACGACGGCGACGTGCTGACCAGCGCGGGCACCGCCGCCGGGCTCGACCTGTGCCTGCACGTCGTCCGCAACGACCACGGCGCCGCCGTCGCGAGCGCCCTGGCCAAGCGCCTCGTGATGCCCGCGCACCGTCCCGGCGGCCAGGCCCAGTACATCGACGCGGCGGTGCCCCTGACCGACGCCGACGAACTGGGTCCGCTCCTCGACTGGGCGCGCGAGCGCCTCCACGAGCCCCTCACCGTCGCCGCCCTGGCGCGCCGCGCGAACGTCACCACCCGCACGCTGATCCGGCGCTTCCACGCCGCGACCGGCACGACCCCGATGGCCTGGCTGCGCGGCATCCGCATCGACTACGCGCGCGAACTCCTGGAGACCACGTCCCTCCCCGTCGACCAGATCGCCGAGCGCTCCGGCCTCGGCAGCCCGGCCAACCTCCGCCACCACTTCACCCGGGCGGTAGGCGTCCCTCCGACCGCCTACCGCCGCGCTTTCTTTCAACAGTCCCGGCCCACTTCGCTCGCCTGGCGGCTCGCTACGTGACCGTGCCTGGGCGAACGCGGCATCGCTTCGCGATCTGCCCGGTGCCGCTCGCCTCCGGCTTCGCCGCACCGGGCAGGTCACGCGTTCGCGCGCGTGGCCGAGGACACTTCGAGCCAGGCCCTAGAAGACCGGGGTGCCGTTCCGGACGAGCTTCCAGTTCTGCACGTGGAACGTCGCGGGGTCGATGGTTCCGGCGGCGGACGCGTACTCGACGATCGCCTCGCGGATCGCCACCTGGGCGTTGTAGACGACCGGGGCCGCGGCGATGTGGGGGAAGCCGCCGCCGCCCGACTGGCGGTAGTTGTTGACCGCGACGACGAACTTCTGGTCGTCGGCGACGGCCTTGCCGTCGTAGGACAGGTTCGCGATGCGCGAGCCCGCCGGCTTGGCGATGTCGACGTCGTAGGTGACGCCGGAGAACTGGTCGTAGTTGTAGTCGGGGCGGTTGTTCGCGTTCGTCCACGAGGCCGGGTCGACCGGGGCGCCGGGGTCGACCTGCTTGAAGTACTGGGCCGAGTACTCCAGGTACGCCTTGATCTGGGAGCCCGTCAGGACGCTCGCCAGCAGCGTGTTGTCGTAGATGTAGAGGCCGGCGATGTCCCGGATCGTCACCTTGCCGGCCGGGAAGGTCGCGGCGCGGCTGAAGGGCGCGGCGATCGAGACGACGGGCAGGGACGCGTTCTCGGTGCCCGCGACCGCCTCCTTGACCTTCGCGGTCTGCACCAGGTGGATGTAGTCCAGGATCGCGGTGTCCTTCCAGCAGGACTCCGCCGCCGACATCTCCTCGGTGGAGGTCGCGACCTCCTTGTTGACGTAGGCGACCACCGCGTCGTGCTGCTTCTTGACGAGCGTGACGAGCTCCGGGTCCTCGTCGACCGTGTTGCTGTTCACGGTCGTCGCGGACTTGCCGGCGACCTTCCAGCGGCCCCGCTCGTGGACGAGGGTGAGGTCGAAGACCGACAGGCGCTGGCCCCAGCACTTCGGCTCGCTCAGCACGACCGTCCGGCCGGTGGCCTTGTTGGTGACGAACCGCTGCGGGATCTCCAGGTGCGCGTGCCCGAACAGGATCGCGTCGATGCCCGGGACCTGCTCGGCGACCAGGGCGGCGGCGTTCTCGACGGGCAGCGCGTCACCGTAGGACGAGGTGCCGCTGTCGCCGGAGTGGGCGCTGACGACGACGACGTCCGCGCCCTTCGCGCGGATGACCGGCACCCAGCGCCGGGCCGTCTCCACCAGGTCCAGGAAGTCGAGCTTGCCGGAGACGTTGGCCTTGTCCCAGATCGCGACGCCCGGGTTGGTGAGGCCGAGCAGCCCGACGCGGATCGGCGGGTAGCCGCGGACCCGCATCGTCTTGATCATGTACGGCAGGTAGGCGGGGCGGCGGGTGCCCGCGTGGACGGCGTTGGCGGCGAGCACCGGCGCGTCCATCTGCTCGACCCACCTGCTCAGGAACGGGATGCCGTAGTTGAACTCGTGGTTGCCGAGGGCCACGGCGTCGTAGCCGATGGCGTTCATCTGCCGCGCCATCGGATGGATCCCGCCGGTCTCGGTGATCGGCTCGACGGAGGCGTAGTAGAAGCCGAGCGGGGTGCCCTGGATGGTGTCGCCCGCGTCGAAGAGCAGCGTGCGCTCGCGCCCGCGGTCGGCGCGGATCTGGTTGACGAGGCTGGACACGCGCGCCAGGCCGACCACGTTGCCCGCACTGTCGGTGTACTCGGCGTCCTTGTAGTAGTCCCAGTTCACGACGTGGCTGTGCAGGTCGGACGTGCCCATGACGGTGATCGTCACGGACCTGCCGGGGGTCGCCGCCTGAGCGGAGCCGGGCCACCCGGCCAGGGCGAGCGCGCTCGCGGCGGTGAGGCCGCCGAGGACCTGCCTGCGGCTGACGTCCGGCACGCGGCACGAACACCAGCGGGGCTCAGGGGCCTTCGGATTCTCCATGACGCACTCGTTCCTTCCGCAGGGGTGACGGCAGAACGATAGAGGCGCAGCTCAGGATCGCTTTCGGCGACATCCTCCGATCCTTGGGCGGATTCGTTGGCAGTCCTTGTGCACCGTGTCCGGCCCGGCGTTATTTGATCTTGTATCGGAGAGTGCCGGACATCGGGCGGCCGCGGCCGGTAGCGTCCCCCAGGTCAAGATCAACTCGACCGATCGGAGCTGTCCTTGCGGACGAGCGACAGGAAGACGAGAGGGACGTGGCGCAGGCTCGCCTGCGCGGCGGTGCTGGCGGGCGGGACGGTCGCCGGCCTCGGGACGGCGGCGCACGCCGACGAGCCGCCGCCCACGCCGAAGATCATCGGCGGGACGCCCGCCGACCAGGCGTACCCGTTCATGGCCTCCCTGGAGTACGAGCGGAACGGGAACCCCGACTCGCACCGCTGCGGTGGCGGGCTGATCGGCGAGGAGTGGGTGGTCACCGCCGCCCACTGTGTGACCCGGGCGGGCCAGGACGGGGCGCCCTACTCGGTCATGGACCCCGCGCTGTTCCACGTCCGGGTGGGCTCCAACGACCGGACGCAGGGCGGCAGCGTCGCCGGGCTCAAGGAGATCGTCGTCCACCCGGGCTACCGGTACCTGGACGACCGCTCCGAGGGCAAGGACATCGCGCTCCTGCACCTCGACACCGCGGTCCCGCAGCCGCCCGTCCCGCAGGCCAGGACGATCCCCGCGCCGGGGACGCCGGTCCGGCAGATCGGCTGGGGCTACACCTCCACCAGCGACAACGACCCGAGTCAACTGCCCGTGCGACTGCAGCAGCTCGACACCAAGGTGATCTCGCCTGGGACGAAGAAGTGCCAGGTGGACGCCAACGGCGACGACGCGTGGGGCTACCGCGACCACGACATCTGCACCGACAACCCGGAGGGCGTCCGCGGTCCGTGCGGCGGCGACTCCGGCTCGCCGCTGCTGATCAAGGTCAGGGGCCGCTGGGTCATCACCGGCGTCGACTCCCGAGGCGTCGGCGACGTCTGCGGCGAGACGCCCGACATCTACACCAGCATCGGGTACCACCACCGCTGGATCGCGAGCGTCACCGGCTGATCTCGTCCCCGGGCGAACGCCCGGCCAGGCCGCCGCCTGGCCGGGCGTTCCGTCGTATCGGGGGTACTTCGCCTGCTGAGGCGTGTGTCCGAAAACCGGGGGCCGGGTGGTGTGGCGTGCGTCACAGTGGTGATGGCGTGTCCCAGTAGCGCGCTACTTGAACGTCCTTGTTGTCTTTTCGCCACTATTGCCGTGTTTGGCGTTTCGTGTTCCTCTATTTAAGGCAATGTCTGATTGCGGACCCCGCCGGCCGTTTCCGCGCCGCCGTCCGCCCGCCCGCCAACGAGCCGCCCATCGAGCCGCCAGCCGTCGAGCCCACCCAGCCCGTCGACCCACGCCACGCAGCGACAGCGGAGGTCCGGATGCGCAAGGAGACGCTGGAGAGCTTCGTCCTCGGGGACGTTCTCCGGTCACAGGCGCAGGTGCACCGAAGACAGACGTTCCTCAGGTTCCGCGACGGGGAGATCAGCTACGGCGAGGTGGACGCCGCCGCCGACCGGCTGGCCCGCGCGTTCTCCGCCGCCGGCATCGCGCGCGGCGACCACGTGGGCGTGATGCTGCCCAACTGCGCCGACTTCGTGCACGTCATCTTCGCGCTGGCCCGGCTGGGCGCGGTCGCCGTACCGATCAACATCGCCTACCGGGGCGAACTGCTCCGGCACGTTCTGGACAGCTCCGACTCCGGCCGGCTCATCATCGACGGCCCGTACGCCGAGCGGCTCGTCGAGATCGCGGACCGGCTGCCCAAGCTGGAACGGGTCATCGTGCGGGGCGCCGCGGAGGCCGGGGTGCTGCTCGACCGGCTCGGCAAGCCCGCGCGGGACATGTCCGCGCTGCCGGCCGACGGATCCGGTCCGGTGGACGCCGGCGTCGCCTTCAGCGACATGCAGGCGATCATGTACACGTCCGGCACCACCGGGCCGTCCAAGGGCGCGATGGTCCCGCACGCCCTCGCGCTGACCTGCGCCTACGACTCGCTCGACTTCCTCGACCGCTGGGGCAAGACGATCTACTGCCCGCTGCCGCTGTTCCACGCCGCCGCGCTGTGGGACGGCATGCTCTCGGCCCTCCTCGGCGGCGGCTCGATCGCGATCGTCGAGAGGTTCAGCGCGTCGAGGTTCTGGGACGACGTGCGCCGCTTCGACGCGCAGGTCTGCATGAGCGTGTTCTCCATGATCCCGATCCTGCTGAACCGCCCGCCGACGTCCCGCGACCGCGACCACCGGCTGGAGACGTTCTACATGGGCAAGTCCAACCTGGACGAGCCGCTGCGGGAGCGCTTCGGCGTCCGGTCCGTGGAGACCTACACCAGCACCGAGGCGGGCATCGCGACCGGCAGCCCGTACGGGGAGTGGCGGGTCGGCTCGTGCGGGCAGGCGCACGAGGAGCGGTTCCAGGTGGCGGTCGTGGACGAGCGCGACCGGGAGGTCGGGCCGGGCGAGCCGGGCGAGCTGGTGCTGCGGCCGAAGCAGCCGTTCGTCCTCACGACCGGCTACTACGGCAACTGGGAGGCCACGGCCCACTGCTTCCGGAACATGTGGTTCCACACCGGCGACCGGGTATGGCGCGACGACGACGGGTACTTCTACTTCCTCGACCGGATGAAGGACGCCATCCGCCGGCGGGGGGAGAACATCTCCGCGTTCGACCTGGAGACCGAGATCAACCGGCATCCGGCGGTACTGGAGTGCGCCGCGATCGGCGTGCCCTCGGAACTGGAGGACGAGGACATCAAGGTGTCGGTCGTGGTGCAACCGGACACCGGGCTCGACCCGGAGGAGCTGGTGGCCTACTGCGAGGAGCGGCTGCCGCGCTCGATGGTGCCGCGCTACGTCGAGTTCATCGACGCGCTGCCGCGCACCCCCACCGACAAGGTCGCCAAGTACAAGCTGCGCGCGCAGGGCGACGGCGGGATCACCCCGACCACCTGGGACCGGGAGGCGAGCGACCGGTGAACTGGGACGACACGCCAGAGCAGGCGGCCTTCCGCGAGGAGGTCCGCGCCTTCGTCGAGGAGCGGTTCCCGGCGTCGTACCGTCCGGCCGGGGACGCGGAGCACAGCCTCGAACCCGAGGACGTCGCGGGCTACAACTGGCCGGTCGACCGGGTCGCGGAGGATCCCGAGCGGCGCGAGGGCGCGCGGGCCTGGGCGGCGGCGCTGGCCGAGCGCGGCTGGATCGCGCCGCACTGGCCCCGGGAGTACGGCGGCGCGGGCCTGTCGGCGCTGGAGGAGTTCGTCCTGCACGAGGAGATGATGCGCGCCCGGGTGCCGACCGTGAACGGCATCGGCGCGTTCCTCCTCGGCCCGACGCTGCTGGTCCACGGCACCGACGAGCAGAAGGCCGTCCACCTGCCGCCGATCGCGGCGGGCGAGGCGACGTGGGCGCAGGGCTTCTCCGAGCCGGAGTCGGGCTCCGACCTGGCCTCGCTGCGCACCCGCGCCGTCCGGGACGGGGACGAGTACGTGGTCGACGGCCAGAAGGTGTGGACGTCCCTGGGCCAGTACGCCGACTGGCTGTTCGTGCTCGTGCGCACCGACCCGTCCGCCGAGCGCCCCCACCGCGGCATCACGTTCCTGCTGGTCGAGGCCGACTCGCCCGGCGTGACGATCCGCCCCATCACCGACATCCGGGGTGCGGTGCCGTTCTGCGAGATCTTCTTCGAGGGCGTCCGGGTGCCGGTGGCGAACCGGGTCGGCGAGGAGAACCGCGGCTGGTACGTGGCGATGTCCGCGCTCGGCTTCGAGCGGGCCGGGATCGGCGCCACCATCAAGTACGAGCACGCCCTCGCCGATCTGGTGGCCTACCTCAGGTCGCCGGAGGGGGCGCGGCACGCCCGGCGGAGCCCCGCGCTGCGTGAGGAGGTCGCGCGCCGGCGGACCGAGATCGCCGTCCTGTACAACCTGGCCCGCTACACGGTGTCGCGGCAGGCGGCGGGCGACGAGCCCGGCTTCGAGGCGTCCGTCAACCAGCTGTTCGGGGCCGAGCTGCACCAGCGGCTCGCGCGGACGGGCGCGCTGGCGTTCGGGCGGTCCGCCGCGCTCTGGGACCGCGAGGGGGCGCCCCTCGACGCGGTGTTCACGCACATGCGCCGGGACTCGGTCGCGTCCACCTTCCTCGGCGGCACCACAGAGATCCAGCGCAACGTCATCGCCACCCGGGGCCTGAACCTGCCCCGCGGCTGACCACTACGGGAGGAGCCACGGACATGCCCGAGGAGTACGAGACCGTCGACCTGCGGATCGAGGAGCGGGTCGCCTGGCTGACGCTGAACCGGCCGGACAAGCTCAACGCGCTGACGCCCACGACGATGACGGAGCTGCGCGACATCTTCACCCGCGTGGACGACGACGAGGACGTCTGCGTCGTGGTGCTGCGCGGCGCGGGCGAGCGCGCGTTCTGCGCCGGCATGGACCTCTCCTGGTCGGAGAAGCTGACCCCGCGCGAGCGGATCGAGCAGGGCCGGCTCGGCGAGAAGACGTTCGCGATGATGGAGCGCCTCTCGGTCCCGGTGATCGCGGCGGTGCACGGCTACGCGGTCGGCGGCGGCCTGGAGCTGGCGCTCGCGGCGGACTTCATCATCGCCTCCGACGACGCCAAGATGGGGCTCGTCGAGATCACGCTGTCGGCGCGTCCCCCGTACCGCCCGAAGATGACCGAGGACGGAGACCCCGACCAGCCCGAGTTCGGCGGGTCCGCGCCCGGCTGGGGCGGCGTGAAGCGGCTGCCGGAACGGATCGGCAAGGCCCGCGCCAAGGAGCTGCTCTTCACCGGCGCCCGCATCGGCGCCGAGCGCGCCCTGCAGCTCGGCCTGGTCAACGACGTGTATCCCGCCGCGGAGTTCGACAAGCGGATCGGCGAGCTGGCCGAGCGGATCGCGGCGATGAACCGCTACAACCTGCGGCTCGTCAAGGAGCTCGTCACCTACGGCTACGACTGGATCGAGCCCCACCCGAGCTAGGAGGACCCGTGCAGATCTACCGAATCGATCATGTCGCGCAGGTGACCCCCGACCTCGAGACGCAGGTCGCCCTGCTGGAGGGCCTTTTCGGGTTCCGGCGCGTGCGGAGCTGGGACAACCCGGCCGAGGGCGTGCGCGGCGCCCGGCTGGAGATCCCGGGCAGCCGAGGGCAGGCCTGGGAGGTCGTCGCGCCCGCCGGCGACGGCGGCTCGTTGCAGACGTGGCTGGACGAGCACAAGGGCCGGCCGGGCCTGCACCACGTCGGCGCCGAGGTGCCCGACCTCGAAGCCGTCCGCGCGGAGCTCGAGGTGCGCGGCATCAAACCGACGGACTGGGCGCGCGGCGGCTGGCTGGAGGCGTCGCTGAGCCCGCCCGAGCACGGCACCGGCGTGCTGTGGCGGCTCCGCGGGCCGGGCAGCCTGGACATGTGCGGCGACACCGCAGCCGCCGCGGCCGCCGAGCCGTCCCCGCCGGACGGCCCGACCCTCGGCGTCGTGGCCCTCGACCACATCTGCCAGGCGTTCCACGACCGGGACGTCCTCGCCCGCTGGTACCACGACCTCGCCGGGTTCGTGCAGGTCTGGCGGACGGCGGACGAGGAGCACCCCGACATGGCCGACCTCGTGCTGAACATCCCCGGCTCGGCGATCTGCTGGGAGGTCATCATGCCGCGCGGGGAGGACTCGTTCATCGACCGCTTCCTGGAGCGCGGCGGCCCGGGCGCGCACCACGTCACCTTCGAGGTGGCCGACTGGGACGCGGCGCTGGCGGCCTGCGACCACCACGACGTCCCGACCTTCGACGACGAGGAGGGCGTCACCGACGGCGCCGCATGGAAGCACACGTTCATCCACCCGAAGCACACCGGCGGCATCCTCGTCCAGCTGTTCTGGGAGGAGCGGCCGGGAGTGTGGGTCCGCTCGGACAAGGTGCCGCCGCCATGGACCTGAGCCTGACCGAGGACCAGGAGCTGATCGCCGCCACGGCCCGCGAGCTCCTGGAGTCCAAGGCCGCGACGGCGGGCGCGCGGGCCCTGGCGGGCGACCCCGCCGGCCACTCGGCGCCGCTGTGGAAGGAGATGGTCGAGCTCGGCTGGCCGGGCCTCGCCCTCCCCGAGGAGCACGGCGGCGTCGGCGGCGACTTCCTGGACGTCTGCCTGCTGTTCGAGCAGCTGGGGTACGCGCAGGTCCCGAGCCCGCTGCTGGCGTCGGTCGCGTGCTGCGGCATGCCGGTCGCGCGGTTCGGGACGTCCGCGCAGAAGGAGCGCTGGCTGAGCGCCATCTCGGAGGGCCGGATCGTGACCGCGGCACCGCTCCCGTGGGACCGTCCCGGCGAGGGGCTTGTCGCGACCCGCTCCGACTCCGGGTACCTCCTGGAAGGCACGGCCACCTTCGTGCCGTTCGCCGCGTCCGCCGAGAACATCCTGCTGGTGGCCCGGCTCGACGGCGAGCCGCACGCCTTCTGGGTCGACGCCGCCGACGTCACACTGAAACCACTCGGGACGATCGGCCACGACCGTCCCTGCCATGCGGAACTGGACGGCCTGTGGGTCCCGGACGAGGACTCAATGGGCCCGGACGCCGCGAACGCGATCTCCCTCTTCGGCGCGGCAGCCACCTGCGCCGAGATGGTGGGGGCGGCGCAACGCGTCCTCGACATGACGGTCCAGTACGCCACCGAACGCGAGCAGTTCGGCCGCGCGGTCGGTTCGTTCCAGGCCGTCCAGCACCACTGCGCGAACATGGCCATCGACGTCCTCGGCTCCCGCTTCACCGCCTACGAGGCCATCTGGCTCCTCTCGGCGAACCGCGACGCCGCGCAGGCGGTGGCGATGGCCAAGGCCTGGGTGAGCGAAGCGTACGAACGAGTGTGCGCCCTAGGCCACCAGGTACACGGCGCCATCGGCTTCACCCGGGAACACGACCTGCACCTGTTCTCCGAACACGCACTGACCGCGTCCCTGGCCTTCGGCGACGCCCACTTCCACCTGGACGAACTGGCAACATCCCTCGACCTGCCCTGACCGCCGCCAAGGGGGGAGAAGCCGACCACGCCACCAACAAGACCGGGTGGGCGGCGCGCCGGGGTGTGGGTGGGTACACCCCCTGAGGGGGCTGGGTGCACCGGCGTTCGGGGGTGTAGGTCGATGGTGTGACGGCACCCGCCTTTTTAGCGTCGTGGGCATGGAAATGAGCTTCGTGAGCGGCCGTGTGCCGCGGGTTCTTCTCGGTACCACGCTGGTCGCCGCGGGTGCGGGTTGCGCCGTGCCCAGCGCTGAACATGCCGCAGCCGCGGCCGGACGGTCGGATCTCGTCGGGCGGCGGGGGACGGTGGTCTCGGTGACGCCGGTGGTCCGCATGTCGCGGTCGCAGGTTCGCGACTACCTGGGCAACGAGGGCCTGAGGTCTCCGCAGCCGCGTAGCGGGGTGAGCGGCTTAAGGGTCCTCTACCGCACGGTCTCCGCGACCGGTCGGCCCACCCTCGCCAGCGGGATCGTCGTCCTTCCCAGCGACACCGCCGGGACGCTGCAGGCCGTCAGCTTCGCCCATGGAACCCACGCCGGCCGCAGCACCGCCGGTTCGGTCGCCGCCGACGGGCAGAGCAGGATCGCGGCGGTCTACTACGCCGCCGCCGGATATGCCGGTGTCGCCCCCGACTACCTCGGCCTGGGGCTGGGGCCCGGAGCGCATCCCTACCTGGACGCCGCTTCGGAGGCGTCCGCATCGCTGGACATGCTCCGCGCCGCCCGCGCCGTCGCCGCCCGGCAGGGCAGGGGACTTGAGCGGCGGGTGCTGGTGACCGGCTTCTCGCAGGGCGGTCAGGCCGCCATGGCGCTGGGACGCCGACTGCAAGGCGGCGCCGATCCCTACCTGCGGCTGGGCGCACTGGCCCCGATCAGCGGGACCTACGACCTGCGGCGCGCACAGCTGCCGGCGACTCTGCGCGCCCGGAGCTCACTGGACCCGCGGGTGTCCGCGTTCAACCTCGCCTATGCCACGGTCTCTTGGAACCGGCTCCACCACCTGTACAAGAGGCCCTCGGAGGTCTTCCAGGCGCCCTACGACACGACCATGGAACGGCTCTTCGACGGCGGCCACGATGAATCGGACATCTTCCCCCAGCTTCCCGCCACTCCCGAACGACTGGTGACCCCGCGCTACCTGCACTGGCTCGACCACCCCTCAGGCGCGCTCCTGCGGGCGATCCGCGCGGCCGACGGCACCTGCGACTGGGCACCGCGCGCACCGATCCGCCTGTACGGCGCGTCCGCCGACGAGCAGGTCACCTTCGGCAACACCCGCAACTGCGTCCGCGCCCTCCGCGCCCACGGGACCCGGCCGCAGGTCGTGGACTACGGCACCGGCGCCGGCACCGACCACTTCGCCACCCTCCACCGCGCCCTCCCCGACACCCTGCGCTGGTTCCGCACCCACCGTTTGACACATTCCCATATGGGAATATGATTGCGGCCATGGCACGAGCAGCGACGACGTCGGACGTCTTCAACGCGATCGCCGAGCCGCAGCGCCGGGAGATCCTGGTGTTGCTGCGGGCGGGTGAACGGCCGGTGACCGAGGTGGCCGAGGAGCTGGGGATGACTCAGCCGGGGGCGTCCAAACACCTGCGGGTGCTCCGGGAGGTCGGGCTGGTACGGGACCGCAGGGCGGGCAAGCAGCGCCTGTACGGCCTGGACGCCCGCGGGCTGCGCCCCGTCCACGAGTGGACCGGCGGGTTCGAGCGGTTCTGGAACGAGAGCTTCGACCGGCTGGACGCCTACGTGCAGGACCTGAAGCAGGCAAGGCAGGAGGAGTAGCTGATGAGCGCAATGGGACGGAGGGCGCCGGCGCGGTCCGCGACGGCCGACCGCGAGATCGTCATCTCCCGGGTCATCGACGCCCCGCGGGAACTGGTGTTCGAGGCGTTCACCGAGGTCCGGCACCTGTCGCGATGGTGGGGCCCGGAGGGGTTCTCCACCACCACGCGGTCGTTCGAGTTCCGCGTCGGCGCGGAGTGGGACTTCGTGATGCACGGACCGGACGGGACGGACTACCCCGAGTGGATCTCCTGGACCGAGATCGCCCCGCCGGAGCGCATCGCGCTGCTGCACGGCGAGTCCCCCGGCGACCCGAACGCCTTCGAGTCGGTGATCACGTTCGCGCCCGACGGCGCGGCGACCCGGATCGAGATGCGCACGGTGTTCCCGACCAAGGAACTGCGCGAGGAGGCGGTCGAGAAGTACCACGCGATCGAGGGCGGCCGGCAGACCCTGAGCAACCTGTCCGCCTACATCACCGAGACCGTTCGAAAGGGAGATCAGGACTGATGGCAGGAAAAGTGTTCTTCAGCGTGTCGATGTCGGTGGACGGCTTCATCGCGCCCGAGTCCCTTGGGGAACTGATGGGGCGGCAGTGGAGGGAACTGCAGGCGTGGATCCTCCCGCAGCGGTTCTTCCGAGAGAACCTCAAGATGGGCGAGGGCGGCGAGGAGGGGCGCGACAACGACATCGTGCGGGAGACGTTCGAGCGCACCGGCGCGAGCGTCATGGGCAAGCGCATGTTCGACGCCGGCGAGAGGATGTGGCCGGAGGAGGCGCCGTTCCACACGTCGGTGTTCGTCGTGACGCACGAGAAGCGCGACCCCTGGGAGCGGCCGGGTGGGACCACCTTCCACTTCGTCAATGACGGCATCGAGTCCGCGCTCGGCCAGGCACGCGAGGCCGCCGGCGACCGCGACGTCCGCATCGCGGGCGGCGGCGAGACGATCCTGGAGTACGTGAACGCCGGCCTGATCGACGAGTTCTCGATCGCGCTGTCGCCCGTGCTGTTCGGCTCCGGCATCCGCCTGTTCGAGGAGGTCGACGCCGGCCGCGTGGCCCTGGAGCCGGTCCGCGCTGAGCCCTCCCCGAGGGCGACGCACCTGACCTACGCCGTCCGGGAGCGGTAGGCGCGCCGCGGGGGTGAAGTTGATTGGACCAGGCTCCCCGGAGGGTGTCCGGTCGGCGTAGTTTGGCCGGATGAGTGTGGTCGTTGCCGTGGCCGCGACGCTGGTGGTCACGTGGGTGCCGGCGTTGCTGTGGGGGCGGCGGCATCGGCGGCGGGGGGATCTCGGGGGGCCCGAGCGGCGGGCGACGTTCGAGACGCTGCACACCGTTTCGCGGGTGGCGCCGGCGTTCCGGGGCGGGTTGACCGAGCAGGGGGCACAGAAGGCGGCCCGGCATCTGCGGGCGCTGCTCGGGTGCGAGGCGCTCGCCATCACCGACGGGGAGCGGCTGCTCGCCTGGGACGGGGAGCACGACCACCACGCGGTGGACGGGCCCAAGCACGCCGAGGTCACGCGGGGAAACGGGCGCACGCAGGTGCACGACGTGGAGTGCGACCGGCTCGACTGCCCGATCCGGAGGGTCGTGGTCGTGCCGCTGGCCACCGATGACCGGGTGGTAGGGACGCTGGCCGCGTACGGGGAGGACGTTCCCGCCGGGCTGATCCGCGCCGCCGAGGAGGTCGCGCAGTGGGTGGACGCCCAGCTCGAACTCGCCGAGCTGGACCATTCGCGGACGCTGCTGATGGAGGCGGAGATGCGGGCGCTGCGGGCGCAGATCTCGCCGCACTTCATCTACAACTCGCTGACGACGATCGCCTCGTTCGTCCGGTCCGATCCGGAGCGGGCGCGGGAGCTGCTGCTGGAGTTCGCCGGGTTCACCCGGTACTCGTTCCGGCGGCACGGCGACTTCACGACGCTGGCGGAGGAGCTGCGGTCGATCGACCGGTACCTGCTGCTCCAGCGCGCCCGGTTCGGTGAGGAGCTGCGGGTGACGCTGCGGATCGCGCCCGAGGTGCTGCCGGTGGCCGTTCCGTTCCTTTGTCTGCAGCCGCTCGTGGAGAACGCCGTGCGGCACGGGCTCCAGGACCGGTCCGAGCCCGGGCTGATCACGATCATCGCGGAGGACGCCGGGGCCGACTGCGTGATCAGCGTGGAGGACGACGGGATCGGCATGGACCCCGAGGACGTCCGCCGCCTGCTGTCCGGGGAGCGGCCCGAGCCGTCCGCCGACGACGCGGCGGGGATCGGGCTCGCCAACGTCGACGCGCGGCTCCGGCAGGTGTACGGGGACGAGTACGGGCTCGCCGTGGAGACCGGGCCGGGCGCCGGGACGAAGATCACGGTGCGGGTCCCCAAGTACCGGCCGGGTGTGACGGCCTCTTGACGTGGGGTTATTTGTTGACTGGAATGTGGCGAACGGTGTGGAAAGGATGGTCTTGTGGGCCTGCGTGTCCTGGCGGTGGACGACGAGGCGCCCGCGCTCGACGACCTCGTCCACCTGCTGCGCGCCGACCCGCGCATCGGGGAGATCGACACCGCCCGGGACGGGGCCGCCGCGCTGCGCAAGCTCGACCGGGCGCTCGCCGAGGGGCGTCCCGTAGCCGCCGTCTTCCTCGACATCCGGATGCCCGGCCTGGACGGCACCGTGCTCGGCCGCGTCCTCGCCCAGTTCGCCCGCGCCCCGCAGATCGTCTACGTCACGGCGTACGAGGAGCACGCCGTGGACGCGTTCGAGATCAAGGCGGCCGACTACATCCTCAAGCCGGTGCGGCCGGAGCGGCTGGCCGTGGCGATCCGGCGGGTCACCGAGGCCGTCGGGGAGGACGAGGCCGCGCCGGAGCCGTCCGAGCCGGAGCCCATGCCCGTCGAGCTGGGCGGGGTGACCCGGTTCGTCACGCCCGCGGAGGTGCTGTACGTCGAGGCGCAGGGCGACTACGCGCGGCTCCACACGCCGGGCGGCAGCCACCTGGTGCGGATCCCGCTCGCCGCGCTGAGCGAGCGGTGGAGCGGCGCCGGGTTCGTCCGGGTGCACCGCAGCCATCTCGTGGCGCTGTCGGCGATCACGGAACTGCGGCTCGACTCGGGGCGCTGCACCGTCGTCGTGGGCGGCGCCGAGCTGCCGGTCGCCCGCAGGCACGTGCGCGAGCTGCGCGACCTGCTCTTCCGCCGGGCGAGGCGGTCCCCCTGAACGGGGCGGAACCGGGCCCGCGGGGCGTCGCGCCCGGGAGGACGCTGGTCACCGGGCCGCGGACCCGGGCCGTCCGGCGGCCCCGGTACCCGGTGACGCGGGAGATCGACGAGCAGACCGGGCTCGGCGAGGCGTACATGCGGTCGCTGGTGCGCGCGCAGTGGCGGCTGGCGGCCCGGTTGTGCCTGGTCCTCGCGGTGGTGGTGCTCGGCCTGCCGCTGCTGTTCGCGCTCGTCCCCGCGGTGCGCGAGCAGGAGGTGTTCGGGCTGCCGCTGCCGTGGGTGCTGCTCGGCGGGCTGATCTACCCGTGGTTCGTCGCCTGCGGCTGGTGGTACGTCCGGCAGGCCGAGCGCAACGAGGACGACTTCGCCGACCTCGTCGACCGGGCCGACCGGCTGTGAGCACCGCGTACGGGCTCGCGGGCGTGCTGCTGGTCGTCGTCGCGACCATGCTCGTCGGCGTGCTCGGGGTGCGGATCTCCCGCACGACCTCCGACTTCTACGTCGCGTCCCGGACGGTGACGCCGCTGCGCAACGCGTCCGCGATCGGCGGGGAGTACCTGTCGGCCGCGTCGTTCCTCGGCATCGCCGGGCTGATCCTCGCCTACGGCGCCGACATGCTGTGGCTGCCCGTGGGCTGGACGGGCGGCTACCTCGTCCTGCTCGTCCTGGTGTCGGCGCCGCTGCGCCGCTCCGGCGCCTACACGCTGCCGGACTTCGCCGAGGCGCGCCTGGAGTCCATGGCGGTGCGGCGCGTCGCGAGCGTGTTCGTCGTGCTGATCAGCTGGCTGTACCTGCTGCCCCAGTTCCAGAGCGCCGGGCTGGTGCTGCGCACGGTCACGGGCGCGCCGGTGTGGACGGGCGGCGTCCTCATCGCGGTCGTCGTGGCGGCGAACGTGCTGGTCGGGGGCATGCGCAGCGTCACGATGGTGCAGGCGTTCCAGTACTGGCTGAAGCTGACCGCGCTGGCCGTGCCGCTGGTGTTCCTGCTGATGGCGTGGCGGTACGACGGCGCGCCCGGCCTGTCGTCGGACGTCCCGCCGCGGTTCGGCGACCGCACGACCGTCGCGGTCGGCATGGCCGTCACCGTGGAGGTCACGACACCCGTCCAGGTGGCCGTGGACGGACGGGTCGACGGGCGCGCCTACTCCGGCGCCCCGCTCGCGCTGGGGCCGGGGCCGCACCACTTCGACCAGGACACGTCCGTCACCTTCCCGGCGGGCGCCGACGTCCCGCACGTCAGCGGGCGCCCCGCGACCACCGGGCGGGAGTGGGCGCTGCCGCTCGACGGGCGCGACCACTCCCTCTACGCCACCTACTCGCTGATCCTCGCCACGTTCCTCGGGACGATGGGGCTCCCGCACGTCCTCGTCCGCTTCTACACCAACCCGGACGGGCGCACCGCCCGCCGCACGACGGTCGTGGTGCTCTCGCTGCTCGGTGCGTTCTACCTGCTGCCCGCCCTGTACGGGGTGCTCGGGCGCCTCTACACGCCCGAGCTGCTGATGACCGGGCGGGCCGACGCCGTCGTCCTCACCCTGCCCGGACGGCTCATCGGCGGGCTCGGCGGCGACCTGCTGGGCGCGCTCGTGACGGGCGGGGCGGTGGCGGCGTTCCTGTCCACCTCGTCCGGCATCACCGTCTCGGTCGCGGGGGTGCTGGCGCAGGACATCCTGCGCGGCGGCGTCCGCTCGTTCCGCGTCGGGACGCTGCTCGCCCTCGCCGTCCCGCTCGGCCTGGCGATCGCGGCCCGGTCCCTCGCCGTCGCGGACGTCGTCGGGCTGGCGTTCGCCGTCGCGGCGTCCACGTTCTGCCCGCTGCTCGTCCTCGGCGTCTGGTGGCGGCGGCTCACCGTGCCGGGCGCGCTCGCCGGGCTCACCCTCGGGGGCGTGCTCGCCGGTACCGCGGTGGTGGTGACGATCGCCGCCGGCCCGCCGGCCGGGCTGCTCGGCGCGCTGCTCGCCCAGCCCGCCGCCTGGACGGTCCCGATCGCGTTCACCGTCATGATCGTCGTCTCGCTGTGCACGCCCCGGCGGACACCGCGCGGTGTCGCCCGGATGATGGTGCGCCTGCACACCCCGGAGTCGCTCGACGTGGACCGGGGCACCTGGCGGCCCAAGCGGGTGTGACCGTTCGTCGTGCCAGAACGACCGTTCGGCGACGGTCGCGGCCTTCCGGCGACGGTGAATGGCGGCTTGCCGCAGCCTCGCCCGCGCCCCCTCGTCGGCTTCCAGCAGGCTCTTTACCGTGGCGCGTGACCGGCGTCACAACCGAGGAGGGGTGGGCGTGTCCTTCGAAAAGAACGCCCCCGGCACCGTCTATGAACGGTTCCAGGGCACTACGGAGTTCCAGGAACTCCGGTCCAGATTCCGCCGATTCGTGTTCCCGATGACCGCGGCTTTCCTCAGCTGGTACCTGCTGTACGTCGTCCTGTCGGGATGGGCGCGCGACTTCATGGGCACCCAGCTGTTCGGGGCCGTCAACATCGCCCTGGTCTTCGGGCTGCTGCAGTTCGTCTCCACCTTCCTCATCGCCTACCTGTACGCGCGGCACGCCGAGCGCCGCCTCGACCCGGTCTCCGACGAGATCCGCGCCCGCATCGAAGCGGAGTCGGCCCCGGCCGCGGAGGAGGCCCGATGAGCAACGAGACCCTGTCGATCATCCTGTTCCTGGTCTTCGTGGCGGCCACCCTGGCGATCACCGTCTGGGCGAGCCGCAACACCCGCAACGCCACCGACTTCTACGCCGGCGGGCGGTCGTTCTCCGGTGCGCAGAACGGCATGGCGATCGGCGGCGACTACATGTCCGCCGCGTCGTTCCTCGGCATCGCCGGCCTGATCGCGCTGTACGGGTACGACGGGTTCCTGTACTCGATCGGGTTCCTCGTCGCGTGGCTGGTGGCGCTGCTGCTCGTCGCCGAGCTGCTGCGCAACTCCGGCCGCTTCACGATGGCGGACGTGCTGGCGTTCCGGATGAGCCCCCGCCCGGTCCGCACCGCCGCCGGCGTCTCCACCATCGTCGTGTCGATCTTCTACCTGCTGGCGCAGATGGTCGGCGCGGGCGCGCTGGTGTCGCTGCTGTTCGGCTTCACCGGCGACTTCGCCAAGGGCGCGACGATCGCGCTGGTCGGCGTGCTGATGATCGTGTACGTGGTGTTCGGCGGGATGAAGGGCACCACCTGGGTGCAGATCGTCAAGGCCGTCCTGCTGATGACCGGCGCCACCCTGATCACGCTGCTGGTGCTGGGCAAGTTCGGGTTCAACCTGTCCAGCCTGCTGAACGACGCCGCCGACCAGAGCGGCAAGGGCGGCGCGTTCCTGGAGCCGGGGCTGCGCTACGCGACCGCGGAGCAGGGCCTCACCGGCAAGCTCGACCTGATCAGCCTCGGTCTGGCGCTCGTCCTCGGCACCGCCGGGCTGCCGCACATCCTGATCCGCTTCTACACCGTCCCGACCGCCCGCGACGCCCGCAAGTCGGTGCTGTGGGGCATCGGCATCATCGGCGTGTTCTACCTGCTCACCCTGGTCCTCGGCTTCGGCGCCGCCGCGCTCGTCGGGTCCAAGGAGATCGCCAAGGCCAACCCGGCGGGCAACACCGCGGCCCCGCAGCTGGCCCAGAAGATCGGTGAGATCGTCTTCGGGGACGCGGGCGGGACGATCCTGCTCGCGGTCATCGCGGCGGTCGCGTTCGCGACGATCCTCGCGGTCGTGGCGGGCCTCACCCTCGCCTCGTCCTCGTCGTTCTCCCACGACCTGTACGCCCACGTGTTCAAGAAGGGCAAGGCCTCGGAGCGGGACGAGGTGCGCGTCGCCCGCATCTCCGCGTTCGTGATCGGCGCCGTGGCGATCGTGCTCGGCATCTACGCGCAGCGCCTGAACGTGGCGTTCCTCGTCGCGCTGGCCTTCGCGGTCGCGGCGTCCGGGAACCTGCCCGCGATCCTCTACAGCCTGTTCTGGAAGCGGTTCAACACCACCGGCGCCGTCTCCGCCATCTACGGCGGCCTCGGCTCGGCCATCTTCCTGGTGGCCTTCTCGCCGGTCGTGTCGGGCACGGAGAAGTCCCTGTTCACCGACTCCGACTTCAGCTGGTTCCCGCTGGACAACCCCGGGATCATCTCCATCCCGTTCGGCTTCCTGTGCGGCTTGGCCGGAACCCTGCTCAGCAAGGAGTACAACGCGGCCAAGTACGCCGAGATCGAGGTCCGCTCCCTCACGGGCGCGGGCGCCGAGAAGGCGGCCGAGCACTAGCAGGCACCGAGAGCCGCCGCGCGGGCGGCCGTCGCCCGGTCCCGCGCGGCTCGCGGCCCCGTCCCTCCTGCCCCCGCAGGGACGGGGCCGCTCCATGCCCGGGGGGCCGGGCGGGACGGCGCCGGTCAGGCCGCCTTCGCCTGGGCGGCCCGCCACTCGCGGCCGATCGTGCGCATCATCGACGGGTAGACGAGGGCGTGGCGGAACGGCAGGATCGCGGCCATGTAGGCCCTGCCGAACCGGCCGTTCGGCTTCACCAGGACGGCCATCTGGGCGCGGTGGCCGCCGGAGCCGTCCTCGACCCAGCCGATGTGCATGACGCCGTGCACCGTCCGGTTGGCCATCTCCGCCGCCCACTCGTCGCCGGTCAGGTACAGCGACCGGAACGGCAGCGAGCCGAAGGCGGGGCCCGGCGAGTGCTCGCGCAGATCGTCGGGCAGCCGGTCGCTCAGCGTCCGCACCCGTGCGTCGAGGCCGGCGTCCTCCTTGTCCCAGCCGAACAGCCTCCCGAGCTTCCAGCGGATCTCCATGAGCATGCCGGCGACGCCGGACAGTCCGGCCTCACCGGAGGTCATCTGCTTCACCAGCCTCGGAAAGTCGTCCGGGCCGCCGGTGGCGGGCAGTGCCCAGACGTCCTCGATCCGGAAGTCGGGCGTGATCTCGTGTATCCGCCAGGGGCGGTCGGTGTGCGCGGTCGGGGGGAGCTTCATTGCGAGCCTCCTCGGTCGGCGGACGCTCCGTCGCGCCCGCCTCGCGGCCAAATATACGGCACCGTATGAATCGGCTCCGGGTGGGGGAGGCGATAATGGGCCATGCCCGCCGTATTGCGCACGCCTCGCAGCAGCTGGATCGAGCAGGGCCTGAAGGCCCTCGCCGCCGGCGGGCCCGACGCCGTCCGGGTCGAGGCCCTCGCCCAGGCGCTCGGCGTCACCAAGGGCGGCTTCTACGGCCACTTCCCCGACCGCAAGGCGCTGCTGGCCGCCATGCTCGACGAGTGGGAGCGGCGGTCCGTCGACGACCTGCGCGACCAGGTCGAACGCGAGGGCGGCGACGCCCGCACCAAGATCAGGCGAGCGGGTCTCCTCACCCGCGCCGGCGACCGCCTCCATGTCGACCTCGCCATGCGCGACTGGGCCCGCCGCGACCCGGACGTGGCCGAGCGCGTCCGCCGCGTGGACAACCAGCGCATGGACTACCTGCGCGAGCTGTTCGGCACCTTCTGCGCGGACCCCGACGAGGTCGAGGCCCGCAGCATGCTCGCCTTCTGCCTCCTGGTCGGCAGCCACTTCCTCGCCGCCGACCATGGCGGCCGCACCCGGGCCGAGGTCACCGAACGGGCCGGCCGCCTCCTCCTCGCGACGGCCGAGGCACC
The DNA here is from genome assembly GCF_040649235.1 of Spirillospora sp. NPDC049024. Classification (NCBI taxonomy): domain Bacteria; kingdom Bacillati; phylum Actinomycetota; class Actinomycetes; order Streptosporangiales; family Thermomonosporaceae; genus Spirillospora; species Spirillospora sp. NPDC049024. The sequence continues at coordinate 330,861 of NZ_JBEZFD010000002.1, forward strand.
CGGCGACGCCTGAGCCCCTCCGGGCCGGCGCCAGGTCGGCGCCGGCCGGGTCCGGTTCAGTCGCAGAGCGTTGGGCGGGGGCGGGTCAGACCGTCGGTGCAGTCCTCGGGCGCGAAGCCCGCCTGCTCGGTGCGCACCTTGGGTCGCCAGGTGTAGCGGGAACGTCCCGCGGCGTCGTACCCGGTCACGCTCGCGACGCGGATCGTGGGGCCCGTCATGGCCCCCTTCGACATCGGACCGGTGGCCTTCCGGTCCGGCATCATCTCGGCGGGCGTCTGAGTGACGAAGAACCCGTTGCGGACGGCGGCCTCGGCCTCCCGACCGCCCTCCCAAGCCACGTGAACCCTGGCGACGCTGGGCTTGGCGCGCCCGACGACCACGGCGTGCAACCCGTTCGAGTCGCTGAGCGCCTGGACCTGCATGATGCCGTCCACGCGCAACGGCGCGCCGAATCCGAAGAGCCCGCCGCCCGGCTTTCCCGGCCAGGTGTGGAGCTTCGGAGGCTCGGTGTTGCCCCTCCCGTTGCCCACGCAGAGCACGTAACCGCGGCGGCTTCCAACCTCCACGAGCCGTCCGCCCGGCACCGGCATCTCCGTCAGAACCCGGAAGTCCGAGGCGCTGCCCTTGTCGGGACGCTTCTCGCCCATGGAGCCCGTCGGCGGACCGTTGCGCATGCAGGCGCGGGCGAGAGCCCGCTCCTCAGGGGTGTTCTCCGGCAGCCCCTTTCCCGGGCCGGGGGAACTGAGGACGCTGGGCGCGGAGGGCTCGCGCACCGCCGTGACCGCCGCCGGCACCGCGACCGCCAGGGCGAGGGCCGCCGCGCAGGCGGCGGCCGTCCTGGTCCTGCGGCGCCGGTCGGCGGTGCGCACGGCGCGTTCGATGAGGTCGTCGGCGGGGTCGGGGGCGCGTTCGGCCAGCGCGGCGAGGGCGTCCTTGAGCATCTGGTCGGTCATGGTCAGCTCCCCGTGGGTGCGAGGTGGGCGGCGAGGTCGGGGGCCAGTTCCCGGAGCCGGGCGATGGCGCGGTGCGTCTGGCTGCGGACGGTGCCGACCGAGCAGCCCATGATCTCGGCGACCTCGCGTTCCGGGAGGTCCTCGTAGTAGCGCAGGACGAGCACCGCCCGCTTGCGGGGCGGCAGGGACAGCAGCGCGCGCTCCAGCGTCACCCGCAGATCGACGTCGGGGCCGGACGAGGGGAGGTCCGGCGGCTCGGCGACGACCGCCTCGCGGCCGCGCCGCCGCCACCGGGTCGCCTGCTCGTTGTACATGGCCCGGCGCACGTAGCCCTCCGGGTTGTCGCGCACGTGCCGCCACCGCGCGGCCGTCTTCGCCAGCGCGTTCTGAAGCAGGTCCTCTGCGGCGTGCTGGTCGCCCGTCAGGACGTAAGCCGTCCGGATGAGCCTGCTCGACCGTGCCGCGACGAACGCGCCGAAGCTCTCGCGGGCCTCTCGGTTCACGGGGCCTCCTCTGGGGGTGTCACCTCCTCAGACATTCCGGAGGCCCGCCACTATGCCGCGATCTTCCCGCGGGACGTCAGGCAGGCGGGGACCAGCGCGGGTCGCGGCCGAGGAGCGCGGCGATGTTGTCGATCGCCGGGCGGGCCGGGTCCTCGGCGAGGGGCGGCCGGTAGGCCGCGCCCGGTCCGTTGAGGGGGCTGCCGGGGGCGGTGTTGGCGCGGGCGAGCGGCAGCGCGGCGTCGGTGATCCAGGACGGCGCGGCGGGCGCGGTCCCGAGCGCACGCGCCAGGTCCCAGCGGTGGACCAGCATGTCGACCGCGTGGATGCCGAGCACCCACTCGGTGGACAACGGCCCCAGCCGGGGCATGGTGACGGTCTCGCCCGCCCGTTCGAGCACGGCGAGGCAGCGGGCGGCGGTCAGGGCGAAGTCGCCGCGCGGGTCGCCGGACGGTTCGCGGGCCGGCAGCGCGGTCCGCGCGATGGCCTCGTGGCGCTCGTTCATGTGGCGGAGCAGGTCCGTGACCGTCCATCCCTCGCAGGGGGTCGGGGCCGCCATCGCGGCGTCGGGGACCATCGCCACGTCGTGGCCGATGAGGGCCAGGGCCGTGGCGTCGAGCCGGAGCAGATCGGTCATGTCGCCTCCCGTTCTTTGGCGAACGGTCGTCCGCCAAAGCCCATAGCGTACGCTCGTTCGCTATCCTGGCGCCATGTCTCCTCGTCATTCGGCGGCCGAAGCGGCCCGGACGCGCGACCGGATCCTGCGCGCCGCGGTGCGGGACGCCTCCCGGCTGGGTCTGGAGGGCCTGACGGTCGGCTCGCTGGCGCAGCGGCTCGACATGAGCAAGGCGGGCCTGGTCGGGCCGTTCGGGTCGCGCGAGCGGCTGCTCATGGCCGCGCTCGAAGAGGCCTGCGAGGTGTTCCGCGCGGCGGTCATCGACCCGCTGGCGGACCTGCCGCCCGGGCCGGGGCGGCTCGCCCGGCTCATCGACGGATGGGTGGACTACCTGGCCGACTGCCCGTTCCCCGGGGGCTGCTTCCTCACGTCCGCCTCGTCCGAGCTCGACGGGCGCCCGGGGCCGCTGCGCGAGCGGCTGCGGGAGATCGTCGCCGCCGGCCGGCGGGGGCTGGCCGCCGAGGTCGCCGCCGCCCAGGCCGCGCTGCCGGGGCCGCACCGTCCCCCGGAGGAGGTCGCCACGACGCTGATCGGCCTGTCGATGGCGGCCAACCAGGAGATCCAGCTGCTGGAGGACCCCTCGGCCGCGTCCCGTGCGCGGGACGCCATGCGCCACGCGGCCGGGCTGCCCGCCTGAATCCCCGGCCCCGTAAACCGGTGGAACGGGGCGCGGGTTGCCGGGAGGGTGGAGGCGTGGGGTACGGAGAGGTCAGGCGCCCGCGGGCGCCGGTCGTCGAGCTCGCCGATCGGCGGGCGCTGGAGCGGTGGCGGCCCGCCGACGAGGAGGTCGTCGAGGCGGCGCGGCGGTTGAAGGAGCGGGCGCTGCTCGAACTGGGGATGACGCACAGCGCCATCGCGTCGTGGCTGTTCAGCAAGTGCCACCACCAGGTGCCCACCACGGCGGTGGACACGGCGGCCGTGGTCGCCTCCGGGGACGGGTCCTGCCTGCTCCTCTACAACCCCGAGTTCTTCGTCGGGATCGGGGCCGAAGGGGTGCGGTTCGTGCTGTTCCACGAGGCCCGGCACCTCGTCCAGCGGCACCTCTTCGCGGACGCCGACCTGCGGAGCGACCCGGTCTTCACGCTGGCGTGCGAGGTCACGATCAACCATGTCGCGATGGTGCGGCTGGGCGGCGGGCTGCCCGAGATCGGCGGCGAGCCCGTGGGGATCTCGCCGCGCGGGGTGTACCGGGACTACGTCGATGACCTGCGAGACCAGGGCGCCGATCCGCTCCCGTACGAGGAGTGGGTCGACACCGACATGAGCGTCTACCGGGAGCTCGGGCGGATGCGGAACCCGCCGGGCGCCTGGCAGGCGGCCTGCATCCACGTGCTCGTCGACGCGCTCGACGGGGAGACGGCCGGCCGGATCGCCGACGACGTGCTGCGGAGCGTGCTCATCGCGGCGCGGCGCGGCGACCGGACGGCGCGCGGGGAACTGCTCGACCTCCTCCGGCGCACCGAGGGGGCGTCGGAGGGCGTCGACCGCATCTGGGGCGACCTCGGCGCGCATGCGCTGCGGGGCGTCACGTCGGCCACGCGGCGGGTCGAGTGGTGGCAGCGGTGGCTCGTGGACGTGCTCGCCTCGAAGCTGGAGGAGGGGGAGCGGCTCGTCTACCCGAAGAAGCGCGGGGCGGTGCTCGCGGCGCTCGGGCACGAGCCGATGCTGGCGCGGCACGGGCCGCAGCGGGTGAAGTCGCTGGTCATCGCGCTGGACACGTCCGGGTCGATGCCGGACGGCGTGGTCGAGTGGCTGGGCGAGCTGGTCGGCCGGATCGACGGGGCCGAGGCCGAGTGGGTCGCCTTCGACGCGACGGTGAAGCCGTTCCGGCCCGGCGAGCCGCTCCGGGGCGGCGGCGGGACGAGCTTCGAGGCCGTCCGGCGGCACGTGGAGGGACGGGACGAGCCCGCGGACGCCGTCATCGTCGTGACCGACGGGTACGCCGACCCGATCCTCCCCATGGACCCGGGGAAGTGGATCTGGCTCATCACCTCCGGCGGCGACGAGTGGCCGGAGCGGCGGGGAATGGCCTGCCACCGGGTCCGGCCGAGGTGATCTGTCGGCTACGGTGACGGCTCATGGCCCCCCACTCCCGGATCCGCGCCAACGACCTCCTGGGCTGCACGGCCGGACTGCTCCGGTTCGCGACGCCCGACGAGATGGACGTGCTGCTCGGCCACCTCCCGCTGAGCCTGCTCGAACACGCGCTGAGCAGCCACGGGACGCCGAACCGGGTCGTCCTTGAGGCCCTGCTGCGGCGCGGCCGGGCCGGCGACCTGGACCTGCTCGTCCGGCACGCCGTGCTCGTCGGCGATCCGCCGGAGCTGCTGGGGCGGCTGCTCGACCTGGACGACCCCGAGGTCAACGCGACCCTGCTGACCGCCGAGAGCGCGCTCGGCCGCATCCCGCGCAACCTGCGCCGCCAGCTCGCCCACCAGACCTCCCGCCGGGACGGCGTCACGCCGCTGCCGCTGCCCGCCGAGGTGCGGGAGGCACTGCTGTCGACGCGGGGGCAGGAGCCTCTCGACCACGCGCTGCTGTACGCGGCGGACCCAGACCTGGCAGGGGGCGCGCTGCTGCACCTGGGCGCGGGCGCCGATCCGCACGGCGCCGTCCAGGCCTGCCGCACGCTCCTGGACGCGCACCGGGAGCATGAGATCCGGCGGCTCGTCGAGGACGGGCGGCTGCCCGCGTACCGGTGGGGGCCGGACCAGTCGGAGCCCAGCGTGCTCGCCTACGCGCAGGCGGCGCTGGCGAGCGCCGAGGGGGAGCGGCGGCTGCGGGAGCTGGCCGGGCGGGCGCGCCGTCCCGAGTTCCTGCGCACGGTGGCCGAGATCGCCGACGCGGACGGCTGCGAGCCGTGGCGCGGCACCCCGCTCGTCCGGACGGTCGTGAACCGCCGCGTCTTCTGCGTCCCGCGCGTCGGCTGGGACGCGGTGCTGGCGGACGAGCCGCGCCGCCGGGCCTCCGAGGGGCCGTTCCCGCTGCGTGCGGCCCGGTTCATGGCGAAACGTACCGACGTGCCGCTCGAACTCGTCCGGATGATCGTCGCCGACCATCCGGAAACGGCCGTCTACCTGCCCGACCCCGCCCCCGAAGTGCTCGCCGACCTCGTCGGGCTCGGGACGCGCGCGGGCGCGGACGTCATCGTCAAGGTCGTCGGGAACGGCCTCGTCGCGGGGACGCTGACGCCCGACCTCGTCGCCGCGACCGTCCCCGAGGAGACGCTGCGCGTGGCCGCCGACGCGCTGTGGCTCCCTGGCCTGCGCGGTACCGCTCGGCTCAGGGCCCGCCTCGGGTTGGACGGCGACGTCGTCCTGGCCCCGCCGTTCGTCGACGAGACCGGCCACGGGCGCGCGCGCAGCCTCCGCGAACCCGGCGTGCGGCGCCACTGGGACCCCGTCCTCGCCTACGGCAAGGCCGCGGGCGCCCTGTTCCGCGGGACGGGCGAGGTCACCGCCGACGCCGTGCTCGCGGCGGCGGACGTCGACGCGATCCTCGCCCCGTCCGAGGGCGTGCCCGACCCGCGGGTGCTGCGCCGCCTCGCCGAGCACGTCGACCGCCACCTCGGCGGGCGGCCCGAGGCGTGGCTGGTGGCGCGCAGGCTGCTGCAGGAGGGGTTCGTCGGGACGCTGCCGGAGCTGCTCGCGACCGCCGGCGCGGTCGCGAGCTGAGCCGTCACCAGTTGACGACCCGGTAGTCCTTCAGCAGGCAGCCGCTCGGCGGGTCGCCGTCGCGCTCGCCGCGCACGATCGGGTGGTAGATCCGGGCGGCGGCGTCCACGACGTCCAGCGGCGGGCGGAACCCGGCGGCGGTGCGGCGCGCCCGCGCGGGCTCGGGCTGCTGGTCGGTGAACCAGCCGGGGTCGACGCTGGTGACGTGCACGCCGTGCTCCGCCAGCTCGGACGCGGTCGTGCGCGTCAGCATGTTCAGCGCCGCCTTCGCCATGTTCGTGTGCGGATGCTCGGCGCCCTTGTACACGCGGTCGAACTGCCCTTCGACGGCCGAGACGTTCACCACGTACCGGCGCGGACGCGGCGACAGCTCCAGGAGGGGACGCAGCCGCCCCAGCAGGACGAACGGCGCCGTCACGTTGATGAGCTGCACCTCCAGCAGCTCCACGGGATCGACCTCGTGCACCAGCCGCGTCCATGAGTTGACCGGGGACGGGTCGGGGAGCAGCCCCGCCACGTCGACGGCGCCGGTCGGGAGGGGCACGGGCAGCGCGCCCGGCACCGCGACCCCCTCGCCCGCCGTCAGCTCGCCCGCCCGCTTCTCGCCCGCCAGCAGTTCCGCGTACGACTCGGGCGGATGCCGCAGCGTCTGCGCCGCCAGGTTCACCAGGATGTCGAGGGGCGCGCCGGCGTCCACGAGCGCGTCGCACCACCGGACGAGGGACGGGACGTCCCGCAGGTCCATGCCGACGATCGTGAGCCGGTCCCGCCAGTCGGCCTGGTCGGCGACCTCGGCGAAGCGGCGGCGCGCGTCGGCGGGGAACCGGGTCAGGGCGGTCACGGCCGCGCCGTCGCGCAGCAGTTTGAGAACGAGTTCGAACCCGGCCTTGACCCGCCCGCCCGTGACGATCGCGCGGCGTCCGGCCAGGTCGGCGCGCGCGTGCCGGTGCCGCCGGTGCTCCTCCGCGCACGGCGGGCAGAGGCGGTGGTAGAACGCGTCCGCCTCCCGGAAGTGCGCCTTGCAGACGTAGCAGGCGCGCAGCCCGCCCGTCACAGTCCCGGACGGGACGGCCTCGCGCGGCGGCTCGACGGGCGCGCCCTCGACCCGTCCCGGCGCGCCCGTGGCGGTCGCGGCCAGCATCCGCGCGTCGGCCGCCGCCTGGCGCACCCGGGCCGCGGCCCGCTCGCGCTCCCGGGTCCGGCGCACGAACGCGCCGGCCGCCGCCCGCACCCGCGCCAGGTCGGGATGGCCGTCCGGCGCGTCCGCCATCTCCGCCAGGACGCGCAGGCAGGTCCGCACATCGTCGTCACGCATGCGCACCATTTAAGACCGGGGCTCCTCCGCGTGTGACATCGCCGTTCTCCGCTCTCGCCCCTGGGCGTTTCCGGGCAAGATCACAAAACAGTCCCGGGGCGTCCGAACCGTGCGGATCCTGTCACTCCCCGCTGTTAGCGTCCGTCCAATGAAGGCTGCCGCCCTCGAACAAATGCTCCGGGACGATCCCGGCGACCTCGCCACTTGGCGCGTCTACGGCGACCGGCTCCGGGAACAAGGCGACGCCCGGGGAGCCCTCATCGAGCTCCAGCAGCGCCGCGACCGCACCCGCTCTGCCGACCGCGAGGCTCTGGACCGCGAGATCGCCGCGCTCGTGAACGAGCACCGGCGGAGCTGGGACGCCGCGCTGCCGGAGGGGGCGACCGTCCTGGAGCGCCGGTACGGGTTCGCCACGAAGGTCGCCGTCGAATGGTCCGACGACGCGCCCGCGCTGATCGAGCAGATCATGCACGCCCCCTTCGTGACCTCGCTGCGGATCGCGCCCTCCGCCGCGCAGACGCAGGACGACCTCGAGTGGGGCGATCCGACCGAGCCCGCACTGCCGGAGCCGTCCTCGTCCATCGACACCGGCGCCCTCGCGACGCTCGACCTCGGCCGGCTCGTCGAACTCGATCTCTCGTACCTGCGCATCGGCGCGCTCGGCGCCGAGGCCCTCGCCGTCTCGACGTTCTTCCGCTTCGAGGCGTCGGAATCGACCGGCCCCGGCGCCCCGGCGGGCCGGACCGAGATCCTCGACCTGCGCTACTGCCGTGTCGGCGACGCCGGCCTGGCCGCCCTCGCGGCGTCCCCGGGGTTCGCCGGCGTCCGCCGCCTGCGCCTCCAGCGGAACCTGCTCTCCGCGGACGGCGTTCGCGCGCTGCATCCTCTCACCGGCCTGGTCGAACTCGACCTGCGGTACAACGAGATCGGCGCGGAGGGGGCGGAGGCCCTGCTCGCCGCGCCCTTCATCGGCTCGTTGAGGCGGTTGCTGCTGTACCGCGACGACGTCGGAGACGCCGGCGCGACGATGCTCGCCGCCGCACCCCAGCTCCCGCCCGGACTGCGCAGCTACTGGAGGAACGTGTGAGCATCGAGCTCCGCGACGGCTTCTTCGCCCTGTCGAACGGCCGGGCCCCCGCCGAAGAGGTCGACCGCTACCGCGCCCTGGTCGACGCGACCGACACCGGGCCCACGACGGAGATCGACGGGCTGGCGGTCAGCTGGCACCCGACGGCGAGGTTCAAGGCGGTCCGCTTCGTCGACGCCGAGCGCATCGACGCCGGCGTGCGGGAGCTGTTCGCGCGGCCGAGCGAGAACGCGCCGTACCTCGCCGCGGTCTTCGTCGATCCCCGCGAGTTCTCGTTCCGCACGTTCGAGAACATCCTTCCGCTCGACCACCGGTTCGCAGGCGTCCCGCTGGAGCTCGAACTGGCCGAGCGCACCGAGGTCGCCGACGGCGTCCAGACGTTCTCGCTGCGGCTCCCCGCCACCGCCCGGGACTGCCTGGAGCAACTCGACTCGCTCGACCTGTACGTGCCGCCGCTCAACGCGGGGTCGCGGGGCGGCGACCGGTTCATCTTCCATTCGGCGCTGCTGGCCGAGGCCCTCACCGGCGCGGTGGCCAAGGCGATGCCGCAGCCGGCGCTCGACGGCTTCTCGCACGTGAACCCGGTGTTCCGCTGCAACCGTTTCGAGCCGGGCGACGCCGACTTCCACCGCCACCTCGACACCCCCTACTACGACGCCTCCCGCCGGCATGTCTCCCGCTACACGGTGCTGCTCTACCTCACCGGCGGATCGGCCGAGCCCGCCCTCGCCCTCGAAGGCGGCGCCGCGATCGAGACGATCGAGCCCTTCACCTGCGTGATCTTCGATCAGCGGTACGAGCACGAGGGCGCGCCGTACCGCGACGGCCGCAAGGTCTTCCTGCGCACCGAGCTCGTCTTCGCCGATCCGGAGGTCGAGCACGATCCCGGGATCGGCGCCCTGTTCAGCAAGGCCTGCTACCTGACCGGCGAGAGCGTCTTCGCTCCGGAACTCGCCCGCCACGCCGACGACTACTACAACCGGGTCGCCGCGGCGCACTGGAACGGCCTGCCCGCCGGGGACGGCCGCGAGCCCTTCGTCCACAAGCGGTTCCGCGGTGTGCACTTCGTCGCGAACGGCTATGACTTCTGGTTCGCCAAGAACGGCGGGCTCACGCTCGCCGAGTGCGCCGCCGTCACGCTGCTCGACTACTTCAACTGCAAGCTCGGCGGCAAGGCCTTCCGCACCCTGTGCGACTCGGAGGTGGTCGAGGCCGGCGGCACGGACTGGATCCCGGCCTTCCTCAGGGACAGGCGCGGTGAGTCGCCGGTCGTGCCGTTCGACAAGTCGATGCTGTTCCCGGAGCCGGAGGCGCCCTCCACGGACGAGCTGCCCGACTGCGCCTGCGGAATCTGCGGCGGGGAGGTGTTCAACCCGAACTTCGAGACGACGCGCAACGCCGAGATCATCAAGCACTACACCCGCGCGCAGGACTCCGCGAAGGCCGAGATCATGCCCGCGCCCATCCTGATGCTCGGCGAGGACGTCCATCTCGACCCCGACATGTTCGTCGTCGAGGGCGACCGCATCCACGTTCTCGGCAAGGAGGCTCTGGCGCCGGTGAACTTCGCCTCCTGCCAGGGCGGGCCCCGGTTCCCGGGTGCGGAGACCTTCATCGCCTCCGTGGCCGAGGTCGACGTGGCGCACTTCCTCGTCCCGCCGATCCTTTTCGCCGAGTCCGCCGACTGCTACCACCTCAAGTTCGACTTCTTCCGCAACACCTGGATGGCGAAGCACGAGCAGGCCACCGTCTCCGTGCCGATGATCCGTCAGGTCGACATGGAGGAGTTCCTCGACTTCGAGGAGACCTGCGAGTGCTGGTGCGAGTGCGACTGCGGCTGCGACGAGGAGGAAGAGTGCGTGTGCAGTTGCGAGGAGTGCGGCTGCGAGTGCGTCGAAGAGGACGATGAGACCGGCGAGGCGGAGGACGGCGAGGACGGCGACGAGGACTGACATCGCGAGCACTCGACGGTGCAGGCGCCGCGCCCGGTGACCGCGCGGGCGGTCACCGGGCGCCGTCCGCCGACAGCCGGGCCATCCGCGCCAGGGCCGCCACCCAGAAGCGCTGCCGTTCCCTGGTCTGCCCGACCAGGTAGGTGGCCCGCAGCTTCGGCGGCAGGTACGGCAGCAGCCGGGCCACCACGTCGATATGCCTCTCCAACTGCGACACCTCTGCGTTGGAGAACACCTGGTGGACCAGGTCGGTGTCGTCGGTGCCCTCCTGCGACGTCTCGGCCGCCCTCGACAGCCGGGCCTCCCAGCCGGCGAGGTTCTCGGCGATCTCCACCAGGCCGGTCTGCCGGCGGTCGGCCAGCCGGGCCTCCAGCCCGGACAGCGACACCGGGGCGTACTCGCCGTCGCCGAGGTACATCAGGGCCGGCTGCAGCGGCATCTCCGCCCGGTGCAGCTTGATCAGCCGCTCCATGGTGCGCTTGGTGATCCAGTCCCGTCCCTCGTCGTCGATGTCGTTCTTCCACCACTCCAGGACCGTCTCGGCCGTCTCGCCGTAGGTCGAGATCAGCCACTCGTTGGCCGGGATGTCGTCGGGGTGGACCTCGTAGCTGATCGTGAACCGGCTGGCCTGGGCCACGTTGTTGGCGGCCACCGGCATCTTGCGGCCCAGATGGTAGGGAGGGTTCTGCAACGCCACCTGGGCCCGCAGGCCGGGGATCCGGCGGCCGGCGAGCGTCCACTCCTGGGTGATCTCCATGAGCCTGGCGAAGGCCGCCTTGTCCTTCGGCCGGTTGTACTCGTCCCAGATCAGCACCTTGGGCCTCGGGTCGAGCAGCGACCGGGCGAGCATGGCCTCCAGCGACCCGTCCGGCGTGGGCACCGGTACGCACAGGTCCTCGACGTTGGTCACCGGCAGGGAGAAGTAGACGGGCTCGTGGCCGGTCTCCTCCCGGGCGATCTGCTTGGTGATCTCCGTCTTGCCGCACCCCGGAGGACCCTGGAGGAGGACGGCCCAGCGATTGGCCATCGCGGCCCGCAGGATGCGGCGGACCGGGTCGGTGACGGTGGCGGGGTTGCTCGCCCCGACCGCCGCGGCGATGGCGTCGAGTACCTCCGCCGTACGGTCCCGGCCCGGCCGGCCGTCCCTGCCCGCCTCCGCCAGCGCCAGCCGGCGGCCGTTCTGGATCGGCAGCCCCCAGGCGAGCGGAAAGCCGGCGCGGGCGCAGTCCAGCACGTGCTGCAGGGTGCGCGGCGAGAGCAGGCGGCGCAGCTCCGGGCCGAGCCCGGCCCATTCACGGAACACCTCACGCAGATCCCAGTCGGGATACCGCTCGGCCAGCGCCCGCCTCCATGCGGTGTCGTTCGCGGTCAGCCGGATGGTGACCATCCGGTCCAGGATCGCCGGGTCGGACCGGCGGACGCCGGTTTCGGCGAGCGACTCGTTGTCGGTGAGGAACACCCCGACGCAGCCGAGCTCGCGCAGGTCGTACTCGCCCAGGCTCCAGTTGCAGGCGATCTGCATCAACTGGGACTGCACCGTGTTCCCGGCCTGCAACGAGTCGTCGATGAGAAGGACGAACGGCTTGCCCGGGACGAGCTGCCGCATGACGAGCTGGCGGAGCACCAGCTCCCCGCTGCGGTCGTCGCGTACCGGGGCGTTCACCAGCAGGTCGTCGGGGGAGAGGTTGGCGGCGGGCACGACGACCAGGGCGGTGCCGGGATGGCGCTTCGGCACGTACGAGACGAACGTGGAGGTCTTCCCGATGCCGTGCTCGCCGAAGATCTGCCCGGTCTGCCCGGTCGAGATCATCGCGTCGATGAACTTCTCGAGCTTCGTGGTGGGCTCGTTCTCGGGGGGATCGGGATAGGTGGCGGTGGGTTTCCACCGCCGTTCCGCGGTCGCCACTGTTCCGTTCTCCTCGGTCATCGCCCGGATGCGACCCGGTGGCAGGCCATCGGCGGGTCGTGGTGGTCCGGCCAGTCGTCGCCGCCGTCGGTGATCAGCCAGATCCACCGGTCGGGGGCGGCGGGGGTGACGGGCGGCGCGTACCCGTCGGTCACCATGATGACCGCGTCGGGTTCCGTCTCGAACCGCTTGCCGCCGACCTCCAGCCGGCCCTCGGCGTAGTCGACGACGTTCTGGAAATCGGTACCGCCCCCGCCCGCCACCCGCTCCCCAGGGGCGAACGGCGTCACCGCACCGTCGAAGCTCAGCCAGTGGCTCTCCACCCCGTCGGTCCCGCCGACCAGGGTGGTCAGCCAGTCGACCACGTGGTCGGGCATCGACCCCGACGTGTCGAAGGCGATGAGCACCACCTTCGTCCGCTCCGGCCCGCGCCGGGCCAGCATCGGGTCGTGCCCCAGGGCCAGCATGACCGCGCCGTGCTTCTTCGGGTAGACCAGCCGGTCGCTCTCGCTCAGCTTGGAGGCGAGCACGTCGGTCAGCCACCGCTGCCACCAGTCGACCCGGCGGGTCTTCGGGGTGACGCCGCGCAGCCTGTCCAGGCCCAGGCCTCCCCACAGCCGCTCCAGCCGCTCCCCGCCGTCCGCCGTGCGGTCGGCCAGATCGAGGAGCTCGCCGCGCGCCGCCGGATTCCCGCGCAGCGCGGCCTGCATCACCTCGCGCAGGACGTCGTCGCCCAGCCGCTCCACGGTCTCCGCGTCCAGCGGGATGTCCGGCCGCTCGGCCCGGTCGCCGTCCTGCCTCCTGCCGGACTCGCCGGGGTCGTCGCCGCCCAGGTGGACGCAGTACGCCGTCACGGGTTCACTGAGCGCCTTCATCCGGCGCAACTCGCTGTACACCGTGAGATCGGTGTGGCTGAACTCGTCGTACGGGAGCGGGGCCAGCCCCTGCCGCCCCAGATCGTCGCGGTACGCCCTGTAGACCAGGTCGGGGTCGACGCCGACCGGCTCTCGCTCCTGGCCACCGTCCCCGGACGCCGTGCGCGCGGGAATCGTGGGGAGGCCGGACCGCCCCAGCCGGCGCAGGGCGACATGGTTGATGGACACCTCGGCGGCCATCGTGAACACCGGGTCGGAACGCAGCTCCTCGTCCACGTAGAGGTGCCGGTGCATCAGATGCCGGGCCTCGTGGAACAGCACGAACTGGACGCCGTCGTAGTCCAGCTCCATGAAGAAGTAGGGGTTGTAGAGGAGGGCGCAGCTTCCGTCGCCGGTGGCCGCCACGGCGGCGGTGGGGATCGCGGTGGTCGGAACGTGGTGGTGGCACTTGGCGTACAGCCAGGACGCCACGACGCTCTGCCCCGCCCCGAAGCCCAGCAGCACGGACTCCTTGCGCCGACGGGCCTGCTCGACCACCTCCGGGTCGGCCGGCTCTTCCGCCCGCAGCCGCCGCGGGTCCAGCGGACGGGGCGCCCGCCGGCGCCGTCGACCTGGGCGGGTGGGGCCGCCGCCGGCCGGATGGTGGTCCGCGGTGCGGAGGTCCCCGGTCACCCCCGTTCCCCGTAAATGGCGCGCTCCCATCCTGCCCTGTGACATCCGGACGCAGGAACGATAGCGGGCCGGTACGACAGGAGCGGCGGAGTCCGGCGACGAGCGGGTGCGCCGTACCCGGCGGGCCTCCCGAATAAATCGGGTGATCCGGACGTGCCGGACCGCTGTACTTGAGCGCATGAGCATGCCGGACGGGCCGCGGCTGGCCCGTTTCATCGACACCATGATCGAGCTCGGGATCACCGGGCAGGTCTTCGGCGAGCACGGCATCGGCAAGACCTCCACGTTCTTCCACCACGTCCGGCGGCGCGAGGACACCGCGCTCGTCTACGTCCCGGCCGCGAACCTCACCCCCGACGACCTGCTGGTCAACGCGCCCGTCCGGCAGGACGGGGAGCTCGTGCTGCGGCAGCTCGTCATGCGGCAGCTCAAGCCGCGCAAGCCGTACGTGCTGCTCATCGACGACTCGCTCCAGGCGGGCGCGACGATCCAGTCCCAGCTCATGCAGATCGCCTGCAACTGGACGCTCGGCGAGCACGACCTGCGCGCGCTCGGCTGCGTCGGGGTGTTCCTGACCGACAACGAGACGCTCACCGAGACCGCGGCGCTCCGCACGGACCCCGCCGTCCTCGACCGGATGGCGACGCTGCGGGTCACCGCCGCCGACACCGCGTGGCGGGCCGCGCTGTCGCGCAGGTTCCGCGGCGTCGACCTCACCGGCGTGTTCCGGGTGTGGGCGTCGCTGCCCGCCGAGCTGCGCAGGCTGCTGTCGCCGCGCACGCTGGAGCACGTCCTCGACTGCGCGCTCGCCGGGTTCCCGCTCGCCTGGGGCCTCCCGCTCGTGGACGGGCGCCGCCTGCCCCTCGCCACCGCGGCCGGCGGGCCGGACGGGAGGCCGGGCGACGACCAGGCCCCCGAGATCCTCGGCCGCATCGCCGCCGAACTGCGGCGCGCCGGGGCCGACGTCCCCGATCCCGCGCACGTGCCGGACGCCGTCCGCCGCGTCGTGCGCGCCGCCATCGAGCGGCGCTGGGCCGTGCTCATTCAGGGGCCGCCCGGCTGCGGCAAGACGGAGGTGGTGAAGGAGGTCGTCCGCGACGAGCTCGGCGCCGACCCGCTCTACTTCTCGCTGCCCGTCACCAATGTGGAGGACTTGTGCGCGCCCGTCCCCACTCTGGACGGAACCCTCGACAACCTGTTGTCCGGCCCGTTCCTGGAGCCGGGCGACAAGGCCATCGTTTGGGACGAGTACAACCGTCCCAAGGACAAGGCCACGTTCGCCCGCCTCATGGAGGTCACGCAGGAGTGGTCCCTGGCCGGGCGGCGCATCAAGGGCCTCCGCGCCCAGATCGCCTTGCAGAACCCTCCCTACTACCTGGGCCGCAAGCTGCTCGTGTCGCGCAACACCATCGCGCAGGCGTCCCGCTTCACGGTCTCGTTGGAGATCGAGCCGGATGACATTCCGGCGAACGAATGGTTGATAGCCCGTTACGGCGGGGTGGCCGAGACCGTCCTGGAGTGGTGGAAGAACGACATCGACGA
Source organism: Spirillospora sp. NPDC049024 (assembly GCF_040649235.1). Taxonomy (NCBI): domain Bacteria; kingdom Bacillati; phylum Actinomycetota; class Actinomycetes; order Streptosporangiales; family Thermomonosporaceae; genus Spirillospora; species Spirillospora sp. NPDC049024. Next base: position 346,013 of record NZ_JBEZFD010000002.1, read on the forward strand.
CGAGGGCCGGCAGTGGATGACCAAGCGCACGCTTGAGCGTCTGATCCGCTTGCACGGCACCGGTCTGCCGCTCGACATCGCCAAGATGTATCTGGGCGACGGCGACTACGCGCCGGTCCCGCTCACCGCGCTGGAGGCGCGGCTGGCCCGCCGGCAGGTGACCGGGCTCCGCGAGCTGGCCGCCGACCTGGACGGCTGGGAGCAGCGGCTCCGCGCCGCCGGGGACGAGGGCTCGGACGCGACCGACATCGTCCACCGCGTCTTCGCCAACGCCGAGTTGTCGCAGCTCAGCCGCCATGCGGAGACCGCGGCGCGGCTGGCGCCGCTGCTGCCGCCCAAGCTGAAGGCGACGTACCTGTTCGGCGCCGATCCGGACCGGCAGCGGTTTTGGACGGGCGTCTTCATGGGAGGTTCCTGAGTGCGGGAAAGATCGATGGACGTCCTCGCCACGGTCTGACTTGGCTAGAATCCGTCCGTCAGACGAGGCTTCCGCCGAGAATGCGCCTCTTGTCCGGACGCGATCTGTCCCCCGCGAGGAAGCCCTTGCTCACCGTCCTGCCATAAGGAGCCTGTGCATGCCCGTGGAATCGGAAAGGCCCGTCCCCGCGGCGAGTCCCGTGATCGGGGAGGCGGAGATCGAGGCTGCCGTGCGCGTCCTCCGCAGCGGGCGTGTCGTGCAGGGCCCCGAGGTCGCCGCCTTCGAGGAGGAGTTCTCCGCCCTCGTCGCGGGACGCCACTGCGTCGCCGTCAACTCCGGGACGTCGGCCCTGCACCTCGGCCTGATGGCGCTCGGCATCGGCCCCGGCGACGAGGTGATCGTCCCCTCGTTCACGTTCGCGGCCACGGCCAACGTCGTCCGCCTCGTCGGCGCCGAGCCCGTCTTCGTCGACATCGAGCCCGGCTCGTTCAACGTCGACCCGGACGCCGTCGCCGCCGCGGTCGGCCCCCGCACCGCCGCCATCATGCCGGTGCACCTGTACGGGCACCCCGCGGCGATGGACCGCATCGGCGCGCTCGCGGAGCGGCACGGGCTCGCCGTCGTCGAGGACGCCTGCCAGGCGCACGCCGCCGCCCACAACGGCGTCCCGGTGGGCGCCATCGGCACGATCGGCACCTTCAGCTTCTACCCGACCAAGAACATGCACGCCCTGGAGGGCGGCATGATCACCACCGCCGACGCGGAGACCGCCCGGACGCTGCGGCTGCTGCGCAACCAGGGCATGGAGCAGCGCTACGCCAACGAGATCGTCGGCGCCAACGTGCGGCTCACCGACGTCGCGGCGGCCATCGGGCGCGAGCAGCTCAAGCAGCTGCCCGCCTGGACCGAGCGGCGCATCGCCAACGCCCGGTTCCTGGACGCCAAGATCACCGGCGCGGTGGTGCCGCCGGTCGCGCCCGGCACGCGGCACGTCTACCACCAGTACACCGTCCGCGTCCCCGGCGACCGCGACGCCTTCCAGCAGCGCCTGGAGCAGCGGAAGGTCGGCAGCGCCGTCTACTACCCGACGCCCGTCCACCGGCTCAGGCCGTTCCTGAAGGACGGCGCCCCCGACCCGCGCTGGGACCTGCCCGAGACCGAGCGCGCCGCGGCCGAGGTGCTGTCCCTCCCGGTGCACCCGTCCCTCACCGACGACGACCTGGCGCGCGTCGCCGACGCGGTGAACGCGGCCGGAGCCGCGTCGTGAGCGCGTCGCTGCGCGCGGGCCTGATCGGCCTCGGCGTGATGGGCCGCAACCACGCGCGGGTCCTGTCCGGCCTGGACGGCGTCGACCTCGTCGGGATCGTCGACCCGGCCGGACGGCCCGAGGGCGCCCCGCACGGGGTGCCGCTGATGGGGTCCCTCCAGGAACTGCTCACCGTCGGCATCGACTACGCGGTGGTGGCCTGCCCGACCGCGCTGCACGAGGAGATCGGGCTCGCGCTCGCCGAGGCCGGCGTCGGCGCGCTGATCGAGAAGCCGCTCGCCGAGTCGGTGGAGGCCGCCGAACGGCTGGTGACGGCGTTCGAGTCGCGCGGGCTCGTCGCGGCCGTCGGCCACATCGAGCGCTACAACCCGGCGCTGCAGAGCATGCGGGCCCGGCTGGAGGCGGGCGAGCTGGGCGAGGTGTTCCAGGTCGTCACGCGCCGGCAGGGGCCGTTCCCGCACCGGATCGCCGACGTCGGCGTCGTCAAGGACCTCGCGACCCACGACATCGACCTCACCGGCTGGGTGACCGGCCAGGACTACGTGTCCATCTCCGCGCACACCGTCGCGCGCAGCGGCCGCCCGCACGAGGACATGGTCGCCGCCGTCGGGCGCCTGGCGGACGGCTCCATGGTCAACCACCTGGTGAACTGGCTGAGCCCGCTCAAGGAGCGCACCACGGTGGTCACCGGCGAGCGCGGCTGCTTCGTCGCCGACACGCTCACCGCCGACCTCACGTTCTACGCCAACGGCGAGGTGAGCACCGAGTGGGAGGCGCTGCGGGCGTTCCGCGGCGTGTCCGAGGGCGACATGATCCGGTACGCGATCCCCAAGCGCGAGCCGCTGCTGGTCGAGCACGAGCGCTTCCGCGACGCGGTCCTCGCGGGCCCCGACGGGTCGGCCCCGGGCGACGTCGTCACACTGCGGCAGGGCCTGCGGACGGTCGAGGTGTCGGCCGCCGTGCTGAAGTCGGCGCGCCTCGGCGAGACGGTGTCGCTCCAGCCCGGGGAGGTGCTGGATGCCGTCTGAGCGGAGCGGCGGAGCGGAGGACGGCGGTCCCGCCTCCGCCGGTGTGCCCGACGTCACCGTCGTGGTCGCGGTCTACAACACGATGCCCTACCTGACCGACTGCCTGAACTCGCTGGTCGGGCAGAGCATCGGCCGCGACCGCATGGAGGTCGTCGCGGTCGACGACGGCTCCACCGACGGCTCCGGAGCCGAGCTCGACCGGTTCGCCGAGGAGTACCCCGACGTCGTCACCGTGCTGCGGCAGCCGAACTCGGGCGGCCCGGCGGCCCCCAGCAACCGGGCGCTGGACGTCGCGACCGGCCGCTACGTCTACTTCGTCGGCGCCGACGACCACCTCGGCCCCGAGGCGCTGGAACGCATGGTCGCCGCGGCCGACGAGTGGGGCTCGGACGTCCTCGTCGGCAAGATGGAGGGCGTCAACGGGCGGGCCGTCCGGCGCCCGGAACTGTTCGCCGAGAACCGCCCCGAGATCGACCTGTACGACTCGGTGCTGCCGTGGGTGCTGTCGAACTGCAAGCTGTTCCGCCGCGAGCTGGTGGAGCGGCACAAGCTGCGGTTCCACGAGCACATGCGGATCGGCAGCGACCAGCCGTTCACCCTCGAGGCGTGCGTGCGCGCCCGGCGCATCTCCGTCCTCGCCGACTACACCTGCTACTACGCGGTGCTGCGCGACGACGGTGGCAACATCACTCAGGGCGCAGTCGACGTCCACACGCGCCTCGAATGCGCGGAGAGCCTCTTCGGCGTCGTCGCCGACCTCATCGAGCCCGGCCCGAAGCGCGACGCGATCCTCAAGCGGCACACCCGCTGGGAGCTGACGATGCCGACGCGGGAGGGGTTCCTCGAACTCGACCGCGACGCGCAGGAGGACGTCTGCGCCCGCGTCGGCAGGCTCGTCGACCGGTACGTGACCGACGAGGTCCTCTACACGCTGCCCATCGTCCGCCGCGTCCGGCTCCGGCTCGCGCAGCGCGGCGAGATCGACCTGCTGTGCGAGGCGATCCGGGCCGGGATCGCGGAGCACCCCTACCTGATCGCGCTGAAGGACGGCCGGGCCTACCTCGCCTACCAGGGCTTCGAGGACCCCCGCCTCGGGCTCCCGGACGACCTGTTCGAGATCACCAAGGGCATGCGCAAGCGGCTGGCCCAGGAGGCGCGGACCGTCGCCGTGCGGCGCGACCGCGACACGGTGGAGATCACCGTCCGGACCCCGCTCACCGGCCCCGAGACCGACGACCCCGCGACCGTCCGCCTCGCGCTCGCCCCCCGCGGCGGCGGCAAGACCCTGGACCTGGACGACCTCACCCGCGAGGCGCGCGAGGACGGCCTGCACGTGACCGCCCGGATCCCGGTGACGCTCACGGCGGCGTCCGGCAGGCCGAGGCACGCGCTGCGGCTCGTCGTCCGGGCCGCCGGGGAGACGCACGACGTCGCCGTGCCGGCGGGGACGTCCATGGTGCCCGCCCCGCGCGGCGAACTGTTCTGGCACCGGGCCAGGCCCTACCGGCTGTCGGTGGCCGGCGACGACCGGCACGGCACGATGATCGAGACACGTCCGGTACGTCCGGCCCAGGCCGTCGCCCAGCGGGTCCGGCGCGTGACGTCCCTTGGAGGTAAGTAGCACATGCGGATCTGCGTGGTCGCGCTCGGCAAGATCGGTCTTCCGCTCGCGGTGCAGTTCGCCCGCAAGGGCCACCGTGTGATCGGCGCCGACGTGAACGAGCGCGTCGTGGCCGAGGTCAACGCGGGGCGCGAGCCGTTCCCCGGCGAGGCCGAGCTCGACGTCCACCTCGGCGAGGCGGTGCGGGCGGGGCTGCTGACGGCGACGACCGACACGGCGGCCGCGGTCGCCGAGTCGGAGGCGGTCGTCGTGGTCGTCCCCCTGTTCGTGGACGAGAAGGGCACCCCGGACTTCGGCTGGATGGACGCCGCGACGCGCTCCATCGCGCAGGGCCTGCGCCCCGGGACGCTCGTCAGCTACGAGACGACGCTGCCCGTCGGCACCACCCGTGACCGCTGGGCCCCGATGCTCGCGGACGGCTCGGGCCTGACCGCGGGCACCGACTTCCACCTGGTGTTCAGCCCGGAGCGGGTGCTGACCGGGCGGGTCTTCGCCGACCTGCGCCGCTACCCCAAGCTCGTCGGCGGCATCGACGAGGCGTCCGCCCGGCACGGCGTCGAGTTCTACGGGCAGGTCCTCGACTTCGACGAGCGGCCGGACCTCGACCGCCCGAACGGCGTCTGGGACCTCGGCTCCGCGGAGGCGGCGGAGCTCGCCAAGCTCGCCGAGACGACCTACCGGGACGTCAACATCGGCCTCGCCAACCAGTTCGCCCGCTACGCCGACACGGTGGGCGTGGACGTCACGAAGGTCATCGAGGCCTGCAACACCCAGCCGTACAGCCACATCCACCAGCCGGGCATCGCCGTGGGCGGCCACTGCATCCCGGTGTATCCGCGGATGTACCTGTGGAACGACCCGGACGCGACCGTCGTCCGGGCCGCCCGCGAGGCCAACACGGGCATGCCCGAGTACGCCGTCGGCCTGCTCGCCGACGCCTACGGCGACCTGACCGGCGCCGGCGTCCTCGTGCTGGGCGCGGCGTACCGGGGCGGCGTCAAGGAGACGGCGTTCTCCGGCGTCTTCCCCACGGTGGAGGCGCTGCGGCGGCGCGGCGCCGTCCCGTACGTGTCCGACCCGATGTACACCGATGAGGAACTGGAGGCCCTCGGCCTCCCGCCCCACCGGGGCGAGTCGGTCACCGCCGCGATCGTGCAGGCCGACCACGCCGCCTACCGCGAACTCGGCGCGGACGACCTGCCGGGCGTCAAGGCCCTGGTCGACGGCCGCCGCGTCACCGACGCCTCCCGCTGGCCCGGCGTTCACCGCGTCGTGATCGGCGCCCCCGACGCTCGGACAGGTTCGAAGACGCCCCGCTGACCGTTCCGGCCGGTCTGCGCGAGCGGCCCGGCCGACCGCGACTGGAGAATCGAATGGAAATCGAAGACGGGACGGTTCCCGGCGCGTCGCGCGGCCGCGTCGTCATGCTCGTCGACAACGATGTCGTGCGCGACTCCCGGGTGCAGAAGGCCGCGAAGTCGATGGCCGAGGCGGGCTGGGATGTGCACATGCTCGGCTGCACCGGGGCCAAGAAGCGCCGCTCCTGGAACATCGGCGGCGCCCGCGTGCGCCTCCTGCCGCTGCAGCACGTGCTCCTGCGCAACCAGCACGGCGTCCTGCGCGCCACGCTGCGGCGCCCGCTCGCGTACGGGCACCCCAAGGTGGCCGACTACCGGCGGCGGCTCGTGCAGTCCCGGCGGGCCGACCTCGCCGCCGCCCGCCTCGAGCCGGGCTCCCGCGGCCCGGTGCGCAAGGTGTGGCTGCTGACGCGGCGGATCACGGCGAAGGCCCAGTCGCGGTGGGTGTCGCTGCGGGTGCGGCAGACCGAGTCGCTCGCCGAGGCCCGCGGCAACCCGCGCTCCCCGCTGGAGCGGTTCGCGATCAACTTCTGGCTGAAGGTCCTCGGCGACCGGGCGTGGCGCGTCCTCGACCGCAACCTGTGGGACTGGGACAGCACCTACGGCAAGGTCATCGACCGGCTCGAACCCGACATCATCCACGCCAACGACTTCCGCATGCTCGGTGTCGCGGCGCGGTCGGTGCGGCGGGCCCGCGCCAAGGGCCGGCAGGTGAAGCTCGTGTGGGACGCGCACGAGTTCCTGCCGGGCATCCGCCCCTGGGGCGCCGGGCCGCGCTGGCTGCCCGCCATGATCGCGCACGAGCGCGAGTACGCGGGCGACGCCGACGCCGTGGTGACCGTCTCGGAGGCGCTGGCGGACCGGCTGGTCGAGAGCCACGGCCTGCGCGCCAAGCCGACCGTGGTGCTGAACGCCCCGATCACCGGGGGCGAGCCGAGCACGTCCGACCCCGTCCCCGACATGCGGGAGCTGTGCGGCGTCGGCCCGGACACCCCGATCGCCGTCTACAGCGGCAGCGCCTCGGTGCAGCGCGGCCTCGACATCATGATCGACGCGCTGCCGCGGCTGCCGCGGCTGCACGTCGCCCTGGTCGTCTCCTCGGCGCGGTCCGACTACGTCCGGAGCCTGATCGCCCGCGCCGGCGAACTCGGCGTCGCCGACCGGGTCCACACGCTGCCGTACGTCCCGTTTGACCAGGTCGTCCCGTTCCTGGCGGCGGCCGACATCGGCGTCATCCCGATCCACCACTGGCCGAACCACGAGATCGCCCTGATCACGAAGTTCTTCGAGTACTCGCACGCGCGGCTGCCGATCGTCGTGAGCGACGTGCAGGCGATGGGCGACATGGTGAAGGCCACCGGGCAGGGCGAGGTCTTCCACGCCGAGGACCTCGACGACTACGTGCGGGCGGTCGAGGCGGTCCTCGCCGACCCCCGGCGGTACCGCGCCGTGTACGACGACCGGCCCGACCTGCTCCACGAGTGGACGTGGGAGGCGCAGGCCGAGGTGCTGGACGGCGTCTACTCCAAGCTGCTGCCCACCGCCGCGAAGTCCGCCCCGCGCACGCCGCCCCCGGCCGGGTCCGACGGCCGGCTCGTCGGCGCCCAGGACTGACGATGGCGGCGGACAGGAACGGCGGCCGGGACGTCGCCGTCGTCACCCCCTGGTATCCGAACCCGAAGCAGGAGTGGGCCGGCGCCTTCGTCCAGGCGATGGTCGAGGCGACGGCCCCGGGCTGCGGCGACGTCACCGTCTACCACACCGAGGCGTGGCTGATGCGGCAGCCGCAGGAGGAGGTCGAGGCGGCGCGCGAGGCGCACCGGCGCCTCCTGCCGGTCGCGCTGCACCCCGCGCCCGACGTCGCGGGGGCCCGGCTGCTGCGGATCCCGGTGCCGACGGTGCCGGACTACACCTTCGCCGAACTCGCCGTCGAGCACGCCAGGTGGCTGCGCGAGGCGCTGGGCGGCGAGCCGATCCCGGCGCCGGTGGTCCACGCGCACGTGGGCCTGCGCGGCGGCTGGACGGCGCTGGAGAACGCCCGCCCGGACGCGCGGGTCTTCGTCACCGAGCACGCGTCCTTCCTGGACAAGGTCCTGGAGCAGCCCGACTCGCGGGAGATGTACGAGCAGGTCCTGGAGCGCTGCACCGGCTTCCTCGTGGTCACCGACGTGCTGCGGGACACGCTCGCCGAGGCGTTCCCGGCGCTCGCCCACAAGATCGAGATGATCTCCAACCCGATCTCGTTCGACCGGCCCCGCCCGGCTCCCGTCACCGAGCTGCGCCGCTGGCTGTACGTCGGCACGCTGGTCGAGCGCAAGGGCGTCGGCTGGCTGCTGGAGGCGTTCGCCGAGTGCCTCGCCGAGGACCCCGGGCTGACGCTGACCATCGCCGGGCCCGGCGTGCTGGCCCGGCAGCTGGAGGAGCGGTCCGCCGAACTCGGCGTCGACCACGCGGTGTCGTTCCTCGGCGCGGTCGCCCCCGACGAGGCCACGCGGCTCATGCGGGAGCACGACCTGCTCGTCCACCCCGCCCGGTGGGAGACCTTCGGTGTGACGATCATCGAGGCGGTCGCGGCGGGCCTGCCGGTGCTCGTCACCCGGTGCGGCGGACCCGAGCGCACCCTGGCCGGCATAGAAACCGCCGCGGGGGAAATGATCGACGTCGAGGAGAACTCCGGCTCGATCGTCGCGGGCTACCGCCGCCTGTGCGACCGCTTCCCGGACGGCCTCGACCTGGCGAAGGCCCGCGAGATCCTGGACGGACGCTTCGGGCACCGCACGGTGGCCGAAGCGCACTACCGGCACTGGTTCCCGCAGGGCGACGGTGCCGCGAACGGGGGAGAAGAAGCGTGAACGTTCTGTTCGTCGCGCTCGGCGCCTCCCGCCGGCCCGCGGTCGTCCGGGAGGCGGCGCAGGTCGTCGGGGACGGCGGCAGCGCCGCCGTGCTGGTGCGCAAGACGTCGACGTGGGCGAAGGACCCGCTGCCGGACGGCGTCGAGGCCGTCGAGCTGCCCGCGCTCGAACGCCGCTACCGTCCGGCCGCGGTGCGGATCCTTCTCTACCGGATCCCGGCGCTGCTGCTGCGCGTGCTCTTCCCCGGCCCGCTGCGCGGACTGGGCAAGCGGATCGACTCCGCGTACCGCAGGCGCCTGGCCCGTCCCGTCGACCGCCGGCTGGCCCGCCTCTACCGGCGGGACGCCGCGGCGGTGCGCCGCCGGATGGTGGAGCGCGAACTGCTGCGCGGCCGGTCCATCGACCTGGTCGTGGTCGCCGACCCGCAGTCGCTGGTGACGGTGTCCGAACTCGCGGACACGATAACGGGCGCGGGGGCGACCCTCTCCTACTCCGTTGCTCATGAAAGATCCCCGGCAGGCTACGCCAGAGGATGATTCCATGACCGAACGACGCCCGCGCCTTCTGTACCTCGCCTTCTACTTCCCGCCGTCGCGGGCCAGCGGCGTCTACCGGCCCCGGGCCACCGCCAACCGGCTGACCGAGCTGGGCTGGGACGTCACGGTCTTCGCGGCGCCCCTGCCGTTCCTGTACGACACGCTCGGCTCGGTCGACGACAAGCTCATGGAGACCGTCGACCCGCGGATCACGCTGGTGCGCCCGGACCTGAACCGGTTCGTCTGGCAGACGAACGTGCGCGAGTACAGCCGGTTCCGGGGGGCGTTCCCCCAGCTGGCCCAGTCGCTGTACACCTGGGGGCAGAAGCACGTCTTCCCGGAGCACTACGCCTCGTGGGGGCGCGACTCCGTCCGGCGGGCGCTGCGGATGCACGCGAAGCGCAGGTTCGACGTGGTCCTCGCGACGGGGAACCCGTACTCCTCGTTCGCCGCGGCCTGGCTGTTCCACAAGCTGACCCGCACCCCGTACATCATCGACTACCGGGACTCCTGGACCCTCGACCAGTTCAGCGAGCAGCCGATGTTCGACGACGGGCATCCCGCCTGGCGCTGGGAGCGCAGGGTGCTGCGGTCCGCGGCGAACTCCCTGTACGTCAACGAGGCCCAGCGGGGCTGGCACGCCGAGCGCTACCCGTTCGCGGCCGACCGCATGATGACCGTCCTGAACGGGTGGGACGCCGACACGCTCCCGCTGAGCGCCGCGCCGCCCCCGGCGGCCCGCGCGGCGACGGGCGGGCACGCGCCGCGCTTCTCCTTCGTCGGCACGGTCACCGACAAGCAGCCCATCGAGGAGCTGATCGAGGGGTTCACCCGGGCCCGCGCGCATTCCGACATGCGGGCCGCCACCCTGAACTTCTACGGCTATTTCGGGTTCTTCCAGGCCACCGACGGCAAGCTGCGCAAGCGCTTCGCCGCCGCGGCCGAGGCGGCCGCCGCGGCCGTCGGCGACCAGGAGGTCGGGGGCGGTGCGGTGGCCGACGAGCAGGCGGGCCGGGCCGGTGACGGGGACGCCGACGGGCAGGTGCTCGCCCCCGGCGTCCACCACCGCGGGCCGGTGTCCAAGACGGCTCTCGCCGACGTCTACCAGGACTCCGACGTGCTGGTCTTCCTCAACGGCGGCGGACGCTACGTGACGTCCGGGAAGATCTTCGAGTACATGGCGGCGGGACGCCCCATCGTGTCGGTCCACGCGCCGGGGTCGGCGGCCGAGGAGCTGCTGCGGGGATACCCGCTGTGGTTCAACCCGGGCGGGCTCGCCCCCGCGGACATCGCCGCGTCGATGGTGGCGGCGGCGAAGGCCGCGGCGGGCCTCGACGAGCGGCAGGCGGCCGAGGCCCGCGCCTACGCGGACCGCTTCGAACGGAACGTGACGCTGGAGCCGCTCGTGGGGCGGCTCACCGAGCTCGCCGCCCGCAGGCGCGGCGTGGCCGGGTGATCAGAGTGGGAGACGGTGCGGTGCAGGGCGCGCAGGCCCCGAAGGTGCTGGTCCTCGCGATGGACCCCAGGCTGACCATGGACCCCGTCCCGAACGTGCCGCCCAAGCGCCAGCACAAGCGGGTCATCGGGCTGGCCGGGTACTTCGCGGAAGAGGGCGCGCAGGTCGACCTCGTGACCGCCGAGCCGGACGGGTGGGCGAACCTGGACGGGCGGGTGCGCCTGCACCGGCTCGACGCGGCGGAGGCCAGGCATCCGCTGCCCTGGCTGGAGCACACGGTCCTGATCAGGCTGCCGCGGATCGCCGTCCGGCCGGTGGCGCGGGCAGGGCGGGTCGGCGCCGGGCTGGAGCGCGCGCGGACCCGCGCCTCCCGCGTCGCCCACCGGCGCCTTTTCGTGCCGTTCTACCGCCATGTCCGGCCGCACCTGCTGGCCCGCATCGCGCGGCGCCGCGTCCTGCGCGGCCTCGACACGGGCGGGCTCGTCCGCGTCATCGTGATGGACCGGACGTCGGTGCCGCTCGGCCGCCGGCTGGCCCGCCTGCACCCCGACCTCGTCGTGACGACGCGGCAGGAGCGCGACCTCCACGGCAAGCCCTGAGCGGCCGGCGCTCAGCCCTTCTCGGTCAGGACCGTCGCGCCGGAGCCGTCGCCCGCGGGCGCCTCGACGTAGACCTCGCCGGTCCGCGGGCACTCCCACGTCCCCTCGGAGCGCTCGGTGAGCCGGGCGCCGGCCTTGCCGACCCAGCCGATCCGGCGCGCGGGCACGCCCGCGACCAGCGCGAAGTCGGGGACGTCGCGGGTCACCACCGCGCCCGCGGCGACCATCGCCCAGCGGCCGACGCGCACGGGCGCGACGCACACGCTGCGGGCGCCGAGCGAGGCGCCCTCGGCGACGTGGACGCCGACGGCCTCCCAGTCGCCGCCGCGCTTCAGCCTGCCGTCCGGGTCCACCGAGCGGGGCTCGCGGTCGTTGGTGAGCACGACGGCCGGGCCGACGAACACGCCGTCCTCCAGCACGGCGGGCTCGTAGACGAGCGCGAGGTTCTGGAGCTTGACGTTGTCGCCGATCCGCACGCCCGCGCCGACGTAGGCGCCGCGCCCCACGATGCAGCCCTCGCCGAGCCGAGCGCCCTCGCGGATCTGGGCGAGGTCCCACACGGTGGTGCCGTCGCCGATCTCCGCCCCGGGGTCGACCTGGGCGCTCGGCAGGATGCGGTGGCTCATTCGGTGCCTTCCCATGCGAATGTTCAGCGGACGAGTGTTCGGCGGGCGGATGCCCGGCGGGCGGATCGTTCGGCGGGCGGACGCGGTCAGGACCGCGGTTCGGTGCCCCCGCCGGGGAGCAGCCGCCGCCACGCGCGCCTCGTCATGGCCCTCAGGGGCGCGGTGACGTGCACGGTCGGCGTCCTGCGGTCCATTCTGACGTGCAGGCGGCGCGGCGGCACGATCGAGGCGGTCACCGGCCCGAGGACGCCGCCCGCGTCCGGGACGCGCGCCGGGACGGGCTCGCCCACGCCGTCGACCGCGAAGCGGATCCGCCAGCGGCCGGGACGCGCGCCCGCGAGCGAGAGGTCGGCGCACCGGCGGGACGGGTCGTCCGGCGCGGCCTCCAGCGCGGCGCGGATCGTCGTCGTCTCGTCGCCGGCATGGTGCAGCAGGACGCTCATCGCCGGGACGTCACCGAGGACGGCCGGCGCCTCGGCTCGAATCCGGACGCGCTTCCCCGGCCCCCAGCCGACCTCCGCGACGCCGAAGTCGGCGGACGTGAGCGCGCCGCCGACCTCCAGCACGAGGGCCCGGCCGTCGCGCACCGGCACCGGGCGCAGGACCCGGGTGCCGGCCAGGGCCGTCCGCGGGACGGCCACGTCGCGCGGCTTGGCCAGCGGCACCGTCCGCACGTGCCCGCTGATCTCGGCCTCGGCCCGGACCGTCCAGCGGCCGTCCGGAAGGGGATCCGCAGGCGGGCTGAGCGCGGCGGTGAAGGACGCCTCGATCCCTTCGCCGGTGGGGACGGCCGGGACGGTCTCGCACTCCACCGTGCGGCGGGCGCCGTCGCCGTCCTCCAGCAGCAGGCGGACCGACGGGCGCCCCTCCTCGACATCGCGGACGAAGACCGTGCCGCCGACCAGCAGGGCGCCGTCCTCCCAGGCCAGCCGGGTCAGGGCGGGCCGGATCAGCGGCGGAGCGGGGCTCTCATAGCACGCGTCGGGGATGCGGACGGTGGCGTCGCGGAAGAACGGGTACTGCAGGTAGGCGCGCCCTTCCTCCAGGTGGAGCCGGGGCCGCGCCCCGCTGCGGCGGAACCGCAGGACCTCCACCAGTTCGTCGTCGAGGCCGTGCAGGACGCAGTGCGCGAGCACCCGGTGGAGGGGGTGGCAGCGCTCCCGCAGCCCGGGGGTGTACCACTCCTCCAGCAGTTCGCGGCAGCTCGCGAGGGTGAACTTCTGGTCGTCGGGCGAGGAGTCCAGGTACAGGCGGTCGAGCCGGCTGAACACCTCCAGCCGCAGGTACCGGTGGTTCAGCCGGTCGCGGGTCTCGCCCGGCTCGGTGTGGTCGGCGACCTGCCGCATCGCCTGGGCGATGACGCCGTACAGCTCGGTGGGCGCGGCCCCGCTGCCCTGGGTCGCGCTGCTGCCGTCCTCGCGGGCCGTCCAGTAGTAGCAGTCGTAGTCGGCCAGGACGGAGACGCCGCCGGCCTTCAGGTAGGCGCCGGCGGTGAAGAGCTGGTCCTCGTGGGCCACCAGGCCCTCGGTGAAGCGCAGCCCCTCGCGCTCAATCAGCGACCGGCGGAACAGCTGGAGCGCGGCCATCGACATCCGCGCGAACAGGTCGCAGTCGGGGTCGAGGACGTGGGTGCGCTCGATCGTGCGCTCGAACACCTTGGGCGCGTTGCGGCCGCCCGTCCCGACCTGCTTTCCGAGCACGATGTCGGTGCCGTTGCGCTCGGCCATCGCCGTCATGCGCTCCAGCGCCTCGGGGCCCAGCCGGTCGTCGGCGTCCAGGAAGAAGACGTACTTCCCGGACGCCAGCTCCAGCCCCCGGTTGCGCGGCGCTCCCGCGCCTCCGGAGTTCGGCTGGTGGAGGACCGTCAGCCGGTCGTGGGCGCGGGCCAGCTCGTCGAGCAGCTCGCCGCCGCCGTCGGTCGAGCCGTCGTCGACGGCGATGACCTCGATCCGCTCGGCGGGCAGGGTCTGGGCGAACACCGACTCCAGGGCCCCGCCCACCGTGTCCCGGCACTGGAACACCGGGACGATCACGCTGACCAGCGGTCGGCTCATGGCCCCTCAACAGGTCGGGAAGTGCCTTCGCGAACCACTTTAGGCGTGTTCCGTGACCGCCGCGCCGGAGACCCCGTACATCGTCGACCTGGGGCCGGCCTCCGCGAGCGCGTCGACGGCGGCGGCGAACCGCGTCATGGCGTCCGGGTGCTCGGGGCCCAGCAGGTAGTCGCGGAGCGTCCGGCGCTCCGCGGCCAGCGGGTCCTGGCCGGGCGTCGCCGCGACGGCGAGGATGTCGGCCAGCTCGCCGCAGCCCGGGCTCAGCAGGTAGGCCGCCGACGCGGACGGGAACTCGGCCCTGAAGGCGCTCTCGTCCATCCCGTCGGGGTTGGTGACGACGTACGGCTTCAGGCTCGGGATGTAGTCGGAGATCACGCTGGAGATGTCGGTGATCAGCATGTCCGAGCGGTTGAAGCACTCGTACAGGGAGGCGTCCGCGCCGGTCACGACCTGGTGGCCGCCCGCGCCGCCCCGGTTCGCCTGCTCGATCATCCGCATGAGCCGGTTGTGCACGGCCGCCGCCTCCGGCAGCCGCCGGCCGGTGTAGGGGTGCGGCCGGTAGATGACGCGCAGCCGCGGCCCCTGCTCCAGCAGGGTCCGGACGATCCGCTCGCCCATGCCGAGCAGCGAGCTGTAGCCGTGCTCGTTGTCCCAGCCCTCCCACGTGGGGGCGTACAGGACGGTCGGGACGGGCCCGCCGGACGGCTCGGTGGTGATCTCGCCGAGCTGCGGGCGCCCCACCTCGACGATGGCCTCGTCGCGCACGCCCGCGTCGGAGTTGCGGTAGCGGTCGCGGCCCGCCGGGCCGGCCACCCACACCTCGTCGAAGACCTTGCTGACCGGGTTGGAGCTCGGGCCCTTGTCGCTGTCGCCGTGCCCGACGAAGACGTGCTTGATGTGCTCCTCGCGGAGCAGGTGGAGGTTCTTGCCGGTGTTGCCCGGGTAGAGCGCGACCTTCACGGTGCCGAGGTCGAAGTTCATCATGTCCTCGGCCCGCGTGATGCACACGACCGGGAGCCGGGTGGGCGCGAGCGCGCCGACGACCTCGGGGGAGCGGACGAGGACCATCGCCTTGCGGTCCAGCCGCTCCAGCGTCTCCAGCCACATGTTGGCCTGGTAGACGGTGGTGACCGGGCCGGTGAAGTACAGCACGACCTCGGGCTTGTAGCGGTTCACGCGGCGCTGCACGTCGCGGGCCATCCGGCCGGCGTTGAGCAGGGCGCGCATCCGGCGCAGCCGCGGCGCCTGCGCGGCCGCGGTGGCGACGGCCGCCGCCGCGGTGCCGAGGAGGCCGGCCGCCACGAGCACCGGGAGGTCGAGCAGGATCCCGGCGGTGCCGAACAGCAGAATCGGGAGGTCGGCGTGGCTCTCCAGGAGGAGGATCAGCCGGGCCTGCCAGACGGTGTCGGGGCCGGGGAGCGCCGGCTCGCCGTCGCCGAGGTTGCGGGTGGCGAAAGGCAGCCGGTTGACGCGGCGCGCGGCGACCGAGCCGGCGAGGGTCGCGGCGCGGAGCCAGTCGACCAGCAGGAGGCCGAGGGCGGCCAGCACGATCGTGGGCCGGCCGGCGTCGCCCGACTGGACGAGCAGCAGCACGAGGGCGGCCTGCCGGACCAGCACCCGCGCGCCGGGGGGCATCTGGCCCCAGCGCAGCGGCCTGGCCGCGTCCGGCAGCGTCCGCCCGAGGGCGTACTCGGCCGCGTAGCAGAGCACGGCGGCGCCGAGGAACGCCCAGGGCGACCCGGCCGCGGCCGCCCCGATCAGCAGCCCGAGCGTGACGGGCAGCCACAGCACCGTTGAGTACCGCATGAGAGTCGAGTACCGGGAGACGAGACGCCGCACGGCACACCTCCGTCTGGTCAGCGCCCCGGGGGGTGGCGCAGTTGAAGAGGGGAAGGGGGGACCTGCGCCCGCCGGGCCGAGCGGGCGTGTGCGGGGGAGCCGGCGTCAGCCGGAGCGGCCGCCGGTGAGGGGGTCTTCACGGCGGACGTCGATGACCTGCCCGGTGAGGCTGGAGAGCAGGACGTTGAGGGAGGTGCGGGCCACCTGGTCCGCGCTCAGCAGGGTGTGCGGGGGCTCCTGCCCGAACGCCGCGGTCCGCATGGGGGTGCTGGTCCGCTCGGGGTTGATGCAGTTGATCCGCACGCCGTCGCCGGACCACTCGTCCGCCAGCGCCTGGGTGAGGTTCACCGTGGCCGCCTTGGCGGAGGAGTAGAGGCTGTAGTCGGCGCGCCCGCGGGTGTAGGAGCTGGACGTGTAGAGCAGCAGCTGCCCGCCGGTCTTCGCGAGGTAGGGGAACGACGCCCGCGCGATGTGGATCGGCGCGAGGTAGTTGACCCGCAGCGCCTCCTCGATCGCGTCGGGGTCGATGGCGTCGAGCCGGCCGATCCGCAGCACGCCCGCCGTGTTGACGACGAAGTCGACGCGGCCGGTCGCCGAGTAGGCCTGCGCGAGCGCGCCGGCGACGTCGTCGGGCCGCTCGACGTGCGTGCGGGTGGCGCCGCGGCTGTAGCCGAAGACGCGGGCGCCGAACCGCTGGGCCAGCTCCGCGACGGCGGCGCCGATGCCCTGGCTGGCACCGAACACGACCATCGTCTTGCCGCCGAGCGCCTCGGCGTACTCGTCCTCGGTCAGGTCGGGGGCCTCGGAGGAGGCGAGCTGGAACAGCTTGTCCGCGACGAACATGTCGACCGGCTCGGTGACCTTCATGTTGTGCTCGTCGCCGCGGACGACGTAGATCGGGGTGCCGGGCAGGTAGCGCAGCACCACCGAGCAGTCGTCGGTCGCCTCGAAGTTCTCGTCGCGCCACGCGTTCTCGTAGGCCGCGCGGATGGTGGCGAGCCGGAAGCCCTGCGGGGTCTGCCCGCGCCGCAGGTTCGCCCGCCGCGGCACGTCGACGATGACGTCCTCGTCGACCTGGATGATCGTGTCGGCGGACGGGATGGCCACGTCCACCGCCTGGTGCTCGCGCAGCGCGGACACGCAGTCGCGGATGATGCGCTGCGACAGCAGCGGGCGCACCGCGTCGTGGAACAGCACGCTGGTCGTCTCGGCCGGGTGGTCGGCGAGGGCGTCGAGGGCGAGCTGCGTGGTCGCGTTCCGGGAGGTGCCGCCGGGGAGCACGGCCTTGACCTTGGTGCAGCCGGCCTTCTTCACGCATTCCTCGGCGTCCTTGAGGAAGCCGGGGTTCATGAGGACGAGGATCTCGTCGACGTCGGAGGCCTCCTCGAACACGCCCAGCGTGTGCTCGAGGATCGACTTGCCGGCGATCTTGAGGAGCTGCTTGGGGGTGCTGAGGCCCATCCGCTGCCCGCTGCCACCCGCCAGGATGACGGCGACGACGCGATGCTCACCCTGCGGCGCCATGACCAATGCGACCGTCCTTCTTCTTCATGGCAGCCAGAACGGCGGCCGGAAACGAGGTGTTGCAGTCACCCGAGGGGGATCTCTGGGGGGCGCGGGCGGCGCGGCATTCGCAGGGCTGATGATCCGCACAGGGGGGAACTGACGCTTTACTGTACCCGGTCTGTGGAACTTTGAGACGAATTCACCGACGTTCCAGGACCCCGTAACCCTTGTGTGATGGGGCCTGAGGTGCCCGGACGAGGCGAATCGTCAACGGCCGAACAGCGGCCGCATGTCCGGCTCGACGGCCCAGCGGGTCACGCGGCGCACCGGGGGCGTGCTCAGCACCGTGACGAGGACGAAGCAGGCGAGCACGACCGAGAGCACGCCCGGGATCGTGTCGAACCACGCGAGCTTGTTCCAGCCCTCGAACGTGAACAGCCGCGTCGCGAACCCGTGCAGCAGGTAGCCGTAGATGGTGACGGCGCCGAGGCCGCTGTACCAGGTGCGGCGGGACGGGGTCACCGCGAGGAAGGCGAGGATCAGCACCGTCCCGGTGACCAGCAGCCCGGCGCGCATCAGGGTGCCGGTGAGTTCGTCCACGCCGAGGTCGGCGTTGGAGGTGTCCCAGTTCAGCCAGCGCGCGTTCATGCGGTCCTGGGTGAGGTACGCGCCGGTGAACGCGGCGAGCAGGAGTGCGGCGCCGGTGATCCGCGCCCACGGCCGCCGGACGATCTGGACGACCTCCGGCGACAGCGTCAGCCCGAGGACGTAGAACGGCGCCAGCCCGAGGATCCGGTAGACGTCGAGCGTGCTGCCGATGTCGGTCATGTAGCCGAGGAGGGCGACGAGCATGGCCGTCGCCAGGGGGTACTTCAGTCGTCGCCAGACCGGGGTGAGCAGCCGCCAGACGAACAGCGCCAGCAGGAACCAGGTCAGGTAGTAGGGATTCAGCATGTCGAACTTGAACTCTCGCCCGCCGACGCCCCAGGCGAACAGGCTGTAGGCGCACTGGAAGACGATGTAGGGCGCGAGGGTCGAGCCGACCAGCCGCACGGCCTTGTCGTCGGTGAGCGTGAACCGCTTGGACAGGTATCCGCTGATCATGAGGAACAGCGGCATGTGGAACAGGTAGATGAAGTTCCAGAGCGCCGCCGCCAGCGGGACGTCCCGCAGGCCCGACAGTCCGTGCCCGCCGGCGACGAGCAGGATCGCCAGGAACTTGGCGTTGTCCAGGTGGGGGTCGCGTGCTCGGGGAGCCGCGCCGCCCGGCGTCCGCGGCTTCTCCCGCGGGCGCTGGGCGGGGGACGCCGCCGCCTCGGCGGAACCTGGGACCGCCGCCTCGGCCACGACGGACGCCTCGGGTGTCTGTGTCATGAAAGATCTCTGATCCTGGGAGGGGCTCGTGGAGCATACCTAACGAAACGCCCCACAACCCTGGGCGTCACAGCGCGCTGTGCCGGCGTCACGGAGGGGGTCCGGAGCGCGGGCCGGGGGATTTCGGCGGGCCCGCCGCGCACAAGATCTCCCCAGACGGGTACACGGCCCTTACCGGATACGGTGCGGGGCCGGTCCGGGCGGCTCCCGGATCGGGCGGGAGGACGGGGAGGGGCATGGGTTACGGGAGATCCACCAGGCAGGGCGTGGTGATCGTGGCCGGCGGCGCCGTGCTGCTGGCCGGAGTCGCGCTGCTCGTCCTGCCCGGCCCGGGCCTGCTGCTCGTGCTGGCGGGCCTGCTCATCCTGTCCCGGGAGTTCCCGGCCGTGAACCGCTACGTCGAGCCCCTCCGCGAGAAGGCGATCGGCGAGGCCGAGAAGAGCGTCACGTCCTGGTGGCGCCTGACGGGCTCCCTCCTCACCGTGCTGGCGCTGTTCGGCGCGGGCGTGGCCTGGGGACTCGTGCGGGAACTGCCGTTCAGCGGATGGAGCACGGGTTCCGGGCTCATCCTGTCCGGCTTCATCCTCTGCGGGCTCCTCTTCTGGAGCTGGCGCCGGGTCAAGGCCCGCCGCGCCGAGACCTTCCCCGAGTGACGGGCCCGACTTGGGAAAATGTTCGGCCGGATTGATCCGGCGGCCGGGCATCCCCGTGCAAGGGGTATGGGCATTGTTCTTCGTGTACTCGTGGCCGCGGGACTCGCGGCCGACGCCGTCGTGCACTGGCGTTTCGCACCCGACATGGCCCCCGGGCCCAACACCCCCAGCGACGTCATCCCCGGAGACGACCTGTTCTATGGCCAGGCCATCGCGGCGGCCGTCGCGGGCCTGCTCGTGCTGTTCTGGTCCCGGAGGTGGACGTACGCCATCGCGTTCGTCGTCGCGGCGAGCGCGGCCGGGGCCGTGCTGCTGTACTACTTCGTCGACTTCGGGCAGATCGGCCCGATCCCGCGGATGTACGACCCGCAGTGGTACGCCGACAAGACGATCAGCTTCGCCGGGGAGGCGGTGGCCGCGCTCGCCGCGCTCGCCGGCTTCTTCACGGCCGGCCGGAAGAGGGAGGAGGAGGCGGATTCGTACTACGAGGCCCTGAGGTGACGGACCCGCGCGGCCGCCACGTGGAGGCGCCGGCGAAGAGCCCGCGCCTCCTCGTGCTCTTCCACGATCAGCGCCTTCCGCCGGAGCAGAGGCCTTGACCCGGCAAATGAACGCTCGTTTAATTTCGGTATGGGACGCATCGCGGGCGTCACCCGCGCGGAGACGCGCGAACGGCTGCTGAGCGCGGCGGCCGACGAGTTCGCGCGGCGCGGGTACGACGGGACGCGCGTCGCCGACATCGCGCGGGCCGCCGGTGTCAGCAACGGCGCCCTGTACGCGCACTTCGACTCGAAGGCGGAGCTGCTGGTGGCGGCGCTGCGCGCGCACGGGCGGCGGCTGCTGGCCGAGCTGTTCGCCGCCGAGCCCGACCGCCCGGTCGTCGAGCTGCTGCTCACCATGGGGCGGTGGCTGCCGAACCGCCGCGACGCCCGCGCCCACCTCGTCGTGGAGGCCCTCGTCGCGGCGCACCGGGACGAGGACGTGGCCCGTCCCATGCGCGACTACGTCGGAGAGCGCGCCGAGTGGCTCGCCGGGCTGATGCGCATCGCCCAGGCGGGCGGGGAGATGGACCCGGCGCTCTCCCCGAACGCGCTCGCCCACCTCTGCCTGCTGCTCGGGATGGGGAGCGCCCTCATCCCGCGGGACATGCACGCCGTCGGGGACGAGGAGTGGGCCGCGCTGCTCGCGCGGATCGTGTCCGCGCTCGCGCCGCCCGGACCGACAGGGGGAGGAACCCAGTGAAGGTGCAGATCGACCCGAAGCGCTGCCAGGGGCACGGCCGCTGCTACGACCTCGCCCCCGGCCTGTTCGGCGAGGACGACGAGGGATACGGCGTCGTCCTCGGCGACGGAGTCGTCCCCGAGGGCGCGGAGCAGGAGGCGCGCCTCGCGGTCGCGAACTGCCCCGAACGTGCGATCGACGTCCTCGGGGAGGCGTGAGATGACCGCGGACGACCGCTTCGGCAAGGACTTCCGGGACGAGCGGGCGAATCGTCCGCTCGGCACGCGCAACGAGGTCGTCACCGGCCCGGTCTCCGACTGGGCGACCGACTTCTCCCACCTGGAACCGGAGTGGGCCGCCGACCCGTACCCGATCCAGGACGACCTGCGGCGGCGCTGCCCGGTCGCGCGGACCGAGCGGTTCGGCGGCGGCTGGCTGCCGACCCGCTACGAGGACGTGGCGGCGGTCGCCTACGACACCGAGCGGTTCACCTCCCGCTCGGTCGTCATGAGCAACTTCCGGCCGCCGCGCGAGGTGGAGCCGGTCGGCGTCACGCCGCCGATCTCGTCCGACCCGCCGTTCCACCACGACGCGCGCAAGCTGCTGCTGCCCGCGTTCAAGAAGTCGGCGGTGGCGCGGCTGGAGTCCGCGACCAGGGCGTACTGCCACGAGCTCATCGACTCCTTCGAGGGCCGCGAGACGGTGGACGCCGCACAGGAGTACGCGCAGCACATCCCGATGCGGGTCATCGCCGACATGCTCGGCTTCCCGCCCGAGGACGGCCCCCGGTTCCGCGAGTTCGTCGAGAACACCCTCGAAGGAGTCAACCTCCCCCCGGACGAGCGCATCGCGCGCATGGACAAGCTGTTCGACTACCTCCTGGAGCAGATCCGCGACCACGTCGCGAACCCGCGCGACGACCTCACCACCTACCTGATCGAAGCCGAGCTGTACGGGCGCAAGCTCGACCCGTCCCACGTCTCGGGGACGATGGCGCTGCTGCTCATCGCCGGGATCGACACGACCTGGAGCGCGATCGGCGCCTCGCTGTGGCACCTGGCGAGGACGCCGGCGGACCGCGAGCGCCTCGCCGCCGACCGGTCGCTGGTGCCGACCGCGATGGAGGAGTTCCTGCGCGCCTTCGCGCCCGTCACGATGGCGCGCCTGGTGAGGGAGGACATGACCTGGCGCGGCGTCGAGATGAAGGCCGACGACTGGGTCCTGCTGTCGTTCCCCGCCGCCAACCGCGACCCGGCCCAGTTCGACCGCGCGGACGAGATCGTCATCGACCGGGAGGTGAACCGGCACGCCGCCTTCGGCCTCGGCATCCACCGCTGCGTCGGCTCGCACCTGGCCCGCATGGAGCTGCGCGTGGCGCTCGACGTCTGGCTGGAGCGCGTCCCGTCCTTCGCCCTGGCCGACCCGGCGGCGGTCACGTGGGCCGCCGGCCAGGTCCGCGGCCCCCGCACCCTCCCCGTCCGCATCACGTAAGGCGTTCGGCCAGCCGGGGGAGCAGGCGCAGGGCGTTCCCCCGGTCGACGGCGCGGTGGGCGCGCTCGTCCAGGACCGGGTCGCGGTCGAGGTCCCGGGTGTTCAGCGCGACCTCGCGGGCGGAGTTCGCCGGCCAGTCGGTGCCGAACAGGACGCGGTCGGCGCCGACGGCGGCGATCAGGGACGGTGTGGCGTACGGGGACACCGGCAGGGCCGTGTCGTAGTGGAAGCGGCGGAGCGCCGGACGCATCCGCGCCGGGAGCGGGCCGCCGTCCTCCCGCGCCGAACGCTCGGCCCGTCCCGCCATGTACGGCAGGAACCCGCCGCCGTGCGACAGGATGACCGACACCCGCGGGTACCGGTCGAGGGTCCCGGCGGCGATGAGGTTGAGCGCGGTGCGGGTCGTGTCGAGCAGGTAGTCGGCGAGCCAGTCCCCGACGCCCGGCGCCTCGGGCAGGTCCTTGGGGGCGACCGGGTGGACGAACACGACCGCGCGGCGCTTGTCGAGCTCGGCCCATAGCGGGTCGAACATCGGCTCTCCGAGGTAGTGCCCGGCGGCCGAGGTGTTGAGCAGGACTCCGTCCGCGCCCAGGTCGTCCAGTGCGTGGGCGAGCTGCCGGACGGCGAGGTCCGGGTGGAGCATCGCCACGTTGGCGAAGAAGCCGAACCTCGTGGGGTGCTCGCGCACGAGCTCGGCCAGCGACTCGTTGCACACCTGGACGCCCGAGGCGGCGATCCCCCGGTCCAGGAACACCTCGGCGGGCACCGGCGCGGACGCCACCCCGGCGGCGATGCCGTTGGCGTTCATCGTCCGCAGGGTGCTCGGCAGCGTCCACTGGGCCCAGGACGGTCCGCCGGTCGGCGGGAGGAGGCCCTGCTCGACCGCCCACTCCCGCATCCGGGGCGGGACGGCGTGATGGTGGGTGTCGATCCTGCCGCGAGGCCGCCGGGGGGCGGCGGCCGCCTCACCCGCCGGAACGGCGGCCGCGGCCATCGCCAGGCCGGTCACCTGCAGGGCGCGGCGGCGGGTCGTCTCGGGCATGCGCGTCTCCCTCACTCGTTCGATGCGCCGCCCACCAAGATCTCTCATGCAAGAAAGTCTCAAGTGAGACTATATCAGAGGCCCCTAAACTGGGGCCATGCTCGACGACCTGCTCGAACGGCTCCTGTCCGAGGACGGCGACCCCGCCGTCCGCCACGTGGGGCTCGGCATGCTGCTGGCCTCCGCGCACAACCGGAGCCGGGCGAGCATGAACGGCGAGCTGGGCCGGCTGGGGATCGACGTGCGCGAGTTCAGCATGCTGCTGGCGCTGGAGATGTACGGGCCGTCCAGCCAGCGGCGCCTCATCGACCTCACCGGCATCGACAAGTCCACGATGGTGCGCATCGTCGACGAGCTGGAGGACGGCGGCCTGGTCCGGCGCGAGCGCGCCCCGCAGGACCGCCGGGCCCATTCGATCAGCCTGACCCCTGACGGGACGCGGACGCTGGAGAGCGCCCGGCGCGCGGGCGCCGACGTGGGCGAACGGCTCTTCGGCCACCTGGACGGCGACGACCGGGACCGTCTCGTGGACCTGCTCCGCCGGATCGCCGAGCACGCGGACGAGGCCTGACCGGCCCTGGCGCCGCACCGGCGCCGCGGGAGGGTGCGTGTCGTATGCGAGGGCCGTGGCGCTGAGTAAGAGAGAGGTCACGCGGTATAGAAGCTCGCAGCGCCGTACAGGAGAGTGCACATGATCCTTATGTCGGGCCGGTCGTCATGAGCAGCGCGGACGAGGTCGCCGTCCACGAGACGCTGCCCGTACGCGTCCTGGTCGGGCCGGGGGCGAGCGATCTCGTCGCGGACGAGGCCGCGCGGATCGGGGCGGAGAGGGTGCTGCTGGTCGCGGCGCCGTCCGCCGCCGGGCCCGCCGACCGGATCGCCGGGGCGCTCGGGGATCGGCTCGCGGCGCGCTTCGACCGCCCGGCGCAGCACACCCCGGTCGCCGTGACGGCGCGCGCCATGGAGGACGCCGCGGGCGCGGACTGCGTCGTCGCGGTCGGCGGCGGCTCCGCGATCGGGCTCGCCAAGGCGGTGTCGGCGCGGACGGGGATCCCGCAGGTCGCGGTGCCCACCACCTACGCGGGCTCCGAGATGACGCCCGTGCTGGGCGAGACCGAGGACGGCGTGAAGACCACGCGCCGCGCTCCCGGCCTGGCTCCCGGCACGGTCGTCTACGACCCGCTCCTCACCCTGGGCATGCCGTCCGGCCTGACCCGGACCAGCGCGATGAACGCGCTCGCCCACGCCGTCGAGGCCCTGTGGGCGCCGGACGCCACGATGGTCACCGACGCGCTGGCGACCGAGGCCGCCGCCGGCATCCTGGGCGCGCTGCCCGAGGTGCTGGACGACCCGACCGGAATGGAGGGGCGCGCGCGCCTCCAGTCGGCCGCGTGGCTGGCCGGGATCTGCCTGGCGCAGACCCGGATGGGGCTGCACCACCAGCTCGCGCACGTCCTCGGCGGCGCGTTCGGTCTCCCGCACGCCGAACTGCACACGATGCTGCTCGCGCACGTCATGGCGTTCAACCTGCCGTCGGCGCCCGCCGCCTCGGCCCGGCTCGCCCGGGTGGCCGGGCCGGACCCGGTCGCCGTCGTCGCCGCGCTGGCCCGGGCGCACCGGGGTCCGACGCGGCTGTCCGCTCTGGGCGTCCCCCGCGAACGGCTCCGCGAGATGGCCGAGCGGGTGGCGGCCGACCCCTACCCCAATCCCCGGCCGCCGGACGCCGACGCGGTCGCGGAACTGCTCGACGCGATGTGGTGAACGGCCCGGTCCGCGCAAGGACTTGATCACGATCGTGTCATTCCGCTGCCGTGGTCCGGTCGTTGTCCTACGCTCACACCTCATGCGTGGACCATTGGTGCGAATCACGTCCGTCCTGCTTACCGGGGCGTCCCTGCTCGCCGCTCCCGCCGCGCACCCCGCGGCCATGGCCGCCGCCAAGACGGGTGCCGCCAAAACCGACCTGGGCAAGGACCTCGACGCCATACTCGCCGACGGCCGCCTCGAAGGCGCGACCGTCGGCGCGGTGGTGCGGGACGCCCGGACGGGCGCCGTCCGCTACTCGCGCGGCGCGACGGCGCAGGTGATGCCCGCCTCGAACATGAAGCTCTACACGTCGGGCGCGGCGCTGTCGCTGCTCGGCCCCGGGTACCGGTTCCGCACCGGCGTGTACGCCCGTGGAGTGTCCGGCTCGACGGTCAGGGGCGACCTCTACCTCAGGGGGACCGGCGACCCGACGACGCGGGCCGCCGACTACGACCGGCTCGCCGCCCAGGTGGCGGCGCGGGGCGTCCGGCGCGTCGAGGGCGACCTGGTCGCGGACGACACCTGGTTCGACGCCGTCCGCACGCCCTCCCACTGGGACCCGACGGACCTGCAGTACTACTACGCCGCGCAGACGTCCGCGCTGACCGTCGCGCCCAACGCCGACTTCGACGCCGGGTCGGTCGAGGTGTCGGTGCGGCCGGGCGGCGCCGAGGGCGACCCGGTCGAGGCGGGGCTGTCCCCGGCCACCCGCACCGTCAAGATCGACAACAAGGCGGTCACCGGCGCGCCGGGGTCGCCGTCCACGCTGGCGGTGAACCGGGCCGTCGGCAGCGACACCATCGTGGTGAGCGGCTCGTACCCGGCGGGCGCCGCGCCCTACACGACCCTGCGGACGGTCGACAATCCCACCCTGTACGCGGCGGACGTGTTCCGGAGCGCGCTCCAGGCCCACGGCGTCGAGGTCGAGGGCGTCACCGAGCGCGGCAGGACGCCGAGGGGCGCCGCCGCGCTCGCGGTCCGCTCCTCGATGCCGCTGTCGCGGCTGATGGTGCCGTTCCTCAAGCTCAGCAACAACATGGTCGCCGAGACCCTGGTCAAGGCCATCGGCCGGGAGAAGGCGGGCATGGGGAGCTGGGAGGCGGGGCTGCCGGTGGTCGAGAGGTACGCGCGCGGCCAGGGCGTCCCCACCGGACGGCTGGAAATGGCCGACGGCTCCGGGCTGTCGCGCGAGAACCGCACCACCGCGCAGGACGTCAGCACCATCCTGAAGAAGGCGCAGAGCGCGCCCTGGTTCCCCGCCTGGTACCGGGCTCTGCCGGTCGCCGGTGACCCGGACCGCCTCGAAGGCGGCACGCTGCGGTCGCGAATGCAGGGCACCCTCGCCGTGGGCAACGTGCACGCCAAGACCGGCACGCTGACCGGCGCCTCCGCGCTGTCGGGCTACGTCACCGACCCGTCCGGGCGGCGGCTCGTCTTCTCGGTCGTGCTGAACGGCTACCAGGGCGCCGCGCCCAAGGACATCGAGGACAGGATCGCGGTCCGGCTGGCCGGGGGAGACCCCGCCGCCGTCCGGACGTTCCGCGTCTCCGGGAACTCCCCGCAGCTGGAGTGCTCCTGGATCGGGCGCTGCTGACCACTGACGCCGTTCACCGCCGACCCCGCTGACCGCCGGCGGGGCGCGTCCCGCTGACGGCGGAACGCACCCCGCCGGCGCGGGTCATCCCTGGTCTCTGGGGACGTAGAGGCGGATGTCGTCGACGAACGCCTCACCCTCGTAGTAGTTCAGGTGCGGGTCGCCGATGATGAAGGAGTCGGGGTAGGCCGAGCCCTTCGGCCAGCTGTGCTCGGTCGTGTACGTCCCGGCCGGGCCCTTGTGGACGAGCCTGCGGTCGAACCGGCCGTCGTACTCGCCGGGCGTCTGGTTGTAGTGCCAGATCGGGCGCCCGTTCTCCACGAAGTCGTGGTGGACGCGCAGCGTGGTCTGCCCGGTGTGCAGGAACGGGCCGCTCATCTCCAGCGTGTACCCGGTCCGGTCGCGCTCGATGGCGAACCGGTAGGCGGCCTTCGGCAGCAGTTCCGGCCGCAGCTCGGCGCTGGTCAGGTGCCCCTCGAACCGGCCGCCCGGCCCGTACCGCCGGTCCATGGACGCCTCTCCGCAGGCGGTCTTGGCGTAGTACTCGTTGCTGATGTTGTTGTTCGCGGTCTCGCGGAACAGGTCGCCGCGCGGGAACAGCGCGTTGACGCCGTTGAAGGTGCCCTCGAACGTCCGGTACATCTTCCGGGTCCTCGGGTTGCAGGTCGCGGCGTTCTTCCAGCGGGCGTCGTCGCTGTAGTAGCCGTCCATGATGACCTTGCGCCGGAAGTGGATGCCCGGGTTGCCGTGCGGCGCCGGGGTCGCGTAGTCGAGGATCGTCAGGTAGTAGAACCCGTTCTCCCGCGTCACGTCCGGGTACTGGCACCGCGACCTGCCGGGCAGGGCGCCCTGGAACGTCCAGGGGTACCGGGTCTTGCACGGCTCCATGGTGTAGCCGTTGTGCCTGCCGTCATAGTCGAACGTGCCGTTTCGCTTGCCGCCGAACTGGATGCCGCGCAGCGTCATCTCCACCCGGTAGTACCGGGGCAGCGGGCGGGTCGGCCGGATCAGGACCCCCGCGTCCCAGCTCGGCTCGGAGATCCGCCCGGCGGTCTGCCCGCCCGGCAGCGACACGGCCGACAGGCCGGGCCGGGAGTCGGGGCGCCCGTCGCGGTCCTTGTCGACGGCGGCGACCTCCGCCGTCAGCCACCCCCGCTCCCCGAAGGCGACGCGCTTGCGGAACACGTTGAGGGTCTTCATCTGCCGCTCGAACAGCGGCCCGCTGAGCCTCCTCCACGCCTCCCCGTCGTCGTCGAACGCGTCGACGTGCCACGGGCTGCGCGGCCCCTGCGGGTCCAGCCGCCACGGCGCGCCGTCGACGCGCAGCGGCCGGTCGAACCGCTCCCGGGCGACCAGCTTCCACTGGCCGCCCGCGGAGGCTCCGACCGGCCATCCCGCGGCCACGATCGCGGCGGCGGCCGCCCCCACGGCCACGCCCGCCACTTTCCTGCTCATCCTCAAGACGCACACCCTCCCCGTGGAGCGCGACCGCGCTCCGTCCCTGGACGTCGCAACGCACGGGGATTATATGAACACGGAGAGTGACGATCGGGGAGGCTGGCCCTGAGCGGGTCAGCGCTGGGACAGGTAGCGCTCGGCGGTCTCACGCAGGCGCGCGTGGATCCCGTCGTAGGCGGAGACGCCCGGCAGAGCGGTCTTGGGGAGCTTCGCGAGCATCGTGTAGTTGGTGTCGACGACGTTGCCGGCCGGGGCGAGCCCCGCCTGGCTGACGAGCTGGTAGGCGTCCAGTTCGTCCAGGCCGAGGAGCGAGGACGTCCAGGTGACCAGGTCGTGCTGGCTGATCCGGAACGCGTCCTCCAGCGGGCGGGCCGAGCCGGTCGACATCAGGTGGAGGTCGTCCTCCAGGCGCGGCCACGCGGGCGCCGCGCCCTTGACCAGGTCCACGACCACGACGGTGTTCATGGCCGCCTCCACGGCGGTGCCGCAGACCTCGCCCTCGCCCTGGCGGCAGTGGCCGTCGCCGATCGAGATCATGCCGCCCGGGACGTTGACCGGGAAGTACGCCGTGGTGCCCGCGCGCATCTCCGGGGTGTCCATGTTGCCGCCGTGCGCCCCCGGGGTGATGCTCATGATCACCTCGTTCGCGGCCGGGGCCACGCCCACGGTGCCGTGCATGGGGTCGAGCGGCAGCTCGATCTCCAGGTCGCTCGCGCGGGCCCGGAAGCGGCAGATCCCGCGTTCGGCGTCCACGTCGTACATCCACACCCGCTCCGGCAGGGCCGGGTGCAGCATCGCCGTCGTGTGCGTCGCGGTCAGTGCACCGAAGTGCGGGAAGGTGGACGAGACCGCCCAGTCGCGGGCGGGGCGGATGTCCACGAAGTGCACCGCCACCGCGTCCCCGGGCTCGGCGCCCGCCACCGCGATGGGGCCGGTGACGGGGTTGAGGTAGGGGAAGGCGCACACCTGGCTCGGCAGGTCGTCCACCCCGCGGACCGCGCCGCCGAAGCAGTCCTCGGTCGTCAGCTCCACGACGGTGCCGGGCGCGACGGTGAGCGCCGCCTCCCGCCCGCCGAACGCGAAGCCGGGCTCGGCGTCCCCCATGGAGACCACGTCGAACGTCACTTCTCGTCCTCCTCTTCGATGCCGGCCAGCGCCGGGCGGCGCTTCATGAGCAGCAGACCGACCAGCAGCACCACTCCGATGCCGAGCCACAGGAAGCCCAGCTCCTGCGCGGCGACCTTCGCGTTGACCACCACGTAGCCGAGGATGCCGAAGCCGATCGCCGGTGCGATCAGGTGGCGCCACCAGTCCCGGCTGCCCGACCGGACGACGTAGTGGACGACGACCGAGACGTGCAGCACCAGGAACGCGGTCATGGCGCCGAAGTTGACGAGCGAGCTGAGCAGCGTGATGCCGTCCTCGCGCTGCTCCATGTAGAGGCCGAGGCCCAGCGACACGGCCGCGACCACGAGCGTCGCGTTGACCGGGACCTTCCGCCGGGGGTGCACCTTGGCGAGGAACTTCGGCAGCTGCCGGTCTCGCGCCATCGCGTACAGCAGCCGGGACGTCGCGGCCTGCGCCACCAGCGAGTTGGCGAAGCCCCACGCGATCGCGGTGGCGAGGGCGGTCAGCTTGGCGAGCCACGCGCCGCCGGCGACCCGCGCGGCGTCGTAGAAGGCGACGCCGTCCGCGTCCCCTTCCTTGATCAGCTTGTCCGGGTCGGTGACCAGCAGCGAGGCGACCCAGGTCTGCACGATGAACAGGACGCCGACCAGCAGCAGCGCGGCGACCATCGACCGTCCGATGGCGCGGGCGGACTCGCGGTTCTCCTCGGCCAGCGTGGAGATGCCGTCGAAGCCGAGGAAGCTCAGCACGGCGATCGACACGGCGCCGAACACCAGCCCCCACGAGAACGTCCCGCCGTTGTAGATCGGGGTGAGGCTCCCCCCGCCGTGGCCCTTGCCCTGGGCGAGCGCCACCAGGCCCACCACCAGGAAGATCGCCAGGATGACCAGCTCGGCGACCAGCATGATCCGGTTGATCCGCGCGGTCATCTCGATGCCGAAGAAGTTGACGACCGTGTTGAGCACGACGAACGCGATGAGCCAGAGCCACACCGGGACGCCCGGCACGAGCGAGTTCATCGCCACGCTGGCGATCAGGTACAGCAGGGACGGCACCAGCACGTAGTCGAGCAGGATCATCCAGCCGGACAGGAACCCGACCGGCGCCGTGATGCCCCGCCCGGCGTAGGTGTAGACCGACCCGGCCATCGGGAACGCCCGCGACATCTGCGCGTAGGAGCCGGCGGTGAACAGCATGGCCAGCATCCCGATCGCGTAGGCGAGCGCGACCATGCCGCCCGACCCCTGGAAGACGCTGCCGAAGATGCCGAACGGCGCGATCGGCACCATGAAGATCAGTCCGTAGACCACCAGGTCCTTGAACGTGAGGGAGCGTCGCAGCTCCTGGGTGTACCCGTAGCGCTCGATGCCCTCGGGCTGCGCCGAGTCGACGGCCATGCTTCCTCCTCTGACCGCGCGGACGCGGGTGGATCCCGCTCAGCGGAGCCTAGAGGTAATCTTTTCAAATGGAAAGGTTTCGTCTGGTAAAGATTAGAGGCGCGTGACCACGGTGAGATCCAGGCCGTCGGCCCTGGCCAGATAGCGTTCCGGCCGCGGCGGCCCGAGCGGCGCGGCCGCCCACGCGTGCCGGGCGACGGGGTCGGCGCCCGCCAGCAGCCGCGCCGAGGCGGCCCTCCCGTTCCGCACGCCCAGCATCCCCGCGGCGGCCAGTGCGGCCAGCAGGTGGACGCCGTCGTAGCAGCCCTCCGCGTAGACGTCGAGGACGGGCGCCACCTCGCCGAACGCCGAACGGTACCGCTCGGCCAGTGCGATCTGCCGCTCGTCGCCCTGCCCCGCGAACGACCGCATCGCCGAGTACAGCTCCCCGGTGTCGTCGCCGCCGGAGGCGAGCAGGACGTTCTCCTCCAGGGCCCCCGACAGCCGGACGACCCGGGCCGACAGCCGCGAGGCGGCGAACACCCGGTTGAACACGACGAGGTCGCGGCCGACCAGGCTGAGCAGGATCGCCTCCGCGCCCGTGCGAGCCAGCGCGTCCACGATCTCCTCGAAGCGCGCCTCCGGCTCGTCGCCGGGCGCCCAGGGGAAGGGCACGAGCCGGTCGAGGACCACCTCGCCGCCGGCCGCCCGGACCAGCCGCGCTCCCGCCCGGTGCACCGAGCGCGGCCAGATGTAGTCGCTGCCCACCAGCGCCCACCGCCGCAGCCGCAGCCGCGAGCTCAGCCAGTCGAGGGCGGTGCCGAGCTGCCGCTCCGGCGAATCGCCGAGCAGGACGACGCCCTCCCGCCGCGCCCCGCCCTCGTGCGGCGGCGTGAACACGTACGGCGCCCGCCCGGCGAGCGCCGCCTCCAGGCCCCGGTGCACGTCGCTCGTGTGGAACCCGACGAACGCCTGGACGAGCCCGGCGTCGGCGAGGAACCGCGCCTCGCCCGCCACCGCTCCCGGCGAGCGTCCGGCGTCCACCGGCACCAGCTCGACGGCGCGTCCCGCCGCCCCGCCGGAGGCGTTGACCTCGGTCGCGGCCAGGCACGCGGCGCTCAGCCCGGACGGCCCGGTCAGCCCGAGCGGCCCCGACAGCGGCAGCAGCAGCCCCAGCCGCAGCACGGCGGGATCAGGGCCGGCGACCAGCACTTCCGTGCTGTCCCGCACCACCGAACGCATCACCGCCGAACCCTTCATGACCAGGTCATCTATGCTATCCGCTACGGGTGACCGGCAAGGGAGGCGACTTGGTGGCCGAGCAGCACGACGCGGTGGCGCGTACGGCGGCGAGCGATCTCGTCGACATCCTCACACGCACCCAGCGCAGTCTGGCCCGCGACCTGGGCGCCCGTCTAGAGCAGGAGGAGGGCGCGACGGTCGAGCAGTGGCGGGTGCTGCGCGCCCTGGCCGAGGCCGAGGACGTCTCGATGGGCGAGCTCGCGGTCATCGTCGAGATCCCGCACCCCACCCTGACCCGGCTCGTGGACGCCCTGGTCGACTCCGCCTGCCTCTACCGGTCCCACTCCAGCCGCGACCGCCGCCGGGTGTCGGTGCGCGTCTCCGACCTGGGCCGCGCCAAGCTGGAGCGGCTGGAGGCGCTGGCCCGCGCCCACGAGCAGGCCCTCGCCGAGCGGCACGGCCGCGACACGGTCCAGAACCTGTCGGCCCTCCTGTCCGACCTCTGGAAGGGCATCCGCTGACGCGGCGCTCGCCCGCGGCTGCGTGAAAGCTTTCATGGCGCGGGTGACCGCGGACCGAGGCGCGTCCAGGCGGCGATCCCCGACGGGCAGCTGTGCAGCGGCGGCCAGACCGAGGGCGGGCGGTACCGGTCCATGGACGCCGTCGGCCCGTGGACGACCACGGACATCGGCACCACCTTCACGATCAACCTGTACGACCAGGCGAGCCACGGCGCCGACTACATCCGCGTCTACGTCACCCGCCAGGGGTACGACCCGCTGACCCGGCCGTTGCGGTGGAGCGACCTGGAACTCGTCCGGGAGACCGGCCGGTACGCGCCGAGCAACAACTACGTGGTCGCCGATGTGAGCGCCCCCGGCCGCAGCGGACGCCACGTCGTCTACACGATCTGGCAGGCGTCGCACATGGACCAGTCGTACTACATCTGCAGCGATGTGAACTTCGGCTGACCGCTCCCGCCGCTGGACGCCGCCCGCCGGACGGACCGTGCCCCGTCCGGCGGGCGTGCCCGGCCCGGCGGTGGCCGTTCGCCGGTGGTGGGTTGCCGGTGGCCGACTGTCGGGGGTCGGCCGTAGGGTCGGGGCCATGTCGCGGCGGCGTTTCGATCAGGCCATGCAGCTCATGCGGACGAAGGAGCCGCGGGTCCGGGAGGACGCCTTCGACTTCCTGCGCGAGCACGCCGACGCCTACGTGGGCGAGCTGATCGCGGAGTTCGCGGCGGAGCGCGACGACCCCGGCCTGCGCTGCTGGCTGCTCGAACTGATCGCCGAGGCCCGGTCGCCGGAGGCCCTGGAGGTGTTCCGCGGCCAGCTCGAAAGCCAGGACGATTCGCTGCGGTTCTGGGCGGTGCGCGGTCTGGAGATGTTGGACACCCGCGAGGCCGAGCAGGCGCTCGAAGAGGCGTACGCCAACGGCTGGGTCTTCTAGCGGCCCCGGCGTCCCCGACCCGGAACCACCGTCGCCCCGGAACCGCCGGCGGCGCGGGAGCCGGTCGGCCCCCGCGCCCCCGCGTCACCCCAGGCGGGCCTCGATGGCCTCGATGATCCGCGGACGCATCTCCGCGGCGCCGATGACGGCGTCGACGGAGCCGACCTCGACCGCGCGCCGGATGTCGTGCACGCGGTCGAACTCCGCCGCCACCTCGCCGAGCTTCTCCGTGCGGACCGACGCGCGCAGCTCGTCCAGCTCCGCGGTCAGCGTGGCGCGGGCGGGGCCGGTGGAGGCCGCGACGCGGGTCTCCAGCTCCCGCACCCGCGGGTCGGCGGCGGTCCGGGCGTTGACGTCGGCGGCGAACACCGCCGCGGCGGCCGGCGCGCCGCCGAGCACCGACGCGAACGAGCCCTCCAGCGCGAGCACGGTCATGTTCGGGTTCAGCGCCTTGGAGAACACCACGAACGCGCCGCCGTGGTACCGGGAGATCACGCAGAACACGATGGGCCCGCGGAAGTTGACGATCGCGCGGCCGATCTCGGCGCCGTACTCCAGCTGGAGCTGGCGCATCGACTCCGGCGAGCCGTCGAAGCCCGACAGGTTCGCCAGCACCACCAGCGGCCGGTTGCCGCTGGCCGCGTTGATCGCCCGCGCCGCCTTCTTGGACGACTTCGGGAACAGCGTGCCGGCGGTGTAGGCGTCCGGGCCGTCGGTGGGCGGGAAGCCGCGCCGCGGCACCGACTGCGACTCGATGCCGAGCAGGCACACCGGCATGCCGCCGAGGTGCACGTCCTGCACAACCGCGGTCTCGGCGTCGGCCATGCCCGCCCAGCGCTCCAGCACCGGGTGGTCCTGGTCGGAGAGCGCCCGCATCACGGTCCGGATGTCGAACGGCTTCTTGCGGTCCGGGTTCGCCTCGGCGGAGAAGATCTCGCCGACGGTGGTGAAGTCGCTGCCCTCCAGGACGTGCGGGAAGGCGGAGACGTCGCGGTCGAGGGGGTCGCTCGTGCCGGCGCGGCGCGGTCCGGGCTCCCCGGGCGCGACGTAGGTGTGGTCGTAGTGCGACATCAGGACGTCCCGCGCGGCGATGAGGTTCGGCGCCCAGTACTGCGCCTGCCCGTTCGGGCCCATCACCCGGTCGTAGCCGCCGATGCCGAAGTTGTCCTCGGCCGACACGCCGCCGGAGAAGTCGAGCGCCTGCTTGCCGGTGAGCACCATCGCCGAGTCCGGCGTCATGACGAGCACGCCCTTGGTGTGCATGAGCATCGTCGCCTCGGCGTTCCAGTACGGCTGGGCGCCGACGTTGATGCCCGCGACGACGACGTTGATCTCGCCGCCGTCCTGGGTGAACTCGACGATCCGCTTGAGCGCCGCCGCCACCCAGTCCATGTTCTCCGTGCCCGACTCCATGGAGATCCGGGCGCCCGAGGACAGCGCGTACCACTCCAGCGGCACCCGCATCCGCTCGGCCAGGTCCAGCGCGGCGATCACTCGGCGGCACTCCGGTTCCGACAGCGCGCCGAGCGACTTCGTCGGGTCGCCGAGCAGCACGACCCGGGTGACGCCCTGCGGGTGCCGCCGGGTCCGCTTGGTGACCACGCCCGCGACGAGCGCCGCGGTGTTGCGCCCCTTCGGCCGGTCGACCGGCACGAGGACGTTGCCGTCGTCGAGGTCGTGCTCGACGAAGTCGCCGAGCAGGCCGGTCAGCTCGTACGGGTACACGGTGTTGCGGCTGCTCGCGCGGAGCACCTTCTGCCGGTAGCCGTCGAGCGGCTCGACCGGCTCGTCCGAAGGCGCGCCGACGGTGAGCCGGGTGCCGCCGGTGGCGTCGAAGGAGATCCTGACGGCGACCTTCATCGGCTCGCCCGTCCGCGGGTCGCGCTGCCGCGCGATGAGCAGGACCTCCTCCAGCCCGGCGCCCGCGGCCGTCGGCAGCATGCGGTTGGCGATCCGCTGCAGCTCCGCGCGGGTGAGGTCGCTCACCGGCCAGACGTAGATCACGATGCGGTTGGTGGGGAACCGCTTCTTCGTCGGCCGCCGCGCCTGCGCCCGGCGGATCGAGTCCAGGCAGGTGGCGAGGGTGAACTCGGCCGTCGGCAGCGAGCGCAGCCTGCCGTCGCCGTCGCGCAGCGCCGTGAGGTCGCGCACCTGCGCGAACGCGACGAGCCGGTCGTCGGACGGGTTGTCGCGCGCCACGCACTGGAAGAGGTAGACCTCCTCGTCCGAGGACGGCAGCCGGGTGAGGTCGAACTTGTGCAGCCGCTCCATCTGCATCCGCTGCGCGATGAACGGGTGCAGGCCGCGGATCAGCCGCTCCTCCACCATGCCCCCTGCGGGGGGACGACCCCCCACACCCCCCGGATCGCTCCGCTCATCCGTGCCGCCTGTGGGGGGACGACCCCCCACACCCCCCGGATCGCTCCGCTCATCCGTGCCGCCGCCCCCGGCCGGGCGGAACGTGAAGTGGTGGTGCATCACGGCGCCGCTGCTGCCCGCGACGGTGGTGGTCAGCCGCCGGACCCGCGGCGGCAGCGGGTGCGCGTTGACGACCTCCTGGAGCGCGGCCGCCATCGCGTCGTGGTCCTCCGGCTGCCGCTCCCAGGACAGGTAGACGTCGGCGTCCACGTCCTCGCCGCCGTCCGCCAGCTCCGCGAGCCCGCGCAGCGCCGCGCCGAGGGAGTCGAAGCTCACCGCGGAGGAGGCCAGGCGCGAGCCGGCGCGCTCGGCGACCACGAACTCGCAGCCGCCGGCCTCCCTGGTGCGGACGCCGGTGAGGCCCTTGTTGCCGTAGTACCGCCGGGTGAGCACCTCCAGCATCACGGCGTTGTTCCGGTTGCCGCGCACGAGCCGCTGGCCGAGCACCCGCACCAGCGGTTCGGTGCTGCGCACCATCTCGGCGATGAGCTCGTCGCGCTCCGGCGCGTCCGGGTGCTCGTCCAGGTGCCGCAGGTTCCGGCGGACGCGGGCGTAGACCGCGGCGCGGTTGCGGCGCAGCAGCGGCTGGGCGAACCAGGCGAACACCACGCCGCACGCGAGGTCGTAGACCACCGGGAACCGGACCTGCGTCGCGGCGATCAGCCGCTCCAGCGCGAGGCCCGCGGACTCGCGCAGCGCGTCCTCCGGCGGGGGCTCGCCCAGCCACTCGCGGAGCAGCGCGGCGACCGCCGAGGCGTCGGCGGACGTGCGCTGCTGCGCGAGGAAGATCCGGAACACCGCCGCCTCGAGCTCGGGGGTGCGGTCCAGGTCGGTGACGCCGTAGTGGCCGAGCGCCTTGGCGAGCTTGGCCTGGAACGCCTCGGGCAGCCCGGCCCGCTCGACGTCGAGGCTCTGCAGGTAGGTGTGGAAGTACTCGCGGGCGCTGTGCACGTGGCCGCCGTCGGTGCCGTCCCCGCCCGCCGGCCGGTCGCGGCCCAGCTCGGCGAGGTCGGCGAACACGTCGAAGAGGGCGATCTCCTCGGCCACCGGCCGGTGGCCGTCCGCGGCGGCGGCCCGGCGCGCGGCGAGGTAGTCGTCCAGGGCGCGGCGCTCGTCGTGCGGGTCGACGTCGAAACCGAGCAGCAGGCCGCGCAGGTCCTCCAGGCCGCGCCGGGTGCGGTCCCGCGCCGGGGCGGCCCCGGGCGCGGCGGGCAGGTCCAGCGGGGCGGCGCCCGCCGCCGCGGTGTCGGCGGCCTCGGCCTCGTCGGCGAGCGGCTCCAGGCGCAGCAGCGGCGCGCCGGTCTCCACCTGGCTGCCGACGGAGACGACGCACTCCTTCAGCCGCGCCTTGAACGGCGCCCGCAGCACCGTCTCCATCTTCATGCTCTCCAGCACCAGCACCGGCGCGCCCGCCTCGACCTCGGCGCCGACCTCCAGCGGGGTGGCGACGACGAGCGCGGGCGCGGGCGAGCGGACGACGCCGCCCTCGTCCCGGCTGACCCGGTGCGCCACGCCGTCCACCTCGACGAAGTGGATCGGCCCGTGGGTGCCGGTGAGCAGGCGGTACCGGACGCCGTTGACGGTGATCTGGCCGAGGTGCCGGTCGAAGCGTTCGAGTTCGACGTCGGCGGTGCGGACGTCGGCGCCCGCCTCGACGGCGACGCGGAACCGGTCCGCGCCGGTGCGGGCCACGCGCACCCGGTAGGTCGCGCCGCGCAGCTTGAGGTCCAGCGGCCGGCCGCTCTCGTGCCGCGCCTGGGGGCGCCCGCCGGACGCCGTCGACAGCAGCCGCCGCCGCTCGGCGCCCTCCGCCTCCTCGTAGGCCTCGATGGCGGCGGCCGCGAGCGCGACGGCGGAGTGCCGGTGCGAGACGAGCCCGCCCTCGGCGCGGACGCGGTCGATCCAGCCGGTGTCCGCGCTCGCCTCGACCACCTCGGGCCGGTCGAGCAGGTCCAGCACGAAGCTCTTGTTCGTCGCGCCGCCCTCGATGATGACCGTGGTCTCGGTCATCGCGCGGCGCAGCCGGCCGAGCGCCTCGTCGCGGTCGCGGCCATAGGCGATGATCTTGGCGATCATCGAGTCGAAGTCGGCGGGGATCGCGTCGCCCTCGCTGACGCCGGTGTCCACCCGGACGCCCGGCCCGGCGGGCAGGTCCAGCCGGGCGATGCGGCCCGGCGAGGGGGCGAAGTCGCGGTCGGGGTCCTCGGCGTTCAGCCGGGCCTCGATCGCGTGCCCGCGCTCCACCGGCGGCGCGCCTTCGAGCCGGCCGCCGGAGGCCACGTGCAGCTGCGCCTTGACCAGGTCGAACCCGGTGGTGGACTCGGTGATCGGGTGCTCGACCTGCAGGCGGGTGTTGACCTCGAGGAACGCGAACATGCGGTCGCCGGGGTGGTAGAGGAACTCGACGGTCGCCGCGCCCCGGTATCCGACCGCGACGGCGAGCCGCTCGGCCGACGCCTTCAGCTCGGCGGTCTGCTCGGCGCCGAGCACCGGCGACGCCGACTCCTCGATGATCTTCTGGTTGCGGCGCTGCACCGAGCAGTCGCGCACGCCCAGCGCCCACGCCGTCTCGCCGTCGGCGATCACCTGCACCTCGACGTGCCGGGCGCCGGTGACCAGGCGCTCCAGGAACACGACGCCGCTGCCGAACGCCCGCGCCGCCTCCTGGCTGGTGCGCTCGTAGGCGTCCGCCAGCTCGGCCTCGCTCGTGATGACGCGGATGCCGCGCCCGCCGCCGCCCGCGGTCGCCTTCAGCATCAGCGGGTAGCCGATCTTCGCCGCCGCCGCGAGCGCGTCGTCCAGGGACTCGACCGCGCCGCGGCTCCACGGCGCGACCGGCACGCCGACCTCCTCGGCGATCAGCTTCGCGCCGATCTTGTCGCCGAGCCGGCGCATGGCCTCCGGGCTCGGCCCGACGAAGGCGACCCCGATCCGCTCGCACAGCTCCGCGAACGCCGGATCCTCGGCGACGAAGCCCCACCCGACCCACGCGGCGTCGGCGCCGGTCTCCACCAGCGCGCGCTCCAGGACCTCCAGGTCCAGGTACGGCCGGGCCGACGCGGGCCCGAGGTCGTAGGCCAGGTCCGCCTCGCGGACGAAGGTGGCCGTCCGGTCGACATCGGTGTACAGGGCGACGGTCTCGATCCGCGTCCCGCTCTCCGCGGCGATGTCCCGTACGGCGTGGATGAGGCGCATGGCGGCCTCACCCCGGTTCACGATGGCGACACGACTGAACACCCGACCGAGCCCTCCTGTTAGACGATTGCGGCGCCGGGACACGGCGCACCCGGACACTGTTCACCTTTCCGCCCAGAGGGCGGCGGCGCCATGCCGCCGACAACGCACGCTGCGCCGCTCCAGTTGTAGGAAACCTGCAAAGCGGTCGCCTACGCTGCGCGGGCACCGAGCGGCGCACCGGCGCCGGAAGTGATCAGGATACGGATGCCCGCTCCGGTTCGCGGTGAGGCCCGGAGCGGGCCGGACGGCCGCCGAAGCCGGACAGGACGGCCTCCAGCAGCGGCAGCGCGCGCCCCGCCCGCTTCGCGCGGATGACCAGGTCCCAGGCGGGCTCGAACTTCTTCCAGCCCCCGGCGTAGGCGGCGTGCCTGGCCTTGCCGCGCAGGGTCGGCTTGGTCGCGGCGCCGCGCAGGATCGAGCCCCACCGGTAGAAGTCGCGGTAGGCGCGCCAGTAACCGTCCTCCAGTTGGCGGGCGGTCATCTTGGCGGGCTTGAAGACGACCGTACGGGTGTCGTACCGGTCCCAGTCGGAATGAAGGAGCCGGTCGGCCTTGGCCATGCGGTCATAGAGGCGAGTGCCCGGATAGGGGGTCAGGATGTGGAAGGTCGCGGTCTCGATGCCCTGGCCGACCGCCCACTCGACGGTGCGGTCGAACACCGCCGGGTCGTCCTCGTCCATCCCGAACACGAAGCTTCCGTTGACCATCACGCCGTTGTCGTGCAGGCGGCGGACCACCGCGCCGTAGTCGCGGTCGATGTTCTGCCATTTGCGCTGCTCGGTGAGGTTGCCGGCGTTGACGGTCTCGAAGCCGACGAACAGGCTCCGCAGCCCGGACTCGACGGCCTTCTCCAGGAGCCCGGGGTTCAGCACCGCCTTCACCGTCCCCGCCGCCTGCCAGAGCCGCCCCATCCCGCGCATGCCGTCGAACAGCGCGGACGCGAACCGGGCGTTGCCGAACAGGTGGTCGTCGAGAAAGTACAGGTGCCGCCCCGGCAGCCGGTCGATCTCGGCGAGCGCGGCGTCGACCGTCTGGGTGTAGAACGACTTGCCGCCCTCGAAGAACGCCTCCTTGTAGCAGAAGTCGCACACGTGCGGGCAGCCGCGCGACACCACGATCGAGTTCGGGACCAGGTAGCGCTCGCGGGCGATGAGGTCGCGGCGGACCGGCGGCAGCCCGGCGAGCGTCCGCTCGGCGGAGTCGTAGCGGGCCGCCGGGCGCCCGGCGCGCAGGTCGGCGAGGAAGCGGGGCCAGATGTCCTCGCCCGGCCCGCAGAAGACCGTGTCGGCGTGCCGGGCCGCCTCGTCCGGGAGCGAGGTGACGTGCAGCCCGCCCAGGCAGACGTGCGCGCCCCGGGCGCGGTAGAGGTCGGCCAGCTCGTAGGCGCGCCGCGCCGAGGTGATGTAGACCTGGATCACCACGAGGTCGGGCTCGTCGGAGGTGTCGACCTTCTGGACGTGCTCGTCGGTCAGCGTCACCTCGTCGTCCGGGTCGAGGTAGGCGGCGAGCGTGGCCAGCCCGAGCGGCGGGAACAGCGAGTACTTGATCGGGCGGAAGAACGGCGACGTCGCCTCGGTCAGGGCCGGGAGGATCATCTTCACGCGCATGCCTCATTGGACGCCGCCCCGCCGCGCCGGTGGCGTCCGCCGTGTGCGGATCGTGTGGAGACTCCGTGCAGGCCGGCGCCGCCGCTCAGCTCGCGGGCCGGAGTTCGGGGAGGGGACGGAGCCCGGGCGCCAGGGCGAGAGTGACGGCCACGGAGGCGGCGGCCATGATCGCTATGGCGATCGCGGGCGAGGTCGCCTGGGCGGCGCCGCCCGCCACTGCCGCGCCTATGCCCTGCATGGTGACCATGCCGGACCCCTGCAGGCCGAGAGCGTGCCCGTGCAGGTGGTCCGGCGTCAGCGCCATGAGGCGGTCCTGCAGGAGAAGGGTCGCCGCGAAGCCGACGGAGGCCAGCAGGGCGGCCGCGGCCGCGAGCGGGAGCGGCGGGTCGAAGGCGAACAGCAGGTAGGGGACGGCCAGCAACAGCCGCAGGCCCGGGCCGAGGCGCTCGCGCAGGCCCACCGGGACGAAGCGGCCCGCGACGGTGTCCCCGATCAGCATGCCGACGGCGGCCGCGGCGAGCAGGAGGCCGGCGTGGTCCGGGGAGTAGGAGACGAAGAGGGCCTCGCAACCGACGATCAGGCCGTTCGGCACCCACATCGCGAGGTAGGTGTGGCGGCGCGGCGCCGAGGAGAGCAGCCGCACGTTGGTGCGCCAGGTCTCCGACGGGCTCGGACGCCCGGCGGCCCGGGGCGGGCGGCGGCTCAGCCCGGCGAGCGCCACGACGGCGGTGAGCAGGTAGAGCGCGGCACCGGTGAGCAGGGTCCCCCGGGGAGAGAACGCGACGACGAGGACGCCGCCGACGGCGAAGCCGCAGATCTGCGTCGTCCCCACCGACATGTTCAGGACGGAGCGGCCGAGGAGCTGGCCCTCCCTCGGCAGGATCTGGCTCATCAGGCTGTGGCGGACGCCGCTGCTCAGCGAGGCGACCATGCCGAGGCCCAGGACGACGGCGAACAGCGCCGCGAGCGGGAGGCCGGGAACCGCCAGGACCGCCGTCCCCGTACCGAAGAGCAGGGCCATGCACGCGAGCGCCGCCCTCGGCGGCAGGCGGTCGGCGGCCGAGAGCAGCGTCAGCGCGCCGGCCAGCTGGGCGAACGAGCCGCCGAACATGCTCAGCGCCGCCAGCAGCGGCGACCGGGTCGAGTCGAACACCAGCGTGCCGAGCGCCAGGCCGCTGACCGTCTGGGCGGACACCTGGACCGTGAACGCCGCGAAGAGCGGCGTGTACTCCGGCGTGCGGAAGAGATCCCGATACGTGCGCATGATCGACAGGCTGGGGCGTGCCGCCGGGCGGCCGGTAATGTTTCGCGAGGAGGCGAAACATGGGCTGGTGGCTGGTCAACGCGGACACGCTCGCGAGCGGGCGGTTCGTGGTCTCGGCCCTCGCGGAGACCACGGCCTGCGTGAAGCTGCTGGCGAAGGGCGCCGCCGCGCACCCGGGGGAGCAGGCATGGCTCGACAACCACCTGCCCTGCTACCGGCGGATGCTCCGGCGCGACCCCGTCACCGCCGCGCTGCTGGACGCCGCCCTCGGTGCCAGGACCCGGTGGATCGCCGACCTCC
Organism: Spirillospora sp. NPDC049024; assembly: GCF_040649235.1. Lineage (NCBI taxonomy): Bacteria > Bacillati > Actinomycetota > Actinomycetes > Streptosporangiales > Thermomonosporaceae > Spirillospora > Spirillospora sp. NPDC049024. Next base: position 387,832 of record NZ_JBEZFD010000002.1, read on the forward strand.
TGACGCCGCCGCATCCGGGAGTGGGATCACCGACGTTCCGCGAGGAGCTCGCCGCCGTCCGCAAGACGCCGCCCGAGCGCGCGTACGCCGACCTGGAGGTCTCGTTCGGCGGGCCGCTGCCCGCCGAGCTGCGCCGCACGGACGCGCCCGAGCGGATAGCCGACCTCCTGGAGTGGGTGTGGACGAACACCGTCGAGCCCGACTGGGAGCGCCGCCGACGCGTCATCGAGGCCGATGCGGTCGCGCGCGCCGCGCAGCTGAGCCACGGCGGGTGGGCCGCCACGCTGGACGACATGAACCCGGGGATGCGCTGGCTCGGTGACGGCCGCCTGCAGATCAACGTCTTCGACTACCCGCCGCGCGACGTCTCCGGGGCCCGGCTGCTCTTCGTCCCGGTCACCCCGCGCGTGGGCTGGGTGGCCTGGGAGGAGCCGGAACCCGACCGGTACGCGATCGTCTACCCCTGCTCGGCCCCGCTCGCGGGCGCGGGCGGCGCGCCCGTCCCCCAGGCGCTCGAACGCCTCCTCGGGCCCGGACGCGCCCGCGTCCTCGTCCTGCTGGAGACCCCGCTGAGCACCACGCAGCTCGTGGCGCTCAGCGGGCAGGGGCTCGGCTCGGTCGGCCGCCACCTCCGGGTGCTGTCCGACGCCCGCCTGATCGACCGGCGCCGCGCCGGACGCTCCGTCCTGTACTACCGGACGGCCACCGGCGCCGCCCTCGTGGACGGCGTTCAGGCTCCGGACGCCCCCGCCGGGCCGACCTCCGGGTGAGCCGTCCGGGCCCCCTCCTCGCCGAACCGGGGGAGCCGCCGGCCGAGCCCGCCGGGCAGCCACCAGTTCCAGTCGCCGAACAGCCTCATCAGGGCCGGGACGAGCACCAGCCGCACCAGGGTCGCGTCCAGCGCGATCGCGGTCGCCAGCGAGAGCCCGAACTCCTTCAGCTCCAGGATCCCGGCGGTCAGGAAGCCGCCGAACACCGCCACCATGATCGCCGCCGCCGCCGCGATCGGGCGGGCCGTGTGCTCGACCCCGGCGGCGACGGCGGTCGCGTTGTCGTGGCCGTCCTCCCACGCCTCCTTCATGCGGCGGATGAGGAAGACCTCGTAGTCCATCGAGAGGCCGAACAGCAGCACGAACACGGTGATCGGCAGGTACACCTGGACGAACCCGGTGCTGTGGAAGCCGAGCAGGCCCTCGCCGTGGCCGTGCTGGAAGACCCAGACGGTGAGGCCGACCGACGCGGCGGTGACGAGCAGGTTCATGGCCACGGCCTTGACCGGCAGCGCGACGCTCCGGAACACCACGAGCAGGAACAGCAGCGACAGGCCGAGCACGAGCGCCATCACGTAGGGGAGCTTGCCGGTGGTCTCCTCGGACAGGTCGACGAAGGTCGCGGTGGCGCCCCCCACCAGCACCTGCTGGTCCGGGGCGGCCTCGGGCGCGATGCCGCTCCGGATGTCCTTGACCAGCCGGGTGGCGGCGGGCGAGTCGATGGGCACCCGGGGGACCGCGTTGATCAGCACCCGTCCGGAACCGGGCAGGGACTCCACGTCGGCGACCCGCCGGTCCTGCCGGATGAGGGCCGCCACCCGCGCGGCCTGGCGCTGCCCGGCGGCGTCCAGCGCCGCGCCGTCCGGACCGGTGACCACGACCTGCACCGGCGACACCGCCCCGGCGGTGAAGGAGCGTTCGAGGACGGTCTGCGCCCTGGCGGTCGGCCGGCCCTCCAGGGACGCGGTGCCGAGGTCGATGCCGTACTTCACTCCGGGCACCGGGAGCGCGCAGACGACCAGGACGGCGGCGGCCGCCAGACCGAACACGACCGGCCTGCGCATCACCAGCCGGGCCCACCGCGCCCACGTGCCGTGCTCGGCGCCCGCGCCGGACCGAGTGTCGGCCGGGCGCCACCGCTCGGGCAGCGACCAGGCGTCGACCCGCGGCCCGAGGACGGCGAGGACGGCGGGCAGCAGCGTCAGCGCGGCGGCGAGAGTGCACACCACCGAGATCAGCACGCCGGTGGAGATCTCCCGGAAGACCGGGGCCTCCATGACGAACAGCGAGCACACCGAGATCGCGACGACGACGCCGGAGAACAGCACGGTCCGCCCGGAGGTCGCGACGGCCGTCCCGGCGGCCTCCGCGACGGCCTCCGGCCGGCGCGGCCCGCCCCGCGTCACCCCGCGCCGGGCCAGCTCCTCCCTGAACCGGCTGACGATGAACATGGCGTAGTCGATGCCGATGCCCGTCCCGATCATCGTGACGATGGTCAGCAGGAAGGAGTCGAAGGAGAACCCGAACGTGAGCAGGTAGACGACGCCGAACGTGAGGACCAGCCCGGCCATGGACAGCACCAGCGGCAGCACCGCGGCCGCCACCGCCCCGAACGCCAGCACCATCACCGCGAGCGCGATCGGCATGCCGATCGCCTCGCCGCGCTCGGCATCGGCCGTCCCGACGACGGTCTGGTCGTTGGTGATCGGAGAGTAGCCGGTCAGGTAGGCCGCCACCCCGTCACCGGGGGCCGCCCTGTCGAGTGCGTCCTGGAGGCCGGCCGCCCTGGCGGGCCGCTCGCGGCCGTCGCCCTTGAGGCCGACGACCGCGATCGCGGCGCGCCCGTCGGGCGCCACCTGCCCTCTCGCCTGCGGGTCGAACGGGCCGATGACGGTGACCACGCCCTCCTCCCCGCGGGCCGCGCCGACCACCTTCTGGACGGCGGCCTTGCGCGCCGGGTCGTCGATCCGGCCCCGCGCGGCGTCGAAGACGATGACGTCCTGCTCGTCCCCCTGGCCGGCGAAGTACCGCTGGACGAGCCGGGAGGCCGCGGTGGACGGCGCGCCGTCCACCCCGTAGTCGGGTGACTTGAGCTGCTTGGTCAGGAGGGGGAAGCTCGCCCCGCAGGCGATCAGCACCACGATCCAGGTGGTGATCACCAGCCGGCGGTGCTCGGCCATGAGGGCGCCCCAGCGACGTCGTCCCATCATTTGCCTCCCAGGAGGGTTCGCACGGCCTCGACCGCGCCTGCCAGATCGAGTTCGGGGTCCATGACCAGGTGCAGCAGCAGCCCGTCCAGGAGCGCGGCGACCACCGTCGCCGTGCCGGACGCGGGCGCGCTCGCGGTGACGCCGCCGCGCTCCTGGTCCCGCCGGACCAGCTCGGTGAGCGCGGCCCGGAACTCCCGCGTCGCCGCGGCGATGGGCTCGCGCAGGGCCGGATCGCGCGAGGACTGGCGCGCGGTCTCCAGCAGCAGTCCCACGGACGGGTCCTCGAGACCGCCGCCCGCGAACCACGCGAGCGTGCCCTCGAACATCTCCTGGACGCTGCTCGCCGTCGCGAGCGCCTCCAACGGCTCGGCGAGCGCCTGGAGCGTCGCCGTGACGGCGGCCTGCCGGAGCACGTCGTCCTTGCCCTGGAAGTGGTAGCTGATCACGCCGTGCGGCACCCCGGCCCGCGCCGCGATCGCCCGCATGGTGACCCGCCCCCACCCCAGTTCGGCGATCAGGGCGGCGGTCGCCTCCAGGATCGCCGCACGGGTGGCGGCGCCTTGCTCGGCACTCGTCGGCCGAACGCCTCGTCCATTCGCTTTGGCCACTTGGCCAAGGTACGCCCGACCGTTGCACAATGCAATAGACGGGCAAGGAAAGTGCGCGGGCCCGCCGGCGCTCACCGGGCGGGCTCCTCGACGCGTCCTCGCGCCTGCCCAGGGCTCCCTGGGCGTGGCATCCAATGCCGACGACGTGCCGGGCCGGGACCTGACCCGCAGCGCCGGGGGCCGTCAGGAGGTCACTGGGCGGGTTCTTGGTCCTGGCTCTCGGCGGACCCGGCGGCCTGAGCCGATTCGGCCGACTCGCCGGTGAGGTGCTGGAAGGTCCCCGTGAGGTGCAGGAGCCGGTCGAGCTGCGGAGGCCGGCCGCTCAGCACGAGGCCGACGCCCGCGGCGGCCGTCCGGCGGCGGACCATCAGCAGGGCCGCCAGGCCGGCCGAGTCGCACATGCCCATCCCGCCGCAGGCCAGCTCCAGGTCGCGGACGTCCGGGTGGTCCTCCATCTGCCTGCGGACGGTCGCCACCAGCGTGTCGGCGGTGTAGAAGTCCAGGTCGCCCTCAATCTCGATCCGCAGCGCCCGCGGCCCGGGGAGGGTCGCGACGACACGCAGCGGAGTATCGGGAACAAAGGCGGTCATGCGGTCCTTTCTCCGGCGGAACCGCCCGGCGCGTCCGTATCGGCGTCGGCGGCGTCCGGCACCGGCTGCCGGAGCGACTCACAGGCGCTGGAGAGCATCCCCGTGGCCCGGGGGTAGTCGACGAGTTGCTCCGCCAGCAGCTCCAGCCCTGGCAGGAGGCTCTTCGCCGGCACGCCCCTTGCGGTGAGGATGCCCGCCGTCCACTCGATGAACCCGGTGAACAGGCCGGGGTCGTCCACGTAGAGGGCGGTGGCGAGGAAGTCGACGATGTGGGCGATGTCCTCGGCGGTGTGGCGGAGCTGCTCGTCGGTGTAGTCCGCCATCGCCGGGAAGCGGGCCGGGAGCTCGGCCATCACGTGCCGCACCAGCTTGCGCGAGGTCCGGCTGACTTGCGTGTACTCCTGGTCGGCCAGGTGCGGCAGGTCGTCGATGACCTGGTGCAGGGGCGGCGGCTTCGGCAGCGGCCCCTCCGCGAGCTGGTCGGCGGCGGCGCGGGCGTCGGGGGCCCAGCCGTCGGCGCCGAGCAGGGAGGCGTACCGGCCGTCGATCCCGTACGCGGCGCCGCCCACGATGACGGGCGTACCGGTCGCCTGGCAGGCGGTGATGGCCGCGTGCGCGGCCGGCAGCCGGGTGGCGATCGAGGACGACAGCGCCACCACCGCCGGGTTCGCCCGGTGCACGTGGGAGATCAGGTGCGGGGTCGGGACCTGGGCGCCGAGGTAGTCGACCTGCCACCCGCGCAGCCGCAGCACCTCGGCCAGGATCCGCGCGGGCAGGGCGTGCCACTCCCCGTCGATGCACGCCACCGCGACCCGGCCGCGCGGTTCGGCGCGGTGCCGCGCCATGGCCTCGCGGACGGCCGGATGGTGCGCCAGCGCCGCGATCGTCCGCTCGTTGATCGCGGTCGCGGTGTGCTCCTGCGCGACCGTGAGCCGGTTCGCCGCCCACTCCCGGCCCACCCGGGCCTGCGCCGGAGCGATGACGTCCAGCAGGACGGTCTCGGCGTCCATCCCGTGGTCGAGCGCGGCGGTCACCGCGTCGGCGGCCGCGTACTCGTCGCCGGCGAGGAGGGCGTCCCAGAGCGCGTCCGTCCAGCCGTCGAGCTCCGGGGGCGGCCCGTGGTGCTCTGCGGGCCTCGTCACGCGGTGAACCTCCCTGGTCCCTGCCCCCCTACGGCGCTGAGGTGGAAGCGCCGGGGAGCGGTGATGGCGACCACGGCCATGTCGTCGTGCTTGCCCGTGCCCACCCATTCGGCGGCGAGCATGTGCACCCGTTCGACGAGCGCTTCCGGGGGCATTCCCCCGCAGCGGGCGAGTTCACCGCTCAGCCGCTCGTCGCCGAACATCTCGTCGCCCAGCGGCCCGCCGAAGGCCTCGGTGATGCCGTCGGTGTAGAGCAGGCACGTGTCGCCCGGCTCCATCAGCACGGTCGCGGTCGTGGACGAGATCTTGTCCAGCACGCCGATCAGCGACCCGCCCGTGTCGGGGGCCTCGACCTCGCCGCCGGCCCGCACGATCAGCGGGCGGGAATGGCCGGCGCTGGTCAGCCGCAGCCGCACGAGGTTGCCCTCGCGCCGGACCGACGCCAGCACGAGGGTGACGAATCGGGTGGACTCGCTGTTCAGCAGGGTCCCGTTCAGCAGCTCCAGCACGCGCTTGTGGTCGCCGGCCAGCGGAAGCAGGGCCTGCAGCGTGTTGCGGATCTTGCCGGTGAGCACGGCGGCCTCCAGGCCCTTGCCGCACACGTCCCCCAGCACGACCAGCGACTCCTGCTCGGCGCCGGAGCCGTCGGCGGCCGCAGGGTGCAGGTCGTAGAAGTCGCCTCCGACGCGCTCGCCGGCGCCCGCCGGCCGGTAGCGGGCCGCGAGCTCCACCTCCTCCAGCTCCCTGGTGCGCGGCGGCAGCAGGTCGCGCATCAGCGTGTCGGTGATGGACGCCTGCTCGGCGTACACGCGGGCGGCCGACATGGCCGCGCCGGCCCGCGCCGCGAACAGGCGAGCGATGGTCTCCTCGCCCTCGGAGAACGCGCGCCGCCCGCCCCGGCGGAGCAGTACCAGCGCCCCGGCGGGCATGCCCTGCCCCGGCAGGGCGGTGACCACCATCGCGCCGAGGTCGCCCAGGTCCGTGCGGACGATCCAGGAGGGCGCGGCGGTCGGGTCGAGCCAGCGCGACGGCACCGGCGGGAAGCCCTGCATCGCCTCCGCGAGCCCCGGCACCTCCGCGGGGTCGACGAGGAGCTGCTGGTGGTCCACCTCGCCGTCCGGGCCGCAGTAGGAGACGGGGTAGGCGCGCCCGGGACCGGGCGCGATCACCAGTGCGGCGTCGGCGAGGTACCGCGCCGCCAGCTGGACGGTCACCTCCATGCACCGTTCCAAGTTCAGCGACGCCAGCAACTGGCCGGACGCCTCCGCCAGGAAGGCCGTCCGCTCCCGCTCGTCGGCGAGTTCGCGTTCCAGCCGCCGGTGCGCGGTGACGTCGAACAGCCACCAGACCGTCCCCGGCGCGATGCCGGGCTGCGCGTCGGGGGCGCCCGTGCCCTCGTCGGGCACGCCGTGGGCCTCGAAGACGCGGTCGCCGATGGGGCCGTCGGCGAGGGGGCCGGGCCGCGATGCGCCGGTCTGCGGCAGATCGTCGGCCGCCACGTCGGAGAGGGGGGTCTCGGTCAGGGAGTGGTGGGCCTCGGCCAGCCAGGCGGGCGCCGCGTCGTCCAGCCGTGTGCCCGGCAGCATGCCGAGCAGCAGGCGCGCCGCGTCGTTGAGCCGCATGACGGTGCCGGTCGGGTCCACCGCGAGCGCGGGGTAGGGGCCGGGCCCCAGCGCCGGGTCGAGAACGCGCTGAGTGCCGTCTATGCCTTGGGTCAGTTCCATCACGTCGCAGCCTGCGGCGGGACCACTTCCTTCCTGCACTGAGCCGCTGAACGAGGATCGTGTCCTCGCCACCACCCTAACCACAACAAGACAGTTGCCGGAAGGCAAAGATTCGTGCGGTTTCCCCTTGCGGGCCTGGACAAGGCCGGTAAGCACCGAGGTCAGCGGGTGTGGTCGGGGCCTCAGGAATGCCGTCCGCGTTCCGGGGTAGCCTCGCCTCCACAGGAGGTGGAGTCCGGTGATGGACGCGGTACAAGACGGAAATCACACGTCGCCACGACGATGGCACGATCCTCACGACAGGCTTCGGATCGGCATCGAGAACCGCGATACCTGCCTTCTCGTCCGGGTGGACGGTGAAATCGATTACCTCACGGCCGACGGCTTCCGGGAGCATGTTCTTTCTCACTGTTCCACCACCTGGAGAATCGTCCTGGATCTGCAGGATGTGAAGTTCTGCGACTCCTCCGGGCTGGGTGCCCTGGTGGGCGTCTGGAAGGCCGTCACGGCCCAGCGCGGCCGGCTGGTCCTCAGCCGCCCGAGCCCGGTGTGCCACCGGATCCTCCAACGCACGGGCCTCGACGCGCACATGCTCATCAGCCCGACCCTCCGGCACGCGTTCGCGACGGTCGCCGGCGACCAGGCCAGTGCGCGGCCTTCGCCATTGGTTCCCAACGCGCGCCAGGACGCCTCCTGAACGGCGCCGAACTGTCGAGCGGTCCAGTTCGGCCTTCTGCTTCGAAATGACCAGCTCCGGCATCCCTTGGGGGCTTGGCGGACGACCCGGCACCACCTGAATCGCCCACCGCTCCTTATCTCGATCCAGACACATGGTCGCCGGATCGAAGCGTCCGGCGTCCCGTCCGAAAGGGCGGGCGTCCCGAAGGCGATCGGCGGCGCGGTGGGCGGGCTAGATTTCTTCCACGGGCGTCCGACGTTCCGCTGCGCGGCGCCGCAGCGCGGCGTAGGTCCGCAGAATCGCGGGGACGAGCGCGTACACGACGGTGGGCACGACCACGCCGGTCACCACCAGCGTTCGAAGCGGCAGCGAAAGCGATCCCAGCAGGGGGCCGAGCAGCAGCTGCGTGAGCATGATCATCAGGTACACGGCCAGCCAGGTGAACGCGGCGCGCAGGTGGATCGAGGGACCCGCGACGGCGGCGGACGTGGGGCGGAGCGACGGCATGGCGCCTCCTCGTGGTTCGGCGGGCTCGTGGTTCGGCGGGCTCGTAGTTCGTTGAGTCGCCAAACTCCAACTCGTGAGTTGGAGTTTGCCACACCCGGCGCCAGATTCCAACTCGCTAGTTGGTAATTGCGGTAGGCTCGGGTCATGGCATGGGACACCGCGAGGACGAGGCGGCTCATCCTGGACGCCGCGGTCGCCGAGTTCGCCGCCCACGGGCCCGAGGCGGCCCGCATGGACCGGATCGCGGCCACGGCCGGGGTGAACAAGGAGCGGATCTACTCCTACTTCGGCAACAAGCGGCAGATGTTCGCGATCGTGCTGACCACGGAGCTGGAGCGCCTGGCCGAGGCCGTGCCGCTGGACGAGCGCGCCGCCTCCGACCTGGGCGAGTACGCCGGGCAGGTCTTCGACTACCACCGCGAGCACCCGCACTTCGTCCGGCTGCTGCACTGGGAGGGCCTCCACACCGCCGACGACGAGCCCGTGGCGGCCGAGGCCGAGCGGACCGCGCACTACGCCGAGAAGATCGCCGCGCTGGCCGGGGCGCAGGAATCGGGGCGCCTGGACACCCGGCTCGCGCCGCGGGAGCTGCTGTACGCCGTCATCGTCCTGGCCGGCTGGTGGTTCGCGACCCCGCAACTGCGGCGGATGCTGATGCCCGACCTCGACGACGACCCGGACGGCCAGCGCGCCGCGCTCGTCCGCCTCGTCGAGGCCCTGATCGAACGGCCGGCCGCCGGTGGCGAGGCGGCCGGCGGGCGCGGCACGTCCGAACCGTCAGGGACGTAGCAGACCCCCGGCGAGCCGCGCGGTCATGCGTCGGGCTCGACGAGTCCCGTCTGGTAGGCGGCGACGACCAGCTGGGCGCGGTCGCGGGCGCCCAGCTTCGCCATCGCGCGGCTGACATGGGTGCGCGCGGTGGCCGGGCTGATGAACAGTGCGGCGCCGATCTCCTGGTTGCTCAGCCCCCGCCCGATCAGGGCCAGCACCTCCCGCTCGCGCTCGGTGAGCACCGAGAGCCGGTCCTGCGCGGCCTTGGACGCCGTGTGCCGCGCGGTGAACCGGCCGATGAGCCGCCGGGTGATCCGCGGTGCGAGCAGGGCGTCCCCGGCCGCGACCACGCGGATGGCGTGCAGCAGCTCGGCCGGTCCGGCGTCCTTGAGCAGGAAGCCGCTGGCGCCGGCCTGCAGCGCCTCGAAGACGTAGGCGTCGGTGTCGTAGGTGGTGAGGATGAGGATCCGGACGCCCTCCAGCCCCCGCATCTTGGTGATCTGCGCCGTGGCCTGGATGCCGTCCAGGTTCGGCATGCGGATGTCCATGAGGACGACGTCGGGGCAGGTGGCGCGGGCCAGCTCGACGGCCCGGGCGCCGTCGGTCGCCTCCGCGACCACGGTGATGTCGTCCTCGACGTCGATGAGGAGCCGGAACCCGGACCGCACGAGCCCCTCGTCGTCGGCGAGCAGCACCTTGATGGGCGCCGCGGGCGCCGCGCTCACCGCGGCCGCCCGGCCGGTGCGAGGGGCAGCCGGGCCGTCACCTCGAAGCCTCCGCCCGGCGTGGGCCCGGCGTCGAACTCGCCGCCGAGCAGCCGGCAGCGCTCGCGCATGCCCAGGATGCCGCGGCCCGGCCCGCGCGAGTCGGTACCGCCGGGCGCGGAGCCGTTCCCGCCTCCGGTGCGGCGGCCCTCGTCGGTCACGCGGATCTCCAGCGCGTCGGTCCCCGGATTCAGCGCGACCGTCACCCGGGTGGGCCCGACGTGGCGGATCACGTTGGTGACCGACTCCTGAAGGATCCGGTAGGCGGCGCTTCCCACCGCGCCCGGCAGCGGCGCCGTGGGCGGGGACGCGTCCAGCGTGACGTCGAGCCCCGCCTCGCGCGCCTTCGCGGTGAGTTCGTCGATCTGGTCCAGGCCGGGTTGCGGTGCGCGCCCGTCGTCGTCGTCACGGAGCACGCCGAGGATGGCCCGCATCTCCTGCAGCGCCCGGGAACTGGTCTCCTCGATGGCCCGCAGCGCTTCGCGCGCCTGCTCGGGCCGCTTGTCGAGCACGTGCGCGGTGACCCCGGACTGCACGTTGATGATCGCGACCGCGTGCGCGACGGTGTCGTGGACCTCGCGGGCGATCCGGAGGCGCTCGGCGTCGACCCGGGCCCGCGCCACCTCCTCGCGGGTCCGCTCGGCCAGTTCCGCGCGCTCCTGCGCCTCGGCCGCGATGACCCGCCGGGACCGGACGGACTCGCCGAGCGCCGCGCTCATGACCGAGGCGCCGATGCGGAAGAACACCCATCCGATGGCGGCCCGGGGCTCGATGTCGGACGCCTGGTACAGCCAGACGGCGGCGAGCACGGCGATCCCCGTCCCGGCGATCAGCAGGGAGCGGCGCCCGTCCCCGTAGGCCGCGAGCGTGTACAGGGAGACGAAGAGTCCGAGCCAGCCGGGCCCGTCCGGGAAGTCGACGGCGTAGTACGCGAGGCTGGCGAGGGCGGTGGCGGCGAACACCGGCACCGGCCACCTGCGGCGGACGACCAGGACCAGGCCGCTCACCGCCAGCAGCGCGTACCCGAGGTTCCCCAGGTCGGCGAGCGGGCGGGTCGCCCCTTCGGCGGCGACGCGGGCGACCGTCCCCTGCACCTGCATCACGGTGACGAAGAGCGCGAGCAGCGTGTCGTGCGTCACCGCACGCAGGGAGAACGGCCCGGTATGGCGTTCCATGACGCGATCGTACCGAGCCGGTGCGCGGGCGCCGCTGCGCTCAACCGCGTGACCTGCTACTCCGTCCGGTGTAGCGCCGCCCGGACGGCGTACGCCCGATCGTGTAGGCGCGGCCGATCGTCGGCAGACGCGGCGGACGCCCCGCCGGCGCGACGATCGCCGCCATGAGCGATCATTCCTCCATTCCGCGAACGGACGGCGCCCTCGCGGCGCTGGCCCGGTTCTGCCACCGGCGGCGCCGCCTGGTCCTGCTGGCCTGGATCTTCGGCGTGGCCGCGGTGGCCTTCGCCGGCTTCGGCTACGGCGCCGCCTCCGACAACGACTTCTCCGGCGGGGACTCCGGATCCGCCAAGGCGCAGGCGCTGATCGAGCGGCACTTCCCCGAGCGGCAGGGCGACACGCTGACCCTCGCGATCAAGGCGTCGAAGGGGATCGACGACCCCGCCGCCCGGCGGCGGATCGAGAAGGTCGTCGCCGACCTGGACGCCTCGCCCCTGACCGGGCCGGTGACCTCGCCGTACCGGGACGCCGCCCAGGTGACGCCGGACCGCCGCATCGCCCGCATGACCATCCCGCTGACCGACAAGGAGGTGAAGAAGACCGCCGTCAAGCCCCTCGTGGACGAGGTCAAGGACGCCTCCGGCGACGGCGTGACGCTGGGCCTCGGCGGCGAGCGGGCGGAGAAGGCCGAGACGCCGCCGCAGGGGCCGACCGAGGGCGTGGGCATCCTCACCGCGGCGGTGATCCTGTTCGTCTCCTTCGGATCCCTGGTCGCGATGGGCCTGCCGATCATGACGGCGCTGATGGCGATCCTCGGCGGCATCGCCCTGATCAGGCTGGTCGGATACCTCGTCCCCTCGCCGGACTTCACCGTGCTCGTCGCGGCGATGGTCGGGCTCGGCGTCGGCATCGACTACGCGCTGTTCATCGTGACCCGCTACAGGGAGGCGCGCCAGGACGGCGACGAGCCCGAGAGCGCCGCGGTCAGGGCCATCACCACTGCGGGCCACGCGGTGCTGTTCGCCGGCACGACGGTCGTGATCGCGCTGCTCGGCCTGGTCGTCATGGGGCAGCGGCTGATGACCGGCGTGGCCATCGCCGCGTCGGTGACCGTGCTGGTCACGATGGTCGCCGCGGTGACCCTGCTGCCTGCGCTGCTCGGCTTCACCGGCCACCGGATCGACTCGCTGCGGCTGCCGCGCCGCGCGCCCCGCCCGCGCTCCGCCGAGCGGCGCCCCCCGGCCGAGCGGTGGGCCGTGACGGTGCAGCGCCGGCCGCTGCTCGCGGCGGTCCTGGCGGGCGCCGGCCTGCTCGTGCTCGCGGCTCCCACGCTGTCGATGCGGCTGAGCCTGCCCGACGCCAGCGTCCAGCCGCGCGACCGGAGCAGCTACACCTCCTACGAGATCCTCTCCGAGGGCTTCGGCCCCGGCTACGGCGCGCCCCTGATCTTCGCCGCCCGGATCGGCTCGGCGGACGCCGATCTGCGTCCCGTCGTCGAGGCGGTCGGCAGGACCGGCGGCATCGCCTCCGTCACTCCGGCCCGGATCAGCGAGGACGGGCGGGCCGCCACGTTCATGGCCTTCCCGAAGACCGGGTCGCAGGACGAGGCGACCGCCGACCTGGTGCACGAGCTGCGCGACGACGTCCTGCCCAAGGCGCCCGGCGGCGCCGAGGTCCAGGTGGGCGGGCCCAACGCCGCCGCGATCGACGTCGCGGAGGACGTCGGCGCGCGCCTGCCCCTGATGGTCGCGGTCGTCCTCGCCCTGTCCCTGGTGCTGCTGATCGCGCTCGTCCGGTCGGTGACGATCGCGGTGCAGGCCGCGGTGATGAACCTGCTGTCGATCGGCGCCGCCTACGGCGTGCTGGTCGCGGTCGTCCAGTGGGGATGGCTCGGCTCGGCCCTCGGCTTCCCCACCGAGATGCCGATCACGACCTGGGTCCCGATGATGATGTTCCCGCTCCTGTTCGGCCTGTCCATGGACTACGAGGTGTTCCTGATCTCGCGGGTCCGGGAGGAGTACGAGCGCACCGGCGACACCCGGGCGGCCGTCACCCGCGGGCTGGCCCGCACCGCCAAGGTCATCACGGCCGCGGCCGCCATCATGATCGCCGTCTTCGGGACGTCCCTGCTCGGCTCCGACGTGTCGGTCAAGCAGATCGGCCTCGGCATGGCCGTCGCCGTCCTCATCGACGCCACCGTGGTCCGGATGATCCTCGTCCCCGCGGTGATGGAACTGTGCGGCAGGGCCAACTGGTGGATGCCCGGCCACCGCCCCGCAAAGCCCACCCCGGTCAAAGCCGCGGAGAAGGCCCGGGTCTGAGCAATCGGCCCCGGCGGCGCGGTGCGGGAGGCGGGTCAGGTCGGGCGGATCAGGCCGCGGCGGGTGGCGGCGGCGACCGCGGCCGTGCGGGAGTCGACGCCGAGCTTGGCGTAGATGTGCACCAGGTGCGTCTTGATCGTGGTCTCGCTGAGGAAGAGCCGCTTGCTGATCTGCCGGTTCGAGAGCCCCTCGGCGACCAGCCGCAGCACCTCCAGTTCGCGGGCGGTCAGCGTCGCGGTGGGCGAGCGCATCCGGCCGAGGAGGCGCGAGGCGACGCTAGGCGCGAGCGCGCTGTCGCCGGCCGCGGCCGACCGGATCGCAGTGAACAGCCTGTCCGGGGGCGCGTCCTTGAGCAGGTAGCCGGTGGCGCCGGCCTCGACGGCGGCGAGGATGTCGGAGTCGGTGTCGAACGTGGTCAGCACGAGGACGCGCGGCGCGTCCGGCCCGGCGGCGGTGATCTGGCGGGTGGCCTCGCTGCCGTGGATCCCGGTGCCGAGTTGCAGGTCCATGAGCACGACGTCGGGGGAGAGGCGGCGCGCCTCCTCGACGCCCTCCTGCCCCGTCGCGGCCTCGCCGACCAGCACGAAGTCGGGCTGGTCGGCGAGCATGGCGCGGATCCCGGAGCGCACCACGGGATGGTCGTCCACCAGCAGGATGCGGATCGGCCCGCTCACCGCCGCTCCTCGCCGTCGGGCAGCGGCAGGGTCGCGACCACGGCCGTCCCCTCCCGAGGGGCCGACTCGACGGTGAGCGCCCCGCCCAGCGCGCGGGCCCGGTCGCGCATCGTCCGCAGCCCGTAGCCGGTGCCCGGCCCGTCCTCCGGTGGACGCCCGCCGCCCGCCGCCGGGTCGAAGCCGCGGCCGTCGTCGTAGACGTCCAGCACCACCATGTCGTCGAGGTAGGTCAGGGTGACTCCGACGTTCTCGGCGCCGGAGTGCCTGGCGGCGTTTCCGAGGGCTCCTTGGGCGATGCGCAGCAGGGCCACCTCGTAGTCGACCGGGAGTTCGGCGGGGGACCCGGACACCTCGAAGCGGATGCGGGCCGCGGAACGGGCGGCGGCCGACTCGGTGAGACGGCGCAGCGCGTCCGGCAGGGACGAGCGCTGGAGGGCGGGCGGGGCCAGCGCGCGCACGAAGTTGCGGGCCTCCTCCAGGTTCTCGGCGGCGGCCTGCTCGGCCTCCGCCAGCCGTCCGAGCGCCGCGCCCCGGTCGGTGTCGAGGTCGCGGCGGGCGGCGCGCAGCAGCAGGATGATGCTGGACATCCCCTGGGCGAGCGTGTCGTGGATCTCGCGGGCCAGGCGCTCGCGCTCGGTGAGCCGCGCCGCGTCGGCCTCCGCGCCGAGGAGCTTCTCGCGGGTGCGGACGAGGTCCTCGATGAGCCGGCGGCGCTGCTCGCTCTCCCGGTACAGGGCCCGGTAGGCGAGGGCCATGAGCGTGGCGACCGAGGCGCCGATGCTCGGGCCCAGCACCTCCGCCAGCGTGACCCCGCCGCCGTGCCAGGCCACGGCCGCGACCGCCGCGGCCGTCAGCAGCACGACGCCGGGCAGCGCGGCGGGCAGCGGCAGCAGGTGCAGGTAGAGGAAGAACAGCGGGAAGGCCAGCCAGACGAAGTCGGGCGACGCCAGGGCCAGCCCCGCCCAGCCCGCGGTGAGCAGCGCGAGCCACAACCGGGCGGGGACCGGACGAGGCGTCCGGTGCCGTCCGGCCCAGACCACCCCGCCGGCGTAGAGGACGCCGAGCGCGAGGCCCCCGGCCGCCGCCCCCGCCTGCCCGTCGTGCAGCGTGCGCACCAGGGCGATCGCGAGCAGCACCAGGAAGGTGCCGTGCACGGCCCAGCCGAGCAGCCGCACCGCCGGCGAGAACGGATCGTTCGGCATTTCTCACTCAGCGTAGGCGACGGGTTCCCCTGGTCGCATCGATCGAAAGGTTGATGTCCGGCCGTCCGGAAGAAGGCGTTCCGCGCGTCCCGGCGCACGATGTGCCGGGACGGGCCCGCGGCGCACGCTGGGAGACGTCAATCCCAGATCACGTGGAACGGGGGCGCCGGTGTTCGTGGCACTGCGGGACCTGCGGTTCGCCAAGGGGCGGTTCGCGCTCATGGGGTCGGTCGTGCTGCTCATCACGCTGCTGGTGACCCTGCTGTCCGGGCTGACGGCCGGGCTGGCGCGCGACAGCGCCTCGGCCGTCGAGGACCTGCCCGCCGACCACATCGTCTTCGGCGGTGAGGCCACCTTCTCGGGGAGCCGGATCGGTACGGCGACGGCGAAGGGCTGGCGGGACGTCCCGGGGGTGAGGGCCGAGCCGCTCGGCATCTCGATGGGCCGGATGTCCTTCGGCCCGTCCGGTGAGCGCGGCGCGCCGGCGGCGCTCTTCGGGGTCGCTCCGGGGAACCGGGCGCACCCGCCCGCGTCCGGGCAGGTCGTGCTGTCGGAGGAAATGGCCAAGAACACCGGGTTGGCGGCCGGCGACAGGGTGCAGGTCTTCGGGCACGGGCTCACCGTGGCGGGTACGGGCGGTGCTTCCTCTTACAGCCACACGCCGGTCGCCTGGATCGGGATCGACGACTGGCGCGCCCTCGAACCGTCCGGCGGCGACCGGGCCGCGACCGTCCTGCTGCTCCGCGAGACCGGCCGTGCCGACCTGGACGCGGCCGACCGGCGGCTCGGCACCACCACCATCGCCCAGGGGGACGCCAAGTCCGCGATCCCGTCGTTCTCCTCCGAGAACGGGTCGCTGCAACTCATGCGGGGCTTCCTGTTCGCCATCTCGGCGCTGGTCATCGGCGCGTTCTTCACGGTCTGGACGATCCAGCGCCGCGGCGACGTGGCCGTGCTGAAGGCGCTCGGCGCGAGCACCGGCTACCTGCTGCGCGACGCGCTCGCCCAGGCCGTCCTGGTGCTCCTGGCCGGGGCCGGGCTCGGCGGCGCCGTCGGCGGACTGGCGGGGCTCGCCATCGGGGACCGGGTCCCGTTCGTGGTCTCGGCCGCCACCACCGTGCTGCCCGTCGCGGTGATGGTCGTCCTCGGGGCGGCGGGCGCCGCGCTGGCCATCCGCAAGATCACCTCTGTCGATCCGCTGACCGCGCTGGGAGCCGCACGATGAGCCTGGCCCTCACCGACGTCGTCCTGACCTATCCCGACGGGGACCGCACCCTCACCGCGCTCGACCACGTGAGCCTGGCGGTCGGGTCCGGCGAGTTCGCCGCGGTCGTCGGGCCGTCCGGATCCGGCAAGTCGAGCCTGCTGGCCGTCGCCGCGACGCTCATCGCCCCCGCCTCCGGGACGGTGCTGGTGGCGGGCCGGGAGACCACCGGGCTGCGTCCCGCCGAACGGACCCGGTTGCGCCGCGACCACATCGGCATCGTCTTCCAGCAGCCCAACCTGCCGGCCTCGCTGACGGCCCTCGACCAGTTGACGGTGATGGCGCACATGGCCGGCCGGTCGCCGCGGCGGGCCGCCGCCCGGGCCCGCGAACTCCTGGCCGCCGTGGACCTCGCCGGCATGGAGCACAAGCGGCCGCACCAGATGTCGGGCGGCGAGCGCCAGCGGGTCAACATCGCCCGCGCGCTGATGAACGGCCCGGAGGTGCTGCTCGTGGACGAGCCCACCAGCGCCCTCGACCACCACCGCGGCGAGCAGGTCGTCGAGCTGCTGGACGGGCTCACCCGCGACCGGCGGCTGGCCACGGTCATGGTCACCCACGACCTGGCCCGGCTCACCGCCGCCGACCGCGTGTACTCCATGACCGACGGCCGGTTGTCCGAGGACAGTTCGGCCGGTTCGCAGGCCGCCGGACGGGCTCAGCCGCGATAGGCCTCCAGGAGGCGGAGCCAGATCTCGCTGATCGTGGGGTAGGACGGGACGGCGTGCCACAGGCGGGAGATCGGGACCTCGCCGGCGACCGCGACCGTGGCCGAGTGGAGCAGTTCGGCCACGCCCGCGCCGACGAAGGTGACGCCGAGGAGCGTCTCGCGGTCGAGGTCGACCACCGCGCGGGCGCGCCCCTGGTAGCCGTCGGCGTACAGCGAGGCCCCGGCCACGCCGCCGAGGTCGTAGTCGACCGCCCGCACCCGGTGCCCGGCCCGGTTCGCCTCCTCCAGGCTGAGCCCGACGGCCGCGGCCTCGGGATCGGTGAAGACGACCTGCGGCACCGCCCGCTCGTCCGCGGTCGCCACGCTGCGCCCCCAGTCGGCGGTGTCGAGCGGCCGTCCGGCGGCGCGGTCGGCGATCACCGTCCCGAAGATCCGCCCCTGGTACTTGCCCTGGTGGGTCAGCAGCGCGCGGCCGTTGACGTCGCCCGCCGCGTAGAGCCACTCGCCGGACACGCCGGCCGCCAGCCCGGTGGAGTCGACCTCGATCGACCGGCCCGGGGCCAGCCCGACGGTCTCCAGCCCGAGGTCGGCCGTCGCCGGGACCCGTCCGGTGGCGAACAGGACCTCGTCCGCGGTCACCGTCTCGCCGCCGTCGAGGGTGAGCACCACCGCTCCGTCGCGGCGGGCGGCGGTGACGGACGTGCCGAAGCGCAGGTCGACCCCGGCCGCGCGCAGGCCCTCGGCCACCAGCTCTCCCGCGAACGGCTCCATCCGGGGCAGCAGGCGCGACCCGCGCACCAGCTGCACCACCTCGCTGCCCAGCGCCCGCCAGGCCGTGGCCATCTCGCACGCCACCACGCCGCCGCCCACGACCGCGAGCCGCGGCGGAACCCGCTCGGAGGCGGTCGCCTCGCGGCTTGTCCAGGGACGGACCTCGGCCAGTCCGGGCAGGTCGGGCAGCGCCGCACGGGTACCCGTGCACACCGCGACCGCGTGCCGGGCGGTCAGCACCCGCTGCCCGCCGTCCGGGGTCCGCACCACGACGCGTTTCGGCCCGTCCAGCCGCCCATGGCCGCGCACCAGGACGAGCCCGGCGCCCTCAAGCCAGGAGACCTGGCCGTCGTCCTTCCAGTGCGAGGTGAACTCGTCCCGGCGGCTGAGGACCGCCGCCGCGTCCAGCGTCCCGCCGACCGCCTCGCGCGCGCCGGCCACCCGCCGCGCGTCCGCGAGCGCGGCGGCCGGGCGCAGCAGCGCCTTGCTGGGCATACACGCCCAGTACGAGCACTCCCCGCCCACCAGCTCGCTCTCCACGACCGCCGCGCTGAGCCCGCCGGCGTGGGCCCGCTCCGCCAGGTTCTCCCCGGTCGGCCCGGCCCCCACCACCACGACATCGAACTCGTCCATGCCCCGCCCTTCGGTCAGCGCGGTCCCTGTCCACGCGGATCTGCCGGAACCACACTAATGAGCGAGCAGCCAGGTCGCGGACGCGCGAAGAGCCGCCCCCGCGGCGCCGCGGCGGCGAACCCGGCCAGGGGCGAACCCTTCAGGACATGCTGCCCGCGATCACCGCCTACGCTTAGCCGGACGTTCCGGGGATACGACAGGGGAGTCCGTGAGCGCCGAAGGCAGTACCAAGGCCGTCGTCACCGCGCTGGGCGCGAACCTGGGCATCGCGGCCACCAAGTTCGTGGCGTTCGCGCTGACGGGGTCGTCGTCGATGCTGGCGGAGGCGATCCACTCGGTCGCCGACTCCAGCAACCAGGCGCTGCTGCTGATCGGCGGGAAGCGCGCGGAGCGGGACGCGACCGAGGAGCACCCGTTCGGCTACGGGCGGGAGCGCTACATCTACGCCTTCCTGGTGGCGATCGTGCTGTTCAGCCTGGGCGGGCTGTTCGCCCTGTACGAGGCCTGGCACAAGATCGCCGATCCGCACCCGATCGAGGAGTGGCAGTGGGTGCCGATCGCCGTCCTGCTGGTCGCGATCGTCCTGGAGGGGGCGGCGCTGCGCACCGCGGTCCGCGAGTCGAACCGGAGCAGGGGGCGGGCGGGCTGGGTGCAGTTCGTCCGCCGCTCCAAGTCGCCGGAGCTGCCGGTCATCCTGCTGGAGGACACCGGGGCGCTGATCGGGCTGGTGTTCGCGCTCGCGGGCGTCGGGCTGACCCTCGTCACCGGTGACGGCGTCTGGGACGGGATCGGCACCGCCGCGATCGGCCTGCTGCTGGCGGCCATCGCGATCGTGCTGGCCACCGAGGTCAAGAGCCTGCTCATCGGGGAGTCGGCGACCCCGGAGCACGTGCGGCTGATCAGGCAGGCGATCCTGGAGGGCCGCGACGTCCCCGCCGTGATCCACATGCGCACCATGCACCTCGGGCCGGACGAGCTGCTGGTCGCCGCGAAGGTCGCCGTCGACCTCCAGGACGACGCGCGGGAGGTCGCCGACGCGATCAACGACGCCGAGGCCCGCATCCGCGCGGCGGTGCCGATCGCCCGGCTCGTCTACCTCGAGCCGGACGTGCTGCGGAAAGGGGGCTGAGGACGGTGGGGCGCAGGCCGCTCGGGCAGTTGGAGGCAGAGGTGCTCGCCGCGCTGGCCGGGCTCGGCGGGGCGGCCAGCACCGCCGAACTGGTGGAGCGGCTGGACGGCGACCCCGCCTACACGACGGTGAACACGATCCTGCACCGGCTCCACGAGAAGAAGCTGGTCTCGCGGACCCGGACGGGCCGGCACTACCGGTACCGGCTCGCCGTCGACGAGTCCGAGCTGGTGGCGGGGCGCATGCGCGACCACCTGCGGCACGCCAGCGACCCCGGCAACGTGCTGAACCGGTTCGCGCGGTCGCTCAGCGCCGAGGAGGCGCGCAAGCTGCGCGAGTTCCTCGACCGTCCGGAGGCCGGCGGGTGAACTGGTACACCTTCCTGCCCCTCGCCATCATGCTGACGCTGAGCGCCGTGCTGGCGAAGGCGCCGTCGCGGCTCCACCCGTCCTGGTCGGCGCGGCTGCTGGCGACCACCGGGGCGCTGACCGGCGTGGCCGCGCTCGGCACCGGCTTCTTCGTGGCCGTCAACTACGCGGCGACGCTGGCGCCCGCCGCCGCGGCGCACGTCCCCGAGTGGGCGCTGTTCGGGGACGACCGGCCGGTCCCGGACGCGGTGGGGGTCCCGGCGGCCGTGCTGTCGGCGGCCGGGCTGGCGGCCGCGGGCAGGGCCGCCGCCCGGGGGGCCGCCGCGCTCCGCGCCGCGCGGGCGGACGCCCGCGAGCCGCTCGACACCGAGGTCCCGATCGCCGTCGCGGTCCCCGGCCGCCGCGGCGGCGTCCTGGTCTCCCGGGGCCTGCTGCGGAAGCTGACGGCCGAGGAGCTCCACGTCGTCTTCGAGCATGAGAGCTCCCACCTCAGGCACCGGCACCACCGCTACCTCGCCGCCGGGGCGCTGGCCTCGGCCGTCCTGCCGCCGCTGCGCCCCCTCGCCGCCCGGCTGCGGCTGGCCACGGAGCGGTGGGCGGACGAGGACGCCGCGGAGGCGACCGGCGACCGCGCCGCCGTCGCCCGGACGATCGCCAAGGTCGCCCTCGCGCAGCCGCGCGACCCCGGACCGCTGAGCGCGTTCGCCGAGTCCGGGGTCGTCGAACGGGTCGAGGCGCTGATGGGCACGCCCCCGGCCAAGAACACGGTCACCGGCCCGCTGCTGTTCATGGGCAACGGCGTCGTCACCGGGTCGCTGACCGCCGCGACCCTCCAGCTCGACCACGTCCTCGTGTCGTTCCTGCTGTCGGTGCTGGCGTTCCGCTGACGGGCCGCGCCGCCCCTCAGAGCTCGAACTCGGCGGGGTCGAGGCCGACGGCGAAGCAGGCCTCGCGGACGACGGCCTTCTCGCTCTGGTCGAAGTGCCCGTCCGCGCCGCCGATCACGATGCCGATCTGGATGACGGCGCGCGCCTCGGCCGGCCTCTTCTTGGTCTTGCCGATGTCCTGCAGCACCGCCACCTTCCCGAAGTCGAAGTCGGCGGTGAGCTTGGCCACGTAGTCGTTGAACCGCCGCTGCAGGTCGTCGGCCGGGAAGTTCTGCAGCACCTCGTTGGAGGCGATGAGGGACGCGGTGCGCTGCCGTTCGGACGGGTCCACGCTGCCGTCGGCGGCCGCGACGAGCGCGCACATCGCCATGCTCGCGTCACGGAACGCTCCGCTCTTCAGTTCGTTCTTCCTACTGAGCAGCTGCGTCTGCATGGTCTGGGTTGACTCGCGCAGCTTGTCCCAGAAAGGCATCGTCATCCTCCGCTCGTCGGCCGTCTCCACCGACCCTAGTCCAACTGCTACAAACGTAGTAGCAAACCCCGGGGAGGTGCCGGCCACATGCCGGTGAAGGCGTCCGGAACGGGAGACGGCAGGCCGCCCTACGCGCTCGCGGCGGTCGCCGCACTGGTCGCGGTGGCGGTGACCTTGGACGTCCTGCTCGGCGGGCCGCTGCGGCACCTCGCCGCCGCCCACGCCATGGCGGCGGGTGTCGCGGTCGCCGTCGTCACGCTCGGGTACCACTGGCCGACCGGCGCCGTCGCGGGCTGGGCGCTCGGCCTGCTCCTGGCCTGCCTCGGCCGCATCCTCGTCCTCCCGCGCCCGCCCCGGCGCGAAGGGGCCGTCCCGGCCTACGACACTTGTAGCAAATAGCGGCCGGGGTTTACGGGAAACGGTGTCCGGGGTCGGCCGCCATTAACGGGCTTCCCTGCCGGCGGACGGGCGCGAAGCCCGAGTCCGGGGTAAAAGGCTTCCGTTAGCCCGGCAAATGAGTTAAAGTGTCTCTCGGTGTGCCGGGAAGCCTGGTCGGCGAGACAGGATACGTCTCCGATCAGGAGGGTCTATGACTCCCCGGCACTTTCTCGTTCCGGCGGCTCCGCGGCGCCGTGGCGCTCCGAGCCGCGACGTGCCCCCCGTCTTCTTCCGGGTGTTCTGGGCGCACGCCTTCCTGGATAGCTGAGCTGGTCCCCTTCTTCGCTTGACGAAGCCTTTCCTCACGGTCGGGCGGCCGTAGCGGTGCGCCCTTCCGCAGTTCATGCCGTCTCGATGCGGAAGCGTGCATTCAATGGGCGAATTCGTCGAAGTCGCGCTCGGTTTTCCGACCGCGCTTTTCAGTTTCTCTCTCCTGGTCGTGGCCGGGTACTGGACGCTCGTCCTGCTCGGCGGCCTCGGAGTGGACTTCCTCGGCGCCGGCGCCGATGCCGACACGGGGGCCGGCGCCGGCGCCGAGGACGGGTTCGCCGCAGAGCACCTCGCACCGCTCGGGCTCGGGGGCGTCCCGGCGACGGTGGTGCTGTCGGTGCTCGTCGGCCTCGCCTGGTTCGTCAGCCTGGCCGGTTCGGCGCTGCTGGACGGCGCCGTCCTCCGGGCGCTCGTCCTGCCCTTCGCCCTGGTCGTCGCCTGGATCGGGACGCGGGCGGCGGTCCTGCCGCTGCGGCGCGTCTTCCAGGGCCGGGCCGAGGCGTCCCTGCGCGACTTCGTCGGCCTGCCGTGCGTCATCCGCACCGGGCAGGTCGGGCCGGACTTCGGCCAGGCGGAGGTCACCGCCCCGGACGGTTCGTCCGCGATCGTCCAGGTGCGGCAGCACGCCATGGACGTGCCCGTGGCGGGCGCCGCGGCCGGCACCGGCCTCACCACCGGCAGCACCGCACTGATCTTCGATATCGATCCGGACGGCCGCTTCTTCTGGGTCATGCCGTACGACACGGCCCCCGGCCTCCGCTAGGACTCCCGGGCCCCGCCCGGCCCCCGCGTTCTCATCCCCTCTGGCAGACAGGGATCTCGATGGACACCATCACGATAGGAGCCGGTGTGCTCCTCGCTCTCGCGCTGCTCGTCGCCCTCGGCCTCGTGCTCATGGTGACCCGGTTGTTCCGCAAGGTCGACCAGGGCCGCGCGCTCATCATCTCCAAGCTCAAGAAGGTCGACGTCACCTTCACCGGGGCGATCGTCCTGCCCGTCCTGCACCGGGCGGAGCTCATGGACATCTCGGTCAAGACGATCGAGATCGAGCGGACCGGCCGGGACGGGCTGATCTGCCAGGACAACATCCGCGCCGACATCCGCATCACGTTCTTCGTCCGCGTCAACAAGACCGTCGAGGACGTGATCAAGGTGGCGCAGGCGATCGGCACCGAGCGCGCCAGCAACCAGGAGACGCTGCAGGAGCTGTTCGCCGCCAAGTTCTCCGAGGCCCTGAAGACCGTCGGCAAGCACCTGGACTTCGCCGACCTCTACACCCGCCGCAACGAGTTCCGCGACCACATCATCCGCGTCATCGGGACGGACCTGAACGGCTACAGCCTCGAGGACGCCGCCATCGACCATTTGGAGCAGACGTCCCTGCTCTCCCTGGACAAGTCGAACATCCTCGACGCCCAGGGCATCCGGAAGATCACCGAGCTGACCGCGATCGAGCACGTCCGCACCAACGAGCACGCCCGCAACGAGGAGAAGGAGATCACGCGCCAGAACGTGGAGGCGCGCGAGGCGATCCTGGAGCTGGAGCGCCGGCAGGCGGACGCCGAGCTGCGGCAGGAGCGCGAGGTCGAGACCGTCCGGGCCCGCGAGGCCGCCGAGATCGAGCGGGTCAAGGCCGAGGAGCGGCTGCGGGCGCAGGCCGCGCACCTGCGCACCGACGAGCAGCTCGGCGTCCAGAACGAGAACCGGGACCGCGAGGTGTCGGTCGCGGCGAAGAACAAGGAGCGGGTCCTCGCGATCGAGAGCGAGCGGATCGAGAAGGACCGCCTGCTGGAGGTCATCGCCCGCGAGCGCGAGACGCAGCTGACCCGCATCGCGGCCGACAAGGAGGTCGAGGCGGAGAAGCGGGAGATCGCGAACGTCGTCCGCGAGCGGATCGCGGTGGAGCGGACGGTCGCCGAGCAGGAGGAGGCCATCAAGCGGCTCCGCGCGGTCGAGGAGGCCGAGCGCGCCCGCCAGTCCGTGATCATCCACGCGGAGGCGGAGGCGCAGGAGAACCTGGTCAAGGACATCAAGGCCGCCGAGGCGGCGGAGGCGGCCGCCGCGCACCGCGCCCGCGAGGAGCTGACGCTGGCGCAGGCCCGGCAGGAGACCGCCGAGCTGGACGCGCAGGCGAAGATCAGGCTGGCCGAGGGGCTCCGCGCGGAGGCCGCCGCGGCCGGGCTCGCCGAGGTCCAGGTGCGCGAGCGCGACGCCGAGGCCATCGAGAAGGTCGGGCGCGCCGAGGCCGCGGTCGCGCGGGAGAAGGCCATGGCCGAGGCCGACCGGATCCGCGAGAGCCTGAAGGCCGAGGCGGAGGGGCTGACCGAGAAGGCCGGCGCGATGGCCGCGCTGGACGAGGCGTCCCGCCAGCACGAGGAGTACCGGCTGCGCCTGGAGGCGGAGAAGGACGTCCGGCTGGCCGGCATCGAGGTGCAGCAGAAGGTCGCGGAGGCGCAGGCCACCGTCCTCGCCACCGGGCTGGAGCAGGCCGACATCAGCATCGTCGGCGGCGACTCGGTCTTCTTCGACCGCCTGGTCGGGTCGGTCGCCCTCGGCAGGAGCGTGGACGGCTTCGTTCAGAACTCCGAGATCGCGCGGGCGGTGGCGGGTCCGTGGCTGGACGGCTCGGCGAGCTTCACCGAGGACCTGTCCCGCGTGCTCGGCGCGGTCGACACCGGCGGCGTGCGGGACCTGACCCTCTCGGCGCTCCTGCTGCGCCTGATCAGAACGGGCGGCCCGGACACCGCCGGCCTCCAGGACCTCCTGGACACCGCGCGCCGCCTGGGCGTCGCCGACGCCCCGCTGCCGAAGGCCGCGCCGAACGGCACCGATCTGACCGTCGGCGCCGCGGCCCGCTGACACGCGCGGCGAGCCGCCGGACGGCGGCTCGCCGCAGGACGGACCGCTTGGACGAGGTCGGGGTTCGGCACGCGTCGCGGTAGACGAACGGGAGGCAGGTGGGCGTGGACATGACAGAGCCCGGCGCGGCCGTGAACCGGCACGCGGAGCCGGACCACGGCACGTACGAGGTGCTGCGCGCGCGGCTCGCCGGGCACGCCGGCGAGCTGGCACGCCGCGCGGAGGCGCTCAACGCCCGGCGGCTGGAGGTCTTCGGCGGCTCGGACCTGCGGCTCGCGGGCACCGAGCGGATCCGCACGGCGCACAACAGCGTGCCCCGCGACGTGGTGGCGCTCGGCGGGGTGATGCTTTTCGGCTGCAACGCCTTCCTCGGGCTGAAGCCCGAGACGACGGTCGTCGACGTCTTCTCGCTGCACCGTTTCACGCGCGGAGAGGAGGGCGTCCGGTTCGTCCAGACCGGGCCGGAGGCCGTGCCGGGCCTGCTGGACGACCCGCGCTTCCTGCGCGACTTCGCCGACATGTACCGGTACTACCGGCAGGCGCGGCTGCTCCAGCTGCGCCTGGTGGAGGGGCGGCTGCTCGCCGTCTTCCAGACCGGTCCGCGCCTGTCGGACCTGCGCGTCCTGCGGTGGCGGACCGCGCCGGACGGCGGCGTCGCCTACGAGGACAACCAGGGCGAGCGCGACCACGCGTTCCCACCCGCGCACGACGTCGACTGGGTGGAGACCACCCGGGACGACCACGTCGCCGGGCGGCACCCGCACATCTCGATCGAGGGCGAGGTGTTCGTCGAGACGATCGGCGGGACCCTCACCGTCAAGATCGAGGACAACACCGGGACCGGCGAGGGGATCTACTCCGAGCCGGTGGACGAGCCGCTCCAGTCGCTCGCGGACGCCGACGTCCTGCACGCGCGGGTCGGGGCGCTGGTCCTGCTGCGGATCAGGCCGTACAACGAGTCCGCGTGGCGGCACCTGGTGTTCAACGTCCGCACCAAGGAGGTCGTGCGGCTCGACGGGATCGCGCAGGCGTGCCGCCGGCTGCCGGACGACCACGGGATCATCTTCCCCGGCGGCTACCACCTCGACACGGGCGCCGCGAAGACGTTCGACACCGACGTCCCGGGCCTGGAGTACGAGCGGGTCGTCCGCTCTCCCAACGGAGAGGACGTCCTGTACGTCTTCCACTCGCGGGAGGACGGCCGGTCGCTGCTGCTGCCCTACAACGTGATCCGCAAGCAGGTCGCGACGCCGATCACCTGCCACGGGTACTCGCTGTTCGACGACGGGACGCTCGTGGTCATGCGGGCGCTCTCCGACGAGCCGTCCCGCGTCCACCCGATGCAGATCTGGGCGACCCCGTTCGTGTCCGACGCGCACGCCGCCGCGCAGCCCGTCGGCACGGGCCCGCTGGAGCGGGTCGGGAACGCCGACCTCGTGCGCGGCGTCTCCGAGTGCCTGTCGATCACCCGGATGGCGGCGGAGACGTCGCCGTCCGGCCGGGTGTTCGAGGCGCTGATCGCCGCGTGCACGCGCGCGGCGGACCTGTACCCCTGGCTCGGCGACGACCGCCTCGGGGACCTCGCCGCGCCGCTCGCCGAAGTCCGCTCCACCGCGGGCCAGGTCCTGGACGAGTACGAGAAGGTCCGCGCGCTCACCGGGCAGGCGGCCGCCGCCGTCGCCGAGGCGGGCGAGCGACTCGCCGCCCTGATCCGCCGCGCGCGGACCGAGGAACCGGAGAGCGCGGACGGCTGGGTCTCCCGCCTGGCGGAGTTCCGCCGCGCCCAGGGGCACCTGGAGACGCTCCGCGACCTCCGCTACGCCGACGCCGCCCGGATCGACGAGCTTTCGGACGACGTCCGGGCGGAGCTGGACGAGGCCGCGCGGCAGGCCGTCGAGTACCTCCAGGGCGAGGACGCGTTCACCGGCTACCACGCCGAGGTCGAGCGCATCGCCGAGGCGGCGCGCGCCATCGGGACGGCCGCCGACGCCGCGCCGCTGGCCGCCCTCCTCGACGCCCAGAACGAGGGGCTGGACGTCGTCACCGAGGTCGTCGGCGACCTCGACGTCACCGACGCGACCGCGCGGACCGCGATCCTGGAGCGCGTCGGCGAGGTGCTCGGCGGCCTCAACCGGGCCCGCGCCGTCCTCGACGACCGCCGCCGCGAGCTCCTCGCCCGCGAGGGAAGCGCCGCGTTCGCCGCCGAACTCGGCCTCTTGGACCAGGCCATCGCCGGCGCCCTCGCCGCGGCGGCGACCCCCGAGGACTGCGACGCGCAGCTCGGCCGCCTGCTGCTCCGCCTGGAGACGCTCCAGGCCCGCTTCGCCGAGCCGGAGGAGTTCCTTGCCGAGCTGGAGACGAAGCGGACCGAGCTCAACGAGGCGTTCACCTCCCGCAAGCAGACGCTCCTGGACGAGCGCGCCCGCCGCGGCGACCGGCTCACCGACTCGGCCGACCGGATCCTGTCCGGTGTCCGCCGCCGCGCCGCCGCGCTCGCGTCCCCCGCCGAGGTCACCGCCTACTTCACGACCGACGCCATGGTGCGCCGGCTGCGCGCGATCGCCGACGAGCTGCGCGCCCTGGGCGAGGCCGCCCGCGCCGAGGAGCTGGACGGCCGCCTCAACGCCGCCCGCCAGGAGGCCGGCCGCGCCCTGCGCGACCGCCTCGACCTGTACGGCGACGGCGGCGGGACGATCCGGCTCGGACGCCACCGGTTCGCGGTCAACACCCGTCCGATCGAGCTGACCCTCGTCCCGCACCGCGACACGGTCGCCTTCACGATCACCGGGACCGACTACCGCGCGCCCGTCCACGACGCGGACTTCGCCGCGACCCGCCCCTTCTGGAGCCAGAGCCTCGTCTCGGAGACGGCGGAGACCTACCGCGCCGAGTACCTGGCGGCGTCGCTCCTCGCCGGCGCCGACCCCGGCGACCTGCGCCGGGCCGCGGCCGACGGGCGCCTGCTCGCCCTCGTCCGGGAGACCGCCGCCGACCGCTACGACGAGGGATACGAGCGCGGCGTCCACGACCACGACGCCGCCCGCATCCTGGAGGCGCTCCTGCGCCTGCACACCGAGGCGGGCCTCCTGCGCTACCCGGGCGAGGCCCGCGCCGCCGCCCAGCTCTTCTGGACGCACGGCCCCGACGAGGCAGAGCGCGCGACGTGGACGGTCCGTGCCCGGTCGCTCGTCCGCGCCCGCGAGGCGTTCGGACGTCCCGGCGCCCTCACCGGGCTGACCGAGGAACTCCGCTCGGCGATCGAGGCGTTCGCCGACCGCGACGCCATGCCCGCCCCCGACCCGCTCGCCGCCGAGTACCTGGTCGAGGAGCTCGCCACCGCCCCGGACGGCTTCGTGACGAGCCAGGGCGCCCGCACCCTGCTGAAGGACTTCACCCAGGCGCTCGGCGACGTCCCCCTGGACGAGGACCTGCGCGGCGCGGGCACCCTCGCCGCACGCCGGCAGCTCGCCGAGGCGTGGCTCTCCGCCTACCTCGGGACGGGGGCGGACGGCGACCCGGCCGACCTGCCCGAGGCCGTGTCCATGCTGCTGTGCCCGTCCGCCCGGTACGACTCGCCGGCCGCGCTCGCGGCCACCGTCGACGACCTGCTCGGCCGCCACCCGCGGATCACCGGCCGCCGGCTCGACCTGCGCCTGGACGAGCTCCTCACCAGGACGCACCGCTTCCGCACCGAGCGGGTCCCCGCGTTCCGCGCCTACCAGCGGAAGCGGAACGAGCTGGTCGCGGCCGAGGAGAAGCGCCTGGGAGTGGCCGGCCTCCGGCCCCGCACGATGAGCGCGTTCGTCCGCAACCGCCTCATCGACGAGGTCTACCTCCCTCTCATCGGCGACAACCTCGCCAAGCAGCTGGGCGCCGCGGGCGACGGCGAGCGCGCCGACCAGATGGGGCTGCTCCTGCTCATCTCACCGCCCGGCTACGGCAAGACGACCCTGATGGAGTACGTCGCCGACCGCCTCGGCCTGGCCCTGGTCAAGGTGGACGGCCCGGCGCTCGGCCACGGCGTCACGTCCCTCGACCCGGCCAAGGCCCCGGACGCCACCGCCGCCCGCGAGGTCGAGAAGATCAACTTCGCGCTCGACATGGGCACCAACGTCCTGCTGTACCTCGACGACATCCAGCACACCTCGCCGGAGCTCCTGCAGAAGTTCATCCCGCTCTGCGACGCCCAGCGCCGCATCGAGGGAGCCGAACGCACCTACGACCTGCGCGGCAAGCGCTTCGCCGTCTGCATGGCGGGCAACCCCTACACCGAGTCGGGCCGCCGCTTCCGCATCCCCGACATGCTCGCCAACCGCGCCGACGTGTGGAACCTCGGCGACGTCCTGTCCGGCAAGGACGAACTGTTCGCGCTCAGCTACATCGAGAACGCCCTGACCTCGAACCCCGTCCTCGCGCCCCTTGGAGGCCGCGACCGCGGTGACATCGAACTGCTCGTCCGCCTGGCGGCGGGGGACCAGACCGTCCACCCCGACCGCCTGTCCCACCCGTACTCCCAAGCCGAGCTGGACGACATCCTGTCCGTGCTGGCCAAGCTCCACCGCGCGCAGCAGGTGGTCCTGACGGTCAACCGCGCCTACATAGCCTCCGCCGCCCAGGACGACTCGTCCCGCACCGAACCGCCGTTCCGCCTCCAGGGCTCCTACCGCGACATGAACAAGCTCGCCGAACGCATCCTCCCGGTCATGGACGACACGGAACTGCAAGCGGTCATCGACGACCACTACCGGGCCGAGTCCCAGACCCTCACCTCGGACGCGGAGGCCAACCTCCTCAAGCTCGCCGAACTCCAGGGCGCCCTCACCCCGTCCGAGGCCGAGCGCTGGACCGAGATCAAAGCCGCCTACCGGCGCGCCCAGACCCTCGCGGGCAGCACCGAGGACCCGTCCGTCGGCGCCCTCCTCCACCTGGCCGACAAACTCACCGCGATAGAAACGACCCTCCGCACGACCCGTTGAGGTGCCCGGTCGCGGCTCCTGATCAGGGAGAGGGCTCGCGATCCGCCCCGGACTCGGCGGCCGGTCCGGCACCGCCTTCGTCGGATCCGACGCCTTCGGCGGGGGCGGGGCGCCGGAGGCGGGCGCGGGCCTTGCCGAACCAGGCGGGCACCTCGCGCTCCTCGTCGAAGCCGCGCGCGACGACGATGTCGGTGGAGGAGTGCGCGAGGATCGACAGGGTGATGGTGACGCCGACGAGGTGGAAGATCTTTTCGCCGGCCGGGATGCCGGACTCCAGGACGAGCAGGCCGTAGACGACCGAGGCGAAGCCCTTGGGCCCGAACCACATCACCGCGCCCTGTTCGCGGGCGGTGAGCCCGGAGCCGAGGAAGGACACCCAGATCGCCACCGGGCGCGCGACGACCAGGGCGAGCACGGCGAAGGCCCAGCCGGTCCAGCCGACGTCGCCGAGGAACGCGGGGGACAGCAGCGCGCCGAACACCAGCAGCGCGGCGAGCTTGAGCAGTTCCGCGACCAGTTCGCCGAACTGCTCGAACGCCTCGCGGTGGCGGTGCCCGACGGTCGCGACGGTGACGCCGGCGGCGAACGCGGCCAGGAACAGGTTGCCGTGCGTGGCCTGCGCGGTGGCCAGCACGAGCAGCCCGATGGCCACGGCGTTGAGCGGCTCGTACTTGGGCGCGATCGCGAACCACCGGGTCCGCACCAGCATGATCGCGGCCCACGGGATCGCCACGCCGATGGCCACGCCGCCTGCCAGCTCGGCGCCCAGCTCACCCAGATGCAGGCTCTCCTCGCCCCGCGCGATCGCCAGGAACAGCACCACGAACGGCAGGACGAGCCCGTCGTTGACGCCCGACTCCACGTTCAGCAGGTGGCGCAGCCGCGGCGGCACCTTGTCGTTGCCGACCAGCGCGGCGGCGAACACCGGGTCGGTCGGCGTGAGGATCGCCGCGATCAGCAGCGACTCCACCCAGCCGAGCCCGACGACGTAGTGCGCGAAGAGCGCGGTGACGAGCAGCGTGAGGGGCAGTCCCCAGCCGAGGGCGCGGCCGGGCAGCCGCCAGGCGCTGCGCAGGTCCTGCCAGCCGGCGTGCATGCCGTCGGTGAACAGGACGGCGAACAGCGCCAGCTCGGCCAGTTCGGACACCAGCGTGTCGCCCGGCTTCAGAGTGATGACGCCGGTGACGCCGTCGCCCAGCAGGAACCCGCCGACCAGGAACAGCGCCGCCGTCGACAGCACGGTGCGGTGGGCGAGGTTGGACACCAGCACCGCCAGCAGCAGCATGGCGGAGAAGGCGAGCAGAAGGTTGGTCATACCGGGGCTCTCTCGGGAATGGCGGACGCAGCGCCGACCAGACTTCCCGGCTCACCAAGCCACGACCCTAACGGGACTCACGGGTCGATTTCCACGCATGCCGTCCCCGGCCTGGTCCCGCCGCGGTCACCACTGGCGGTTCAGGGTCGCTTTCGGGCCGGTCACCAGGGTTGCGGGCGGGACGTCGTCGGCCACGACCGCTCCGGCGGCGACCACCGAGTCCCGGCCGATGCTGACGCCGGGCAGGATGGTGGCGCCCGCGCCGATCCACACGTTCTCCGCCACGTCGATCGGCGCGCCGGTCAGCCATTCCCGCCGCTCCCCGGGATCGACCGGATGGCCGGCGGTGATGAACGTGGCCTTCGGCCCGACCATCACGCGCTCGCCGAGGCGGATTCCGGCGTAGTCCAGGAACGTGCAGTTCTGGTTGACGAACACGCGCTCCGCGAGGTCCAGGCGCAGGCCGTGATCGGTGTAGAAGGGCGGGTAGATCGTGACGCCCGCGGGCAGCGGCCTGCCGAGGATCCGTTCGAACAGTTCGGCCTTGCCCGCCTCGTCCTCGAAGGGCAGGACGTTCAGGCGGGAGGTGAGCTCGGTGGCCCGGAGGACCCTCTCGGCCATGGCCTTGAACTCGGCGCTGTGGATGCGCATGAGGCGGTCGCTGGGCATGCCGCGATCCCTTCTGGTGAATCGGTGAGATGGGGCTCAAGGGAGGCCGCCATCAGCGGTCGGCCGGGTCGCCTTCGTCAGGCGAGCTCTTGTGACGCCTCCTGAGGGGCCCAGGAGGGGAGCCAGACCGGGTCGGGGAGGCTCGGCAGCGTTCTGAGGTGGGCGATGATTCCGCGTAGTCCCGGGTGGGGGTTCGTTCTGGGGAGGATGAGCGAGAGCGGGTACGCGAGGGCCGGCTCGATGATGGGGATGCGGCGCAGGTCGTAGCTCGCCGGCCAGATGTAGCGGTCCCGGGCGCCGACGAGGGTGGCGACGTCGGCGGAGTCCGCGAGGACGTCCAGGAGCACTTCGTCGCCGAAGTGCGGGCCCGCCGCGTCGATGCGCAGGTCGAATCGGGCGGTGAGCTGGTCGTAGAACTCTCCCCACTCGCTTCGGGGCGCGATGCCCGGCACCCATATCCGGTGCTTGCGCAGCCGGGCCGGGGTCAGCTCCCGCGCGGAGGCGAGCGGGTGGCCCGGGCCGACGAGGAGTTCCAGCGGGGAGTCGAACGCCCGGATCATCCGCACGCCGGACGGCAGGGCGGCCGGGTCGGTCACGGTGCGGAACGAGGCGTCGATCTCGCCGGCTTCGATGGCGGCGACCGCCGCGCGCGGGTCGTCGACCCGGAGGGTCACCACGTCGAGGTCGGTCCCGGGATGCGACCGCCAGTACTCGTGCAGGACGACGGCCTGCGCGCTCCGAAAGCCGAGGACGTCGATGCGAAGGGCGCGCGCCCCCGGCCTGACCGCGGTGACGGCGCGCTCCACACCGGCGACGACGCTCCGCGCGTGGGGGAGGAACGCCTGGCCGTCGAGGGTCAGCTCCACCCCTCGCGCGGTACGCGTGAACAGGCGGACTTCCAGATCGCGCTCCAGGGCGGCGATCCGCTTGGAGACCGCCTGCTGCGTCACGCCCAGCTCGTCGGCCGCGTGTCCCAGCTGCCCGAGCTCGGCCGCCCGGACGAACGATCGCAATGCCTCGGTGTCCACCGGTTCACCCTAGGCGCGCACAACCGACCGTTGTGGCGCGCCGGGAACCGGTTGTCCGGTCACGCGCCGCCGGCGCTCACAGGCTGGGGACGCGGGTCCGGCGGACGGCGAGGAACTGCGCGAAGTCGGCCAGGAAGTCGAGGCGGGCGTCCTCGACGGCGGGTTCGGGGACGAGGGTCCGGGAGATGGTCTCGCCGTCGAGGAGGTTGCGCGCGGAGGAGACGAGCAGGTGGAGGGTCTCGTCGGGGAAGTCGGCCAGGGCGGGGACCCGGCGGGCGAGACGCGTGATGTCGGCGAAGAAGCGCTCGGCGACGGGGGACAGGCGGGCGCGCAGCGCGGCGTCGGTGCGGGCGGCCACCATCAGTTCGAACCAGACGACGTTCTCGCGGTCGCGGTGGCGGCCGCGCATCCACTCCAGTGCGGCGCGCAGGTCCGACGGCGGCGCGGCGGCCAGGTGGTCGGCGGCGGCTTCGAGGTGGTGGGCGGCGACCCGCTCGGCCGCGGCGACGACGAGGTCGAGCCGGGACCCGAAGTGGCGGAACAGCCCGCCGCGCGAGACGCCCGAGCGGGCGCAGACCTCGCCCACCGAGGTGCCGGCGTAGCCGACTTCGGCGACGGCCGCGATCGTCGCGTCCAGCAGCCGGGTGACGGTCGCCTCCTTGCGTTCGCGCTGCGTGCGCCGCCGGACGGGCTGCTGGGCGTCCACTCAGCCGACGATAGCAGCCGGGCCCGGCAGGGTCCGGGGGTCGACGGTGCCGCGCGGCTCGCCGGCCCGCAGGAAGCGGCCGGTGCGGCGGCGGCCGAGCTCGGGGGCGTACTCGCCCGCGCCGAAGATCCGGGTGCCCGCGACGAACGTCGCCACGACCGTGGCGTCGTTGCGGTTGACCATGCGCCGCAGCCCGCCGAACGCCTCGACCGGGGCCTCCTGCGCCTGGTCGAGCTCCGGACCCAGGTGGTCGGGGTCGACGATGACGAGGTCGGCGCGATCCCCCTCGCGCAGGAACCCGGCGTCCAGCCCGTACCAGGAGCCCAGCTCGCCGGTGAGCCGGTGGACGGCCCGCTCGATCGTCATGAAGCCCTCGTGGTGGGCGCGGCGCAGCAGCCGCAGCGGGAAGTTGTAGAACGCCATGTTGCGCAGGTGGGCCCCGGCGTCGGAGAACCCCATCTGCACCTCGGGCAGGGAGCTGAGGTGGTTCAGGGCCTCGGGCCGGTGGTTGGAGATGGTGGTGTGCCAGCGGACCTTCGGACCGTGCTCGACCACCAGGTCCAGGAAGGCGTCGACCGGGTGCACTCCGCGCTCGTCGCCGACCTGCCCGAACGTCTTGCCGACGGCGGACGCGTCGGGGCAGTCGACGATGTGCGCGTCGTACAGGTCGCGGTGCCACACGCGCGGCGTCCACCGGTTCTCGTACTCCCGCCGGAAGCGCCGCCGGTAGGCCTCGTCCCGCAGCAGGGCGTTGCGCTCGATCTCGTCCTTCAGGTGCAGCGCGGCGGCGCCGGCGCCGAACTCCTCGAACACCACCAGGTCGATGCCGTCGGCGAACACCTGGAACGGGACGGGCAGGTGCTGCCAGCGGAAGTCGCCGCCCAGCCGGTTCACCGCGCGGGCCAGCGGTCCCATGATGTGCATGAGGAACGGGTTGGCCTTGACGTCGGCGGCGGTCAGGTAGCTGGTCTTCAGCGGCTTCGTGCCGCCCCGTCCGATGGAGGACAGCAGCGCGGGGATCAGGGAGACGGGCAGGTTGAGGTTCGGGATGGACTGCAGGACACGCCCGGAGCTGCGCAGGATGCGGTAGAGGCGGCGGCGTTCGGCGCGGGTCCCGAAGGTGGAGGGAAGGGTGCGCGAGCGGTAGCGGTCGCCGTCCAGCTTGTCCCAGGGGTTGCGCATCTCCGACATGCCGATCATCCCGGCGCGCAGGGCGTCGACCAGCAGCAGCTCCATCCTGCGCAGCTCGGCGCCGGTCGGGGCGGCCTTCGCGTCGGTGGAGCGGCCCAGCCCCATCACCGCGGCGCGCAGGTCGGAGTGGCCGAGGAACGCGGTGACGTTCGGGCCCAGCGGCCGGTCTTCGAGCGCCGCGATGTACTCGGCGGCCGAGCCCCAGGTGTCGCGGTGCCGTCCCAGGATGGACAGGACGTGCTCGCGCGGCACGGCCTCGACCCTGCTGAACAGGTCGGCCGCGTCCAGGGGCTCGACGTGGACGGTGCCCAGCGAGCACGACCCGAACACGACCGTGGTGACCCCGTGGCGCACCGACTCGCCCAGTCCCGGCGCTGCGAGGGCCTCGACGTCGTAGTGGGTGTGGATGTCGATGAAGCCCGGCATGACCCACTTGCCGGACGCGTCGACGACCCGCGCGCCCTCTGCGGGGAGGTCGGCGGCGGATACGGCGGCGACCTTGCCGTCCTTGATGCCGAGGGTGCGGATCGCGGAGGGCGCGCCCGTCCCGTCGAACCAGCGGCCGCCGCGGATGATGACGTCGAAGCCCATGGCCGACATAGAAACCAATCGGTCGCTACGTGTCAAGGGCGCCGTGCACCAGGACGAGCGCGGGGCCCGTGCCGCTGCGGTCGAAGACGATCGGCGTGCCGTCGGCCGAGGTCGCGGTGTCCGTGGCGATCGGAGCCGGAATCGCCGCCATCTCAGCCGGCCGGGTTGATCAGGCACAGCGCCGACCACTGGTGGCCGTCGAGGTCGGCGAAGCCGCGCTGGTAGCGGGGGCCCTCGGTCAGCGGCTCGCCGACGGGCGTCGCGCCGGCGGCCACCGCCTTGTCGAACAGCTCGTCCACCTCCGCGGGGCCGTCGAGGCCGAGCACCAGGATCACCTCGGTGGTCTCGGCCGGGTCGGCGACCGGGTTGCGGCTGTAGCCGGCGAACGTCGGCTCCGCCAGCAGCATGACCTGGGTGCGCTCGCTGATGACCACGGAGGCGATGTCGTCGGTCATGCCGAAGAAGTCGAAGCCGAGCTCGGTGAAGAACTTCTTGGACCGGTCGAGGTCCTTGACGGGCATGTTGACGAACAGGGTGTGGGACATTTCCGTTCCCTTCTCGGAGGTCGTGGCCATGCGGCCTGCCACGTCCACGATTCTGCGGACCGCGGCGCGGCGGGGCTTGTACCTGAGAGCCGGGGACTTGACGATCCGTGCGGGACTCAGCCGCCCGGCGCCAGGCACGCCCTGCGGTACTCGGCCGGCGGCCTCCCGTACGCCCGGCGGAAGAGCCGGCTGAAGTGGGCCGGATCGGGCAGCCCCCACCGCGCGGCGATGGTGCCGACCGACTGGTCGGAGCAGCCCGGGTCGGCCAGGTCCCGGCGGCAGCGTTCCAGCCGCCGGTGCCGGATCCACCCCGCGACCGTGGTGTCCTGCGACTCGAACAGCCGGTGCAGGCAGCGCAGGGACACGTGGTGCGCCGCCGCCACCAGGGCCGGGCTGAGGTCGGGGTCGCCGAGGTGTTGCTCGACGAACGCGTGGACGCGGTGCAGCAGCACCCGCTCGCGGGTCTCCGGCTCCAGCGCGTCGGCCTGCGACGCGTGCTCGGCGACCGTCGTGGTGAGCAGGTCGGTCACCACCGTGGCCAGCCGGGCGGCGCTGGCCGGCTGGTAGGTGTCCACGTCCTCGGCGACCCTGCGCAGCAGCGGCCCGGCGAGGGCCGCCGTGCCGCCGTCCCCAGGGATCGGGACGCCGGTGAGCCGGTGCAGCGTGCCGGCGGGTACGGCGAGCGCTTCCCTGGGGAGGCTGAAGACCGCCAGCTCGACGGTCGAGTCGTAGACCAGCTCGTACGGACGGGTGAAGTCGTACACCGCCAGGTCGCCGCCGCGCAGCCGCGCCGTCCGGTCGTCCTGGCGGAGCAGCACCGTTCCCGAAGCCGCCAGCAGCACCCGGTACAGCGCCGGCCCGCCCCGCTTGATCAACCCGGGCGTGCGGTGGACGCTGTGCGGTGTCGAGGTCTGGATCCTGCCGACGCCGAGCGGGCCGAGTCGCGCGGCCTCGATCCGTCCTTCAAGAGGGACGTCCCGATCCATCCGCACATCCAGCGGGCCCAGGGTGTCGCAGACCACGTCGAGCCAGGTCTGCGCCCGCTCCGCGGCAGGCACCTCACTGGCGTGGATGAGGACGGCCATCCCACCTCCTGCAAATGCCGTCCGCATTGTGGCACTCGGCTCGGACACGCGTGGTGGAGCACTTCGCGACCGTCCGGGCGGTAGGTTCGCTCGCCGGAGGGAGGCGGCTCCCCCTGGAGGGGGAACCGGGCTCCGGCCAGGTCTTTCTAGCCTCCCTGCCATGGAAACCGAGAAGGACGACGCCTGCGAGTCGAGGCCGCCCCGAGGGCCGGTCGCGGCGTCGGGAATGCTCACGCTGCTCGTCGCCGGAGTGGGCGCGCTGTGGTTCGCCCGCCCGTCGAGCTATCCGTTCGGCTCCGCCGACAAGGTCACGGTGTCGGTCACCCACCTGATCGAGCACCGGGCGGCGGGCGCGATGCTGCTGGCGGCCTCGGCCGCCGGGCTCGCGGCCACCGCGTTCGCCGCCCGCGGGCGCGCCCGCGTCGCCGCGCTGCGCGCCGCCGGTGCGATCGCCCTCGCCGAGACCCTGTTCTTCGGCCTGGTGATGGCCGACATCACGCTGATGGTGGGGCTCGCCTACACCCTCGCGCTCACCAGCCCGTTGATCGTGCTGACGACCGTCCTGGTGGCCTGCGCCCGCCGCCAGCGGGTCGGGTACCTGGCCGCCGGGATGCTGCTGGCCCTGGCCGCCGTCGGGGTGGCGACCGGCTTCCTCACCGTCGGCTCGGTGTCCCGGTTCGCCCGCAACGTGGGGCACGGCTTCGCCGACTACGACCTGCGGCTCGTCTGGGGCATCGGGATGTCGGCCGTCACCGCCGGCTGGGCGTTCCTGGCCTACCGGCTGCTGCGCCGCTCGATGCTTCTGCGCGGTGGCGGTCGTCTTCCGGCCTGGGCGACCCCCGAGGGCGCCCGCCGATGGGGACGGATCGCCACGATCGCGGCGGGACTGTGCCCGCTGACGTACGGCCTCGTCCGGCTGACCTGGCTGACCCCGTGGCCCATAGGACTGATGGGCAGCGAGGACAATCCGGCGACCCGGATGCAGGGCGCGGGACTCGGGGTGGCCGCGGTCGGCGGCACGGTGCTCACCCTGGGGCTGATCGCCCGGTGGGGCGAGCGGTTCCCGCGCTGGGTCCCGGTCGTGGGCGGACGTCCCGTGCCGCCCAGGATGGCCGTGATCCCGGGCGGCGTGGTCGCCGCGGCGGCCTGCGTGGCCGCGCCGGGCTTCGTCGTGCACGGGCTGGAGAGCGACGGCATGGGCGTCGGCATGGTCATGGCGCTGCTGATCTTCCCGTTCCCGATCTGGGGTCCGCTGCTGGCCGCCGCCGTCCTGGCGTACCGGCTGCGCCGCGCCCCGTCAGCGGGACCCGGCGGCGCCGCGTCGGCGGCGGCCCGCGCCCGCCGCTCGACCGCCGAGAAGGCGTCGCGCCCTTCGGACACCGGCACCACGCTGGGGAACCTGTCGGTCGCCTTGTCCTGATCGGCACCGCCTGACGCCCGTCGATTTGCACGGTCACAGGTCGTCTCCGGGCGGACGGGCTCCTGGCTCGGGGACGTCCGGCGACCCTGGGGCCCGTCCATCGTGGTCTCCGTCGGGCCCACCGCGGGTGGCGATGAGGGACCAGCCGATGGAGACGGCGATGGTGACGGCGATGACCGAGAGGGTGAGGGGGATGGGGAGCTTGCCGACGGGCGTCTCGGACAGGATGAGCTTGACGCCGGCGAACACGAGCAGGACGGCCAGGCCGTAGTGCAGGTAGGCGAAGCGGCGCAGGAGGCCGGACAGGCAGAAGTAGAGGCTCCGCAGGCCGAGGACGGCGAAGGCGTTCGCGGTCCACACCAGGAAGGTGTTGGTGGTGATGGCCAGCACGGCGGCGACGGAGTCCACGGCGAAGATCAGGTCGGTGGCCTCGACGGCGACCAGGACGACCAGGAGCAGCGTCGCGACGCGCCGTCCGTCGACGCGGGTGACGAACCGGTCGCCGTGGAAGCGGGGGTCGGTCGGGACGATCTTCTGGACGGCGCGGACGACCGGGTTCCTGTCGGGGTGGACTTCGGAGTCCTTGGAGACGGCCATCTTGTAGCCGGTCCAGATGAGGAAGGCGCCGAAGACGTAGGCGGTCCAGAAGAACACCCGCAGCAGTTCGGCGCCGACGAAGATGAACACCAGCCGGGCCCCCAGCGCGCCGATCACGCCCCAGAACAGGACCTTGTGCTGGTAGGCGTCCGGGACGGCGAAGAACGAGAAGACGAGCGCGAAGACGAACACGTTGTCGATCGAGAGGGCCTTCTCGATCAGGTAGCCGGCGTAGTAGGTGGAGGCGACCTCGCCGCCCTGCCACAGCATGAGGACGCCGCCGAAGCCCAGGCCGGCGGCGATCCAGCCCCCGCTCCACAGCGCGGCCTCCCGGAAGCCGATCACGTGGCCGTCGCGGTGGGCGAGCAGGTCGACGGCGAGCATGGCGACGATGCCGGCCATGACCGCGGCCCAGACCCACAGCGGGACGGCGAACGTCAGATCGTTCATGGGACGGCTGGCCTCCTCGTGGACGCGGGGTGGATCTCCAAGCCCGGCGACCAGGGGAAACGCCCCGCCGCCGGGTACCTCACCCGTACCCGCCGTCGGGGTAGGTATGGCGTCATGACCGACCCGCGGACGGCGAAGGACACGCCGGGGTCGCCCGCGTCCGGGAACGGCGCCCTCACGTCCTGGGCGCGGGGGCGCGGCGTGTTGTTGCTGGGCGCTCTCGGCGTGGTCTACGGCGACATCGGCACCAGCCCGCTGT
The DNA here is from genome assembly GCF_040649235.1 of Spirillospora sp. NPDC049024. Lineage (NCBI taxonomy): Bacteria > Bacillati > Actinomycetota > Actinomycetes > Streptosporangiales > Thermomonosporaceae > Spirillospora > Spirillospora sp. NPDC049024. The sequence continues at coordinate 427,562 of NZ_JBEZFD010000002.1, forward strand.
ACGCCCTGCAGACGGTCTTCTCGATCGACCATGGAGCGGTCCATCCGACGACCGACGACGTCTACGGCGTGATCTCGCTGGTGTTCTGGACGGTCACGCTGATCGTGTCGGTGAAGTACGTGACGCTCATCCTGCGGGCCGACAACGACGGCGAGGGCGGCGTGATGGCGCTGGCCGCGCTGGTGCGCCGGGTCCTCGGGGGCGGGCGGGGGAGAGCGGCCCCGGTGATGGCGCTGGGGGTGTTCGGCGCCTCGCTGTTCTACGGCGACAGCGTGATCACTCCCGCGATCTCCGTGCTGTCGGCGGTCGAGGGGCTGAAGGTGAGCACCCCCGAGCTGTCGCACGTCGTGGTGCCGGTCGCGGTGACGATCCTGACGCTGCTGTTCATGGCGCAGCGCTGGGGGACGCATCGGGTCGGCGGCCTCTTCGGTCCCGTCATGCTGGCGTGGTTCGCGGCGCTCGCGGCGGCGGGACTCGCCGAGGTCGTCCAGCGGCCGGGCGTCGTGCGGGGGCTGTCGCCCGCCTATGCCGGGGCCTTCATGCTGGACCGCCCCTACACCGCGTTCATCGCGCTGGGCGCGGTGGTCCTGGTGATCACGGGCGCCGAGGCCCTCTACGCCGACATGGGCCACTTCGGCAAGGGGCCGATCCGCCGGGCCTGGTTCGCCGTCGTCTTCCCGGCCCTGACGCTGAACTATCTCGGGCAGGGGGCCCTGATCCTCGACGACCCGGAGAACACCGCGAACCCCTTCTTCCTGCTGTTCCCGGAGTGGGCGCGGCTGCCGATGGTGCTCCTGGCCACCGCGGCGACGGTGATCGCCTCCCAGGCGGTGATCTCCGGTGCGTTCTCGGTGTCGCGCCAGGCGATCCGGCTGGGGTTCCTGCCGCACCTGCGCGTCCGGCACACCTCGGCGCGCGAGGCCGGGCAGGTGTACCTGCCCGCCGTCAACTGGATCCTGTTCGCCGGCGTGCTGATCCTGATGGTGGGCTTCCGCTCCTCCCAGCGGCTGGCCACCGCCTACGGCCTGGCCGTCACCGGCACCTTCCTGATCACCACGACGCTGTTCCTGGTCGTCGCGCGGGTCTCCTGGCGGTGGGCGGCCTGGAAGCTGGTGGCGGCCGGGGTCGTCATCGGCGGTGCGGAGATCACCTACTTCTCGGCGAACCTGACCAAGGTCGCGCACGGCGGCTGGCTCCCGCTGCTCATCGGGATGGCGGTGTTCACGCTGATGAAGACCTGGGAGCACGGACGGGAGATCGTCACCGCCGGCCGCACGGCCAAGGAGGGGCCGCTGCCGCAGTTCATCGAGCGCCTGCACCGGACCGGCGCGCGGCGCGTACCGGGCACCGCGGTGTTCCCGCACGCGAACAAGGCGACGACCCCGATCGCCCTGCGCGCCAACTTCGAGCACAACCACGTCGTCCACGAGCACGTCGTGATCGTCACGATGGTGTCGGAGAACGTCCCTTACGTCCCCGCCGAGGAGCAGCTCCGCATCGACGACCTCGGCTACCGCGACGACGGCATCCTCCACGTCACCGTGCGCCACGGGTTCCAGGACCCCCAGGACCTCCCCGCCGCGCTGCGCCGCGCCGCCGCGCTCCCCGTCCCCGAGCTGCGTTTCGACCCCGACCACGCCTCCTACTTCCTGTCCCGGATCACCCCGCAGCTCACCCGGGCGCCCGGCATGCGCCAGTGGCGCAAGAGGCTCTTCCTCGCCCTGGCCCGCAACGCCGCCGACCCGGCCGAATACTTCCGCCTCCCCGAGAACCGCACGGTCACCATGGGCTCCCAGGTCGACATCTGACGCGGTGCGAAATGGCTTCCATTTGGCCATCGCGCGGAGACGCGCGGCCCGGCGGATGTCATCCGTCCGCATGCGATGTGGGCCACCACGGATGCGAGCATTCGTGCGCGACGGGCCCGACGGGACCCGGAGGCGGTGAGCCCGGTGCCACCCATGAGATGACGCGCCCCGGTCGGGCGGAGAGCGCCGCCCGACCGGTGGCGCGCTCCGGGCGCGAGGGCAAGCGGATGATGCGGACTTGTCCAGATATGACCGCAAAGCAGGGTTATTTCACGCCGGGTGGCGGGTGTCGTGGGCGACGGGGGGAAGGACCGAGGGCGGGAGTGCGTGTTTCTGGGAAGGGGGGACTGTGGCTGCCCAGGAGGGCGCGGGGGAGGAGCGTGAGCTGGTCATCGAGGCGGCGGCCAGGCTCTTCGTCCAGCTCGGATACGACGGCACCACGCTGCAGATGATCGGGGCGGTCGCCGGGATGAGCGCGCAGCAGGTCAGCCGTCTCGTGGAGGACAAGCAGCATCTCTACCTGGAGGTGATGACCCGGTACTCCAGGGCCGAGGCCGTATACATGAGGGGCGTGATGGAGCGCATCTCGCCCGACATGGCCGGTCTCCACACGCTCGTGGACGGCTACCTGGACTACTCGATCGCCCATCCGGAGCTGCGGGCCCTGTGGGTGCACCGCTGGCTCAAGGACGCGGCCGACGTGCAGGACGTCGAAGGCCTGTACCGGCCGCTGCTCGGCGCCCTGGTCGAGATGTTCAAGGACGCGGTCCGCCCCGGCTACGACCTCGAACTCGGCTTCTGGAACATCATCTGGATGGTGAACGGGTTCATCCACGTGGGCCTCATCGACGCGGAGGGCACACGCCGCTTCGGGGACCATCCCCCGACCCTCCGCCGCTTCCGCGCCTACATGCACGACATGCTGGAGCGCACCGCCGCCTGAGCGCCCCGGGAACACGATGGGCGCCGCTGATCACGCCCCAGTGGGCGGGCGAAGACGGTGGGTAGGCTGGGCGGGTGCTCCAGATCGGGCGCGTGCTGCCGGCGGCGCCGCTGCGGGGATTGATCGAGCGCTACTGGTGGTGTGCCGGTGCGACGGAACTGCCGGTGGTGTTCCCGGGCACCGGCGCGGAGTTCTGGATCCACCTGGCGGGCGACGTCGAGTTGGACGGTGCGCCTCTGCCGCGCGCCCATGCCGTCTGCCTGCGCCGCACACGCTGGTCGCTGAGACCCCGCGGTGAGGCGAGCTTTGTCGCCGTCCGTTTTCGCGCGGGCGCATTGCGCCACTTCACCGGGCCGGGACTCGCGGAGTTGGCCGACCGCGTGGTGAGCGCCGAGGAGCTCTGGGGACGCCTCGGAAACCGGATCGTAGAGCAGGTCGCAGAGGCGGGCCCGCCGTCGCGGTCGACGGCCTGGGCCCGGGTGCTGGACCGCGGGCTGGAGGAGTTGCGACGCTCGCACGGGCGGGAGGAGTCCCGGGTGGACGTTGCCGTCCGGGTGCTTCATACCCGTCCCGGGACGACCCGGGTGGACGGGTTGGCGAGCGAGCTGGGGCTGACGACGCGCCAGTTGCAGCGGACGTTCCCCAGAGCCGCCGGCGCGACGCCCAAGGAGTTCCAGCGGCTGGCCCGGTTCCGGTCGGTGGTGCGGCCGCTGCTGCTGAGCGGGAGCACGGACTATGCGCACGCCGCGCTGGATGCCGGTTTCTACGACCAGAGCCACTTCATCCGCGAGTTCCGGCGCATCACGGGGGAGTCCCCGACGGCGGTGCTCGGGCGGGGGACGTCGCATTTTTACTATCCGTCGCTGCCGGAGGGGCCGGAGACTCGGCACTGACCGAACGACGGGAGGCAGTGCGATGACGGTTGCGATGGCGAGGCTGGAGGCCGTTCCCGGCCGGGCCGACGAGGTGGAGGCGGCCCTGGCCGAGGTCGCGGAGCGGACGGCGCGGGAGCCGGGAGCGGTCGCCTACTCGGTGGTCCGCCACGACCAGGTCCGTTTCCTGGTGTACGAGGAGTACGTCGACCAGGCCGCATGCGATGCCCATTTCACCGCTCCCTACGTGCAGGACCTGCTGGAGCGGTTGGCCGATCTACTCGTCGCGGCCCCCCAGGTGGACTTCGGCTCGAGAGTCGCCGGCTTCCGCGCCTCCACCACCGCCTGAGGCACGGCATCCCCCAAAGCCAAGGAGTATTCGAATGTTGAGGCGTGCGTTGGGCAGCCAGGGGGCGGAGGTTTCCGCCATGGGCCTCGGCTGCATGGGAATGACATTCGGCTATGGCCCGGTCGCGCGGGAGCGCGCCATCGCCACTATCGACCGGGCACTTGAGCTGGGTGTCACCTTCTTCGACACCTCCGACCATTACGGGCCCGAGAGCCTGGGACTCAGCGAGGCGTCGGCGGACACGATCCGCCGCGCCCACGCCGTCCATCCGCTGACGGCCGTCCAGAGCGAGTACTCCTTGTGGAGCCGCGACATGGAGGCCGAGGTCATCCCGACACTGCACGGGCTGGGCATCGGCTTCGTTCCTTACAGCCCCCTTGGCCGCGGGTTCCTCACGGGGAGCATCAGCGGCCCGGACGACCTCGCCGAGAACGACTTCCGGCGTACCAACCCGCGCTTCCAGGGGGACAGCCTCGTCCGCAACCGCGAACTGGTCGGGCACGTCCAGCGGATCGCCGCTGACCGCGGTGCCACCGCCGCGCAGGTCGCGCTGGCGTGGGTGCTCGCCTCGGTACCGGACGCCGTCCCGATCCCCGGCACGACCCGGCCGGAACGGGTCGAGCAGAACGCCGCCGCGCTGGACGTCGAACTGACCGAGGAGGACCGCAGGCTCCTGGACGAGACGTTCCCGCCGGGAGCCGCCGCGGGTGAGCGCCGGCCGGCCCCCTTCATGGCCACCTTGAACGGCTGAGCCGACCGCCCCGGAAGAGTCGCCCGACCGTCGGTCCGGCAAACCAGACTCGAAGGCATGAGCGGAGACCTCACGGCCCTGGCCCTGTACGCCGGGCAAAGCGCCGGGCTGGTCCGCGACCGGGCGTCCGCAGCCGAGATCGTCGCGACCATCGCCGACCAGGCCGCCGAGGCCCTGCGAGGCTAGACGCCCTCCTGCACGGCGCCCCTCCGTCATGCCCAGGGTTCGCCCGAAGTTCCTTGACGAGAATGTAGATGCGCGGGCGCCCTGTTCGTCGGTGGGTCGAACCGCCGGTGAAGTCCACCGGCGGAAGCGACCAGGGAGAACGACGTGCGCAAGCTGATCGCCGCCTTCAAGACCTCGCTCGACGGGCAGGTGGAGGGCCCGGAGGGATACGCGGACTGGGTACCGGCCTGGTCGGAGGACTACGGCCTGACGCCCCAGGTGGACGCGGTCGTGATCGGGGCGGGCATGTACCCCGGCTACGAGCAGTACTGGACCGCGCTCAAGGACAAGCCGGAGGGGCCCCACCCGCTGACCGGCCACACCCCCACCCCGGGCGAGATCGAATGGTCCCGCTTCGCCGAGCGGACCCCGCACTACGTCCTGTCGAGCACCGTGACCTCGGCCGCGTGGCCGCAGACCCGCTTCCTCCGCAAGGTGGAGGAGATCGCGGAGCTCAAGCAGCAGCCCGGCAAGGACATCTACCTCATGGGCGGCGCCCGGATCACGGCGAGCCTCATCGACGCCGGACTGGTGGACGAGCTCCGGCTCATCGTCTACCCGCTCATCGCCGGTGAGGCCAAGCCCCTGTTCGGGACGACGGAACGCCGCCACACGCTCCAACTGCGCGACGTCCGGCCCCTCCCGGACGGCCTCGTGAACCTGACCTACACCATCACCTGACCACCCCCCAGCGGCTCGACCGCCCCCAACCCGAGGGTCGGGTTGGGGGTCAGGTTGAGCCGAGTGAGGTGAAGCCGCCGACTATGGCGCCGTAGCCGACGTGGGCGAGGACGGTGACCAGGGGTGTGGTGGGCCCGTAGTTGAGCATCAGGAAGCCCGGGGGTTCCAGGAGGGCCACCCGAGGGGCGCTCGTCAGGGGGCTGCCCATTCGGGGGTGGACCAGCGGCAGCAGGATGTTCACCAGCGCGGTGCCGGAGAACAGTCCGTGCACCAGGCCGAAGAGGGCTCCGAGCCACCAGCCGGCCTGGCCGATGGCGAGGAAGACCGCGTAGTAGACGAACGCGAACACCTCTCCGTTGGCGAAGTGCACGAGGTAGCCGAGCGCCTTGGCGCGGCCCCGGTCGGCGGTCACGGCGGTCCCGAGCAGGAACGGCAGGTCCATGCGGGTGAGTCGGAGCTCGCTGGCGGTGCGCAGGACGGTGGTCAGCACCAGCGTGCCGACGAAGGCGCCCGCGGCGGTCCCCCAGGCGCTCACCCGCCCGCCTCCCCGCTGATCGAGTCGATGGCGCACGCGGCACTGATCAATGCCAGGTGGCTCAGTCCCTGGGGCAGGTTCCCCAGGAAGGCGCCGGTGGCCGGGTCGATCTCCTCGCCGTACAGGCCGACGTCGTTGGCCAGCCCGACCAGGTCGTCCATCAGCGCCGTGGCCTGTTCGAGGCGCCCGGTGCGGGCGAGGCATTCGGCCAGCCAGAAGGAGCAGGCCAGGAACGCGCCCTCGGTGCCGCTGACCCCGTCCTCGCCCGAGTACCTGTCGACGAACGGGCCGTGGCGCAGTTCCCGATCCAGCACATCGACCGTGGAGCGCATGCGGGGATCGCCGGGACGCGCATACCCGTGCAGGAGGCCGAGCAGCACAGCGGCGTCCAGCTCCGGGCTGTCGGCGGAGCGCGTGTAGCAGTGGCGGAGCGAGGAGAAGCAGCGTGTCTCGATGAAGTCGCGCACCTGCGCGCGGGCCTGCCGCCAGCGGGCCGAACCGCGGTCGGGGATCAGGCCGCGCTCGCAGAGGTCGATCGCCCGGTCGAGCGCGACCCAGCACATCATCTTCGATTGCGTGAAGTGCAGGGGAGCGCTGCGCACCTCCCAGATCCCCGAGTCCGGCTCCCGCCAGGCGGCGCAGACGAAGCCGGCGAGTTCCGCGAGGCGCCGGGCGATGTCCGCGTCCAGCCGTCCGGCGGCGCCCGCGTACAGCCACCCGGTCTGCAGCAGCTCGCCATAGGTGTCGAGCTGGGTCTGCGCGCCCGCCGCGTTGCCGATCCGCACCGGTCTGGAGCCGCGGTACCCGTCGAGGGGGAGCGTCCGTTCCGGGGCGTGGCCGCCGCCGTTCAGCCGGTAGAGCACCCGCAGCCGCGGATGTGTGAGCTGGGAGGCGTGCATGAGCCACCAGAAGTAGGCGTCCGCCTCGGCGGGGCATCCCAGCCTCAGGAACGCGTCGAGGGTGAACGCCGAGTCGCGGACCCAGGAGAAGCGGTAGTCCCAGTTCCGTTCGCCTCCGACCTGCTCCGGCAGCGAGGAGGTCACCGCGGCGGCGATCGCCCCCGAGGGCGCGAAGATCAGGAGCTTGAGCGCCAGCGCGCTGCGCAGCACGGCGTCCCGCCACCTGCCGCCGCAGGAGCGGGCCCGGGCCCAGTCGCGCCACGCCGCGATGGTGTGGTCCATGCGGGCATCGCACTCGGAACGGGTCGGCAGGACGAGCGGTTCCTGGTGGGCGAGCGGCATCGCCAGCAGCGCCCGCCCTCCCTGCCGCACATCGAAGCGGCCGTTGATCGACCTGTCGGTGCACTCGGGCTCTCCCGCGTCCCAGGCGCAGACGGCGAGCGCGTCCGCTCCGGCCACCGCGACCGGGGTACCGGCCCGCTTGGTGATGCGTGGACGGTGGGCGCCGTAGCCGAACCGCGGCTGCACGCTCCAGCGCAGCGGTACCGTTCCGGCCACGCCGTCGAGGCGCCGCTGCACCTCCCGCATCGGCCCTAGGGCCCCATCGGCATCCAGGGTCATCGCATCGGTGACGCGCACGCTGCCGCGGTCGGTGGTGAACGTCGTCTCCAGCACGTTCGTCCCGGGGAGGTACCGGCGCGCGACCGTGTAGGGCTCCTCCGGCTCCAGCAGGAAGCGGCCGCCTCGGGCGGGGTCCAGGACGGCGGCGAACACCGAGGGGGAGTCCAGGTCCGGCATTCCCAGCCAGTCCACGGACCCGTCGGCGGCGATCAGCGCGGCACTCCGCCCGTCTCCGATCACGGCGTAGTCGCGCAGCCGGGCGTAGCCGTCCCTCCGGAAGGCCGTCGCGCTTCCGGGGCCGGGCGGGGGGTCAACGGGCGGACCGCTGACTCTCATGCAACCAGGATCTCATCCGGTTCCGGCCGTCCCGGGAAGGGGAGGGCCGTAGGGGGCGCGTGAAGATCGCGCGGTCGGGCGTAAGGAAGGCGTCAAGATGAGCCATTTGTCCTGCTGACGGGTGTTTTCTGCGGGGGTGTGCCGTGGATCGCGCGGCACCGGACGGGACGGCAGGGACTCGGAGTCATGGCAGACGTGGTGCTCGTGGCGCTGACCATCGCGGTGTTCGCGGTGCTCGCGCTGGTGGTGAAGGCGGTGGGGCGCCTGTGAGCGTCGAGAACGCGGCGGGGCTGGTGCTCGCCGTCGGGCTGGTCGTCCTCCTCGTGGTCGCGCTGCTCTTCCCGGAGAGGTTCTGAATGGGTTCCACGACCGCGGGGATCGTGTTTGTCGCTTCCCTGCTCCTGGCGCTCGCCGCGGTGCACGCGCCGCTCGGCGACCACATGTACCGGGTGTACTCCTCGCCCCGGCACCTGCGGGTGGAGAAGGCCCTCTACAAGGTCATGGGCGTGGACCCGGAGGCCGAGCAGACTTGGGGCGTCTACGCCCGCAGCGTCCTGGCGTTCTCCCTGGTGTCGGTGCTCGTGCTGTACGGGTTGCAGCGCCTTCAGGGGCTGCTGCCGTACAGCCTGGGCCTCGGCGGGGTGGAGGACCAGGTCGCCTGGAACACCGCCGTCAGCTTCGTCACCAACACCAACTGGCAGGCCTACTCCGGCGAGTCCACGATGGGCTACCTGACGCAGATGGCCGGGCTCGCGGTGCAGAACTTCGTGTCGGCGGCGGTCGGGATGTCCGTGGCGGTCGCGCTGGTCCGCGGGTTCGCCCGGCAGCGGACCGGTGAACTCGGCAACTTCTGGGTGGACCTCACCCGCGGCACCCTGCGGATCCTGCTGCCCGTCGCGGCCGTCGGCGCGGTCGTGCTGGTCGCGGGCGGCGTCGTGCAGAACTTCGCGGATCCGCACGCCGTCACCACGATCGCCGGGCAGCGGCAGGCGCTCCCGGGCGGGCCGGTGGCCTCGCAAGAGGTGATCAAGGAACTCGGGACGAACGGCGGCGGCTTCTACAACGCCAACTCCGCCCACCCGTTCGAGAACCCCACGGCCTGGACGAACTGGATCGAGATCTTCCTGCTGCTGCTGATCGCGTCCGCGCTGCCCCGCACGTTCGGCCGGCTCGTCGGGCAGAAGCGGCAGGGGTACGCGATCGCCGCGGTGATGGCCGTCCTGGCGCTGATCGCCGTCTGCGCGACGGCGGCGGCGCAGGCCGTCCACCACGGCACCGTCCCGCAGGCGGCGGGCGCGGCGGCCGAGGGCACCGAGACCCGCTTCGGGATCATCGGCTCTGCGATGTTCGCCGCCGCGACCACGCTCACCTCCACCGGCGCCGTCGACTCCGCGCACGACTCCTACACGAGCCTCGGCGGCGGGATGCTGCTGGTGGACATGATGCTCGGCGAGGTCGCGCCGGGCGGCGCCGGCTCGGGCCTGTACGGCATGCTGATCCTCGCCGTGATCGCGGTGTTCGTCGCCGGGCTGATGGTCGGCCGGACGCCCGAGTACCTCGGCAAGCGGATCGGCGCCCGGGAGATCAAGTTCGCGGCGCTGTACTTCCTGGTCACCCCCGCGCTGGTGCTGGTCGGCGCGGGGATCGCGATGGCGTTCCCCGGCCCGCGCGCGTCGATGCTGAACGGCGGGGCGCACGGCTTCTCCGAGGTGCTGTACGCGTTCACCTCGGCGGCCAACAACAACGGGTCGGCGTTCGCCGGGCTTTCGGCCGCGACCTGGTTCTACGACGTCGCGCTCGGCCTGGCGATGCTCCTCGGCCGGTTCCTCCCGATCGTCCTCGTGCTCGGGCTGGCGGGCTCGCTGGCCCGCCAGACCCCCGTCCCCGCGTCGGCCGGGACGCTGCCGACCCACCGCCCGCAGTTCGTCGGCCTGGTCGTGGGCGTGGCGGTCGTCCTGGTCGCCCTGACGTTCTTCCCCGCGCTGGCCCTCGGGCCGCTCGCCGAAGGGATCCACTGATGTCCCCCCGAAACCTCCGGACGAGGCCGTCCGGACGGCGCCCCGCACGCGGCCGTCCCGCGTCGGACCTGGTGGGCGGCGGCCTGCTCGACCCCGGGCAGCTGCTCGTCTCGCTGCCCGCCGCGCTCCGCAAGCTCGACCCGCGCGTCATGTGGCGCAACCCCGTCATGCTGATCGTCGAGGTCGGCGCGGTGTGGACGACGGTCCTGGCGATCGCGGACCCGTCGTCGTTCTCGGTCCTGATCGCGGTGTGGCTGTGGCTGACGGCGCTCTTCGCGAACCTGGCTGAGGCGGTCGCCGAGGGGCGCGGCAAGGCCCAGGCCGAGACGCTGCGCAAGGCCAAGCGGGGCACTCTCGCGCGCCGGCTGCGCGGCTGGACGCCCGGTGCCGCCGCCCTGGACGAGGATGAGGTCCCGGCCGCGGAACTGCGGCGCGGTGACGTGGTCGTGGTCGAGGCGGGGCAGGTCATCCCGGGGGACGGCGACGTCGTCGAGGGCATCGCCAGCGTCGACGAGTCCGCGATCACCGGGGAGTCCGCCCCGGTCATCCGGGAGTCGGGCGGCGACCGCAACGCGGTGACCGGCGGGACGAAGGTGCTGTCCGACCGGATCGTCGTCGAGATCACCCAGCGGCCCGGCGAGTCGTTCATCGACCGGATGATCGGGCTGGTGGAGGGCGCCGCCCGGCAGAAGACGCCCAACGAGATCGCGCTGAACATCCTGCTGGCCGCGCTGACGATCATCTTCCTGGTCGCCACCGCCACCATGCAGCCGTTCGCGATCTACGCCAAGGCCGACAACCCAGGCGTCCCGGACAGCGCGGCGCTGGACGGGAACGGCGTCACCGGCGTCGTGCTCGTCTCGCTGCTGGTCTGCCTGATCCCGACGACGATCGGCGCGCTGCTCAGCGCCATCGGCATCGCCGGGATGGACCGGCTGGTGCAGCGCAACGTCCTGGCGATGTCCGGCCGCGCCGTCGAGGCCGCGGGCGACGTCGACACCCTGCTGCTCGACAAGACCGGCACCATCACCCTCGGCAACCGGCAGGCGGCGGAGTTCGTCCCGGTCGGCGGCGTCTCCGAGGAGGCCCTCGCGGACGCCGCCCAGCTGTCGAGCCTCGCGGACGCGACGCCGGAGGGCCGCTCCATCGTCGTCTACGCGAAGGAGGCGTACGGGCTGCGGGAGCGGTCTCCGGGCGAGCTCGCGCACGCCGACTGGATCCCGTTCACCGCGCAGACCCGCATGTCCGGCGTCGACCTCGACGGGCGCCGGCTCCGCAAGGGCGCCGCCGGGGCGGTGGCCGCGTGGGTCCGCGAGCAGGGCGGGCAGGTGCCGCCCGCGCTCGCGGAGGTCGCCGACGGCATCGCGGCGGCGGGCGGCACCCCGCTGGCCGTCGGCGAGACCCGCCCCGGCCCGGACGGGACGCCCAGCGCGGCCGTGCTCGGCGTCGTCCATCTCAAGGACGTCGTCAAGCAGGGGATGCGCGCCCGGTTCGACCGGATGCGCGCCATGGGCATCAAGACGATCATGGTGACCGGGGACAACCCGCTGACCGCCCGGGCGATCGCCGACGAGGCGGGCGTGGACGACTACCTCGCCGAGGCCCGGCCCGAGGACAAGCTCGCCTTCATCAGGGCCGAGCAGCGGGGCGGCCGGCTCGTCGCCATGACCGGCGACGGGACCAACGACGCGCCCGCCCTCGCCCAGGCGGACGTCGGCGTCGCCATGAACACCGGCACCTCCGCCGCCAAGGAGGCCGGGAACATGGTCGACCTCGACTCCGACCCGACCAAGCTCATCGAGATCGTCGAGATCGGCAAGCAGCTCCTCATCACCCGGGGCGCGCTGACCACCTTCTCCATCGCCAACGACGTGGCCAAGTACTTCGCGATCATCCCGGCGCTGTTCGTGTCGCTGTTCCCCGGCCTGGAGGCGCTGAACGTCATGCGGCTGACCAGCCCGGAGTCGGCGATCCTCTCGGCGGTCGTGTTCAACGCGCTCGTCATCGTCGCGCTGATCCCGCTGGCGCTCCGGGGCGTCCGCTACCGGCCGACCTCGGCGTCCCGGCTCCTGCGCCGCAACCTGTCCCTCTACGGGCTGGGCGGCGTCCTCGCCCCGTTCGCCGGGATCAAGGTGATCGACCTCATCGTCCAGTTCATTCCGGGGATCTCATGAACACGCTTCCCGCCTGGGCCCGCCGGCATCTGGCGGCCCTCCGCGCGCTGCTGGTCTTCACCGCCGTCTGCGGCGTCCTCTACCCGCTGGCCGTCACCGCCGTCGCCCAGGCGCCCGGCCTCCGGCACAAGGCCGACGGCTCCCGCGTCGTCGTGGACGGCAGGGACGCCGGCAGCGCACTGATCGGCCAGAGGTTCACCGACGGGCACGGCGAGCCGCTCAGGCAGTACTTCCAGGGCCGCCCGTCCGCAGCAGGCGACGGCTACGACCCCGCAGCGTCCGGCGCGAGCAACCTCGGTCCCGAGGACGTCGTGGACGTCCTCCCCGACCCCGCGCTGGTCAAGGCAGGCAAACCGGACCCGAACGCCCGGCAGAGCCTCCTCACCCAGGTCTGCGCACGCAGCAAGGCGATCGGCGCCCGGGAAGGCGTGGACGGGGCGCGTCCGTACTGCACCAGCGGTGGCGTGGGCGCCGTGCTGTCGGTGATCGGTCCGCGCGACGCGAGCGGCGCCGTCGTGCGCCCGGCGCGGGTCGTCAGCGTCAACGAGGCGTGCCCCGCGACGCCGTTCCTCGCGACGTACCGTGGAGTCACGGTCGAGTGCCGCGCCGCGGGGGAAGACGTCGACGAGGGCCGGATCACCCCCGTCCGAGGCGGGGCTCCGGCGCGGCCCGCAGTCCCGTCCGACGCCGTCACCGCGAGCGGCAGCGGCCTCGACCCGCACATCTCCCCCGCGTACGCGAGACTGCAGGCCGGACGCGTCGCGCGGGCGCGCGGTCTGAGCGTCGACCGCGTCCGCGCGCTGATCGACGGGAACACCGCCGGGCGTGCGCTGGGGTTCATGGGGGAGCCCGCGGTGAACGTCGTCCAGCTCAACATCGACCTCGACAGGACCGCCCCGTACCGGGGCTGAACGGAGGAGACCGACCATGGCCAGGGGGCTGCTCCGCATCTACCTGGGGGCCGCCCCCGGCGTGGGCAAGACCTACGCCATGCTCGCCGAAGGCCGGCGGCGCGTCGCCCGCGGCACCGACCTCGTCGTCGGCTTCGTCGAGACCCACGGCCGCGTCCACACCGCCGAGCTCCTCGACGGCCTGGAGATCGTCCCGCGCCGCGCCCTCACCTACCGCGGCGCGGAGTTCACCGAGCTGGACGCCGAGGCCGTCATCGCCCGCGCGCCCCAGGCCGCCCTGATCGACGAGCTCGCGCACACCAACGTCCCGGGCAGCCGCAACCCCAAGCGGTGGCAGGACGTCGAGGAGATCCTGGAGGCCGGGATCGACGTCGTCACCACCGTCAACATCCAGCACCTGGAGTCGGTGAACGACGTCGTCGAGCAGATCACCGGGGTCGCCCAGCGCGAGACCCTGCCGGACGAGGTCGTGCGCCGCGCCGACCAGGTCGAGCTGGTCGACATGTCCGCCGAGGCCCTGCGCCGCCGGATGGCGCACGGCAACGTCTACCCGCCGGAGAAGATCGACGCGGCGCTGTCCAACTACTTCCGCGTCGGGAACCTCACCGCCCTCCGCGAGCTGGCCCTGCTGTGGCTGGCCGGCAAGGTCGACGAGCAGCTCGACCGGTACCGCGCCGACCACGGCATCGCCCGCACCTGGGAGGCCCGCGAGCGCGTCGTCGTCGCGCTCACCGGCGGGCCCGAGAGCGAGACCCTGATCCGCCGCGCGTCCCGCATCGCCGCCCGCACCAAGGGCGCCGACCTGCTCGCCGTGCACGTCATCCGCGGCGACGGCCTCTCCGGCACCCGCCCCGACCGGCTCGCCCGCCAGCGCGACCTCGTCGAGAGCGTCGGCGGCACCTACCACCAGGTCGTCGGCGACGACGTGCCGAAGGCGCTGCTGGAGTTCGCGCGCGCCGTCAACGCCACGCAGCTCGTCCTCGGCGTCTCGCGCCGCAACCGGTTCGCGCAGGCCCTGTTCCCCGGCGTCGGCGTCGCCACCACCGCGCTGTCCGGCTCGATCGACGTCCACATGGTCACCCACGAGCACGCCCACCGCGGCCTGCGGCACCATCGCGCGGCGGACACCGGCCTGGCGCCGCGCCGCCGGCTCGCCGGGTTCGTCCTCGCGGTCCTCGGCCTCCCGCTGCTCAGCTTCACCCTCGCCGAACTGCGCGGCGCGTTCTCCCTGCCCGTCGACATCATGTTCTTCCTCGCCGCCATCGTCGGGGTCGCGCTCGTCGGCGGCATGTGGCCGGCGCTCATCGCCGCGGTCACCGGGTCCGTCCTGCTGAACTACTTCTTCACCCCGCCCCTGCACACCCTCACCATCGCCGAGCACGAGAACCTGCTGGCCCTCGGCGTGTTCCTGGTGGTGGCCGCCGCCGTCAGCGCCGTCGTCGACCTCGCCGCCCGGAGATCCCGCGAGGCCACCCGCCTCGGCGCGGACGCCGAGGTCCTCTTCACCCTCGCCGGCAACGTCCTGCGCGGCGAGCGCGCGCTCGACGCGCTGCTCGGCCGGCTGCGGGAGACCTTCGGGCTCGACTCGGTCACCCTCCTGGAGCGCGTCCCCGGCGCCCTGCCCGCGCCCGGCGGCCACGGCGGCACCGCCGACTGGAAGGTCATCGCCGCGGTCGGCGGACGTCCCTGCACCACCCCGGAGGAGGCCGACACCGAGATCCCCTTCGACGAGGGCCTCGCCCTCGCCCTGCGTGGACGCATCCCGACCGCCGGGGACCGCCGCATCCTGGAGGCGTTCGCCGTCCAGGCCGTCGCCGCGCTGGAACAGCAGCGGCTGGAGGCCGAGGCCGAGCGGGCCCGGCCGCTGGAGGCCGTGGACCGGATGCGCACCGCCCTGCTCAGCGCCGTCAGCCACGACCTGCGCACCCCCCTCGCGTCCGCCAAGGCCGCCGTCGAGAGCCTCGGCAACACCGAGATCCGCTGGACGCCCGAGGAGCGCGCCGAACTCCTCGACACCGCCGCCGAGTCCCTCGACCGGCTCGACCGCCTCGTCGCCGACCTCCTCGACATGAGCCGCCTGCAGGCCGGCGCCCTCGGCATGGCCGCCCGCCCGCTGGCCCTGGACGAGGTCGTCCCCCGCGCCCTGGACGAGGCCGGACCCGAAGGCCACGACGTCGGCGTCCGGATCCCCGCCGACCTCCCCGAGGTCGAGGCCGACCCGGCGCTGCTGCAGCGGGTCCTGGTCAACCTGATCACGAACGCGCTGCGCTACAACCCGCCCGGCAGGTCCGTCCTCGTCACCGCGGGCGCGCTCCGGGACCGCGTCGAGCTGCGTGTCGCCGACCGCGGCCCCGGCGTCCCCGCCGCCGACCATGACCGGATCTTCCTGCCGTTCCAGCGGCTGTCGGACCGCGACAACCACACCGGCTCCGGCCTCGGCCTCGCCCTCGCCCGCGGGCTCACCGAGGCGATGGGCGGCGAGCTGATCCCCGAGGACACCCCCGGCGGCGGCCTCACAATGATCGTCTCGCTTCCCCGCGCGACCCGGACGGACGGCCCATGACCCGCGTGCTCGTCGTCGACGACGACCCCCAGATCCTGCGGGCCCTGCGCATCAACCTGCGCGCCCGCCACTACGACGTCGAGACCGCCGCCGACGGCACCGCCGCGCTCCGCCTCGCCGGCACCGCCCGCCCCGACCTCGTCGTCCTGGACCTCGGCCTGCCCGACATCGAGGGACTCGACGTCATCCACGGCCTGCGCGGCTGGACCGACGTCCCGATCATCGTCCTGTCCGGGCGGGCGGGCAGCCGCGACAAGGTCGACGCCCTCGACGCCGGGGCCGACGACTACGTCACCAAGCCCTTCACCGTCGAGGAGCTCATCGCGCGCATCCGCGCCGTCACCCGCCGCGCCAGGCCCGGCGAATCCGTCCCCGCGGCCTCCGTCGGCGACCACACCGTCGACCTGGTGAACAAGACCGTCACCGCGTCCGACGGCACGACCCTGCGCCTGACGCCGACCGAGTGGCACCTGCTGGAGATCCTGCTGCGCAACCCCGGCAAGCTGATCGGCCACCGGTACCTGCTGACGGAGGTCTGGGGGCCCGAGTACGTCCGGGAGAGCCACTACCTCCGCCAGTACATGGCCCAGCTCCGCCGCAAACTGGAACCGGACCCGACCCGTCCCCGCCACCTCCTGACCGAGCCCGGCATGGGCTACCGCTACAACCCCTGACGCGCCGGCTCCGTGCTCGGCGTGCGCAGACCTCCAGGGCCCACGCTCCGGCGGGTTTCACGGGAGCGGCTCATGGCTTCGGCGGATGCTGCGTCTTGCACGTGTCGGATGTGCACCGGCCGCTGTAGACCTGGACGCTCCAGTGCCCCGGCGTCGGCTTGTGCGCGGCCAGGTACCGGTTGAGCGCGGCGAGTGTGGGCATGTTGCCCACCCCCCGGGCCTCCCCGCTGGGCAGGACGGTCGTCTCGACGGTGACGGGCACGCCGGGGGTGGTGAGCATGTAGGCCTCCCCTCCGCACCTGTAACTGCTCAGGGTGTCGCGGCTCAGTCCGAAGACGGTCGCGTTCCCGCAGTCGGCCGCCCTGATCATGGTGAACTCGCCGGTCGGGGTGAACGTGAGGCGGGCCGTCCGGCCGAACTCGGAGTAGTGCACCTCCGCCACCGGTCGCAGTCCCTCGACCCGGGCGGAGTTCGGAAAGGCGCCGTTCGTGACGCCGGGCATCGCCGGTCCGAGCACCTCCTGCTTGCGAGGGGCGGGGCCGGAGTCGTTCCCGGCCAGCGCCTGGACGGTCCCGAACGTCCCCCCGGCCACCAGCGCGACCCCGAGGGCCCCGGCGGCGGCGCGGGCCCGGTTGCCGTGCCCGACCCGGCGCCGGACGTCGGCGAGCAGGTCGGGCGAGGGCCGGCCGGGCGCGCTCGCGGCCTCCATGACCTCGGTCAAGTCCTTCAGCGTGTGGGCCATCGGTCACTCCCTTCCCTGCGGCGTGGCGGCGAGGACGCCCGGATCGACCCTGAGCTTGGCGAGGGCCTTGCTGGTCTGGCTCTTGACCGTGCCGACCGAGCAGCCGAGGACCTCGGCGACCTGCGGCTCGGACAGGTCCTCGAAGAAGCGCAGCACCACCGTGGCGCGCTGCCGGTGCGGGAGCCGCCCGAGCGCCGCCCAGAGCACGGCCTTGTCCTCGGCCGCGCCGATCCCGTCCGCCGGGTCCGCCGCCTCCGGTGGGCGTTCGGTGGGCCGCTCGCCCCGCCAGCGGCGCCTCGCCCACGACGCGTGCGTGTTGACGAGGATCCGGTAGACGTAGGGATCGGGGTCGTTCCCGATCCGCCGCCAGGCCCGCCATGCCTTCACCAGCGCCGTCTGCAGCAGGTCCTCGGCCTGGCCCCAGTCGCGGCACAGTAGGTAGGCCGTCCTGAGCAGGCGCGGCGACCGCTCCGTCACATACGCCGCGTACTCCGGTCGCTCCCGCATCCGACCTCCCAAAAGATGTTCTGCCGACATCTACCGGTTGGCCCACCGGAACGGTTGCCCGCCCCCGCCGGACATTTCCGTCTTCCCGTGGCCTCGGGGGCCAGGGATTATGGTTGACCGAATCGCCATACGGGGGGCAGCGCATGGAAACGTCGTCATCACGGTCTGGAGCGGAGCGGACTGACGGGTCGTCCCTCCAGATCGGCGCGCTCGTCCCGCTGACCCCGCCCGGCTGGGTCGAGGCGGGCCGGCACCTGCTCGCCGGCCTTGAGCTGGCCGTCCGCGACGTCAACGACGCCGGCGGGATCGCCGGACGACGGCTCGAACTGGTGGTCAGGGACACCGCGGCCGATCCGCGGCGGGCCGAGGCGGCGGTCGACGAACTGGCCCGCCTGGGCGTGGCCGCCTTGGCGGGGGAGTACCACAGCGTCGTCGCCCGCGCCGCGGCTGCCAGGGCCGACGCCCTCGGCCTGCCCTTCCTCTGCTCGTCGGCGGTTCTCGACGCGCTCACCGACAAGCCCACCGAATGGGTCGCGCGCCTGGCCCCGGCGCAGTCCCGCGGCTGGCGGACCTACGCTGACTTCCTCCTCGACCAGGGCCACAGCCGCATCGCCGTGGCAGCGCAGCCGAGCGTCTACTGGACGTCGGGGACCCGCATCCTGCGGGACCATCTCGATCGACGCGGCGGCACCCTCATCGAGCTCGACATGGGCGTGCTCGCCCCCTCGGCGGTGTGCGACGAACTCGTGGCACACCGCGCGACGGCCCTCCTGCTCCTGGTCGGCCACCCGGAGCCGGCGGTGCCGATCGTCGAGGCCGTCCGCCGCGACCGGCGCCTCACCGAGATCCTGATCGGCGCGCCGGCCGGGCAGCCGGAGTTCACCGAATGGGCGGCGCTGCTGGGCGACGCCGGCTCAGCGATCCCGTTCCTGCGCTACCTGCCCGAGCGTCTCGGCCCGCTCGGCGCCCGAGTCGAGACGGCCCTCCGCGAGCGGCTGGGCCGAGCGCCGTCCTTCGTCGCCTTCGAGGGCTACGACACGGTCGCCGTCCTCGCCGACGTGCTGCGCCGTCGCGGCGCGGACCGGGCCGGCGTCGCCGAGTCCTGGCCGCGGGTCGCGGTCGAGGGCACCCGCGGGCAGATCCGGTTCTCCCGTGCGCAGGGCATCAGCGTCTGGCAGTGGGCCTGGCCGCCGATCCAGGTCGTCGACCGCGACCCGGCCCGACCTGATCGATTCCGGATTTTGCACACCGGCTGAGCCACGAGGCCCGACCGCCCGAAGCCTCAGAACGGGCTCGTCGCCGGTCGGCGCGGCGGGTCGTCGCACATCGACAGGGCCGCTCTGCGGTGCTCGCGGGGGCTCATGCCGTAGCGGGCCCGGAAGGCGCGGCTGAGGCCGGGCGCGTCCGGCAGGCCCCAGCGGGCGCCGATCTCCGCGATGGACCGTCCGCCGCGTCCCCGGCGTGGCCGACGTCCTTGTACGCGGGGAACCCGACGAGCGGCACGGCGAGGTCGTCGTCGCCCATCTCGTCGCCCGCGCAGACGTCTCCCCGCGGCCGCTGGTCGCCAGGGTGGACGCCGACCTGCGGTCGCGGTTCGCGCGGTACAAGGTGCCGCGCCGCTATCTGGTCACCGGAACCCTCCCCGAGGAGTGACCGCCATGCCGCGCAGGCGGCGCGAGGACGGGGTTGGAGCGGGTCAGAGGTCTGTGAGGGCGATGTCCGCGTCGGCGAGCCGGTCGGTCGCGATCGTGCGGCCGATAAGCGAGCGGAGGTCGTCGTTGACGTCCCAGATGTTGACGTTCATCGCGGCGGTGACGAGGCCGTCGCGGAGCCAGAAGGCGATGTACTCGCCGCCGGCGGTGTCCCCTCGGATGACCACGTCGTCGTCGGCGTTGGCGTGCCCGACGTACTCCATGCCGAGGTCGAACTGGTCGGTGTAGAAGTACGGCTGCCAGTCGTACCGGCCGGGACGGTCGAGGATCGACATCGCGGCCAGCCGGCCC
This sequence comes from Spirillospora sp. NPDC049024, assembly GCF_040649235.1. NCBI lineage: Bacteria > Bacillati > Actinomycetota > Actinomycetes > Streptosporangiales > Thermomonosporaceae > Spirillospora > Spirillospora sp. NPDC049024. The sequence continues at coordinate 447,174 of NZ_JBEZFD010000002.1, forward strand.
TGGCGGATGGCGTTGTCCCAGTGCTCCACCCGCAGGGACCGTCCGAGCGCGGTGTTGTGGGCGGTGACGACATCGCCCGCCGCGAGGATCGCGGGGTCGCCGGTGCGGAGCCGTTCGTCGGCGACGACCCCGCCGTCGACCTTGAGGCCGGCCTCGGCGGCGAGAGCGGTGTTGGGGGTCGCGCCCACACCCATGACGACCAGGTCGGCGGGGACCAGGCCGCGGTCCGTCCGCACTCCGGTCGCCTTCCCGCCGGAGCCCACGATCTCGGTGACCGACACCCCGGTGCGGAGGTCGACGCCGTGGGAGCGGTGCAGCTCGGCGAAGTACCGGCCCAGACGGTCGCCCAGCACGCGCTGGAGGGGGAGCGGCGCGTACTCGAGCACCGTCACCTCCCGACCGGCCGCGCGCGCGGCGGCCGCCACCTCCAGCCCGATCCAGCCGCCGCCGATCACGACCCATCGACCGCCCTCGTCCAGCGCGGCTCTCAGCGCGTCGCCGTCGCCGATCCGCCGGAGCGTGTGCACCCCCGCCAGCCCGGTGCCGGGGATGTCGAGGACGCGCGGGCTGGATCCGGTCGTGATCACGAGTTTCCGGAAGGCCACCGAGTCCCCTGACGCGAGCCGCACCTGCCGTCCGATCCGGTCGATGGACACGGCCGCCTCACCGAACCGGGTGTCGATCCCGTGGTCGGCGTACCAGTTCTCGCCGTGGACGTACAGCGAGGAGGCCTCGGTCTTCCCCTGTAGGTAGCCCTTGGACAGGGCGGGTCGCTCGTACGGCCGTTCGCGTTCGTCTCCGATGAGCGTGATCGGCTCATCGAACCCTTGCTCCCGCAGGGTCTGTGCGACGTTCGCGGCGGCGAGTCCGGCTCCGATGACGACACATCCCGGATCTGCGGCCATCGCAGGCTCCTTTCCGATCATTTCGTTCGCGGCCAGGGGGGCAGCGGTCAGGCGGGTCGCGCGCGGGGGCGTCAGGTGGTCGTCGCGGCGAGGAACTCGGCACGGGTGGCCGGGTTCTCGCGGAGGGCGCCGGACAGTGCCGTCGTCCTGGTGACCGTCCCGCCGGCCCGTACGCCCCGCAGGGTCATACAGGTGTGCTCAGCCTCGATGACGACGCCGACCCCGCCGGGGCGCAGCCGCTCGTCCAGCCAGGTGGTGATCTGCCAGGTGAGGCGCTCCTGGACCTGCGGGCGGCGGGCGAACATCTCCACCACGCGGGCGAACTTCGACAGCCCGAGGATCCGGTCGCCCGGCAGGTAGCCGACGTGCGCGGTCCCGGTGAAGGGGAGCAGATGGTGCTCGCAGACCGACTGCACCGGTATCGACCTGACCACGACCAGCTCGTCGTACCCCTCGTGGTTGGGGAAGGTGGTCATCTCGAAGGTGCGCGGCGTGAGCATCTCCCGGTACGCCTGGGCCATCCGCAACGGGCTGTTGCGCGTGCCGGGTTCGTCGCAGGCCACGCCGAGCGCTTCGAGGAACTCCCGTGCCGCGCGTGCCGCCACCTGCAGGCCGACATCCGGGTCCATCGAGATCGGGTCGTGGCCGGCGTCCGGGTGGCCGCTCGGGGAGCTGATGGTCTCGGTCATGAAGGCAGACGATCGGTGCGCATGGATTGGCTCCAGGTCTAACGGATAGTAGAATCAACGTTAGAACTGGAGCGACTGTAACGTCAACACTGATGTCCGTTAGAAGGTGGGCGGTGCCTGGATTCGAGCAGAACGTGGCCGGGATCGGCGCCCTCGCCGAACCGGTGCGCCGGGCGCTCTACCTGTACGTGTGCGCGCAGGCGGCGCCGGTGAGCCGGGACGAGGCCGCCGAGGCGGTGGGCGTGCCGCGCCACCAGGCCAAGTTCCATCTCGACCGGCTCGAGGCCGAAGGGCTCCTCGAAGCCGACTACGCCCGCCTCACCGGCCGGACCGGACCCGGCGCCGGACGCACCTCCAAGCGCTACCGCCGCACGCCGCGCGACATCGCCGTCTCGCTGCCGGACCGGCGGTACGAGCTGGCAGGACGGCTGATGGCCGAGGCGATCACGGAGTCGGCGCGGACCGGCGCACCCGTCCTCGACACTCTCCACCGGGTCGCCGCCGCGCATGGCAGGGCGATCGGAAGCGCGGTCGCAAACGGCTCTCGAACACCGCCTGCCGAGGCTCTCGACACCGCTCTCAGCGCGCTGGCCGAGTACGGCTACGAGCCGCGGCGCGAGGGCGACCGCGCGGTCATGGCCAACTGCCCCTTCCATGCCCTCGCTCGGACGCACACCGAGCTCGTCTGCCACATGAACCATGCCCTCATCAACGGGCTCATCGACGCGGTCGGGGCCCGCGAGTTCGAGGCGAGCCTCGATCCCGGCGAGGACCGCTGCTGTGTGACCCTCACGGCGAGGCCGCGATGACCACCTCTCCGCACGACGCTCACGCCGAAGGGGCCGACGGACGCGACCTGGTCGCCGTCCTGCAGCGCTGGGAGGACTGCGGGGCCGTGTGGCGGGTGCTGGCCCGGGGCTCGTCCGCGGTCACGGTGGCGTTGTGCCAGTGCGACGGCGGCCAGGAGGTCGAGCGGTTCACCTCGGCCGATCCCTCGCTGCTGGCCTTCCTCGCCGGCCGTTCCAGCAGCGAGGAGTGACAGCGGAGGCGTTCGCCTCGCCGCGGGTCTGGTCGGTTCCGACATGGGGGAGATTGATCCGCTGGTACAAGCCGCGCTGGTGGGGAAGGAGCCGGAGGGGTGGCTTAGGGGGGAGCTGTGCGTGTAGGGGCTGTGCGGACCGTCCTGCCGGAACATCACTACGACCAGAGTGAGATCACCGAGGCCGTCGTCAGGGCGACCAGCGCCGATCGGCGGGTGGTGGAGCGCTTCCACACCGCCACCCGGGTGGCGGGCCGGTACCTCGCGCTCCCGATCGACAAGTACGCGAACCTCGACGGTTTCACCACGTCGAACGGCGCCTATGTCGATGCCGCGCTGTCCCTCGGGGAACGGGCCGCCAGGGGCGCGCTGGAGGCGGCCGGGGTCGACGCGTCGCAGGTCGATCAGCTGGTCTTCTGCTCCTCGACCGGAGTCGCCACCCCCTCGCTGGACGCGACCCTGGCACAGCGCCTGGGCCTGCGGCAGGACGTCAAGCGGGTCCCGATCTTCGGCCTGGGATGCGCGGCCGGCGCCGCGGGGCTGTCGCGGCTGTACGACTACCTGCGCGCGTGGCCCGACCAGGTGGCGGTGCTGGTCTGCGTCGAGCTGTGCTCGCTGACGGCGCAGCGCGACGACGACTCGCTGGCCAACCTGGTGGCCAGTGGCCTGTTCGGGGACGGCGCCGCGGCCGCCGTGGCGGTCGGGAACGACCGGGAGGCCGCCGCGAGGGGGCCGGTCCGCTGGGGGCCACGGGTCGTCGCGACCCGCAGCAAGCTCTATCCCGGCACCCAGCGGCTCATGGGATGGGACGTCGGCGAGCACGGCTTCCGGATCGTCCTGGCCGCCGACCTGGTGGACCACGTCGAGGCGACGCTGGCGGACGACGTCGCCGCCTTCCTCGGCGAGCACGGCCTGTCTCCCGACGAGGTGCCCTCGTGGGTCTGCCATCCCGGCGGGCCGAAGGTGATCGAGAAGATCGCCGAGGCCTTCGCCCTCGGGGCCGGCGAACTCGACCTGACCTGGGACTCCCTGCGCAAGCACGGCAACCTGTCCTCGGTCTCGGTGCTCAACGTCCTGCAGGAGACGATCGAACGGCGCCGCCCGCCGGAGGGGGAACCCGGGCTGCTGCTGGCACTCGGACCCGGGTTCTCCGCCGAACTGCTCCTGCTGCGCTGGTGACCTCCGTGACCGGGTTCACGCTGCTCATGGCGCTCGTCGGAGCCGAGCGGATCGCGGAGCTGGTCGTGGCCCGCCGCAACCAGGCCTGGGCCAGGAGCAGGGGCGGCGTCGAGTACGGGCGCGAACTCTACCCGGGGATCGTCGCCGCCCACGTCGGCCTGCTCGGCGGCGCGCTGCTCGAAGTGCGGCTGCTCGACCGCCCCTTCATCCCGCTCCTGGGCTGGTCGATGCTGGGTCTGACCGTCCTGGCCCAGGGACTGCGCTGGTGGTGCATCGCGACCCTCGGCAGGCGCTGGAACACCAGGGTGATCATCGTTCCGCACCTGCCGCTGGTGGACGCGGGCCCCTACCGCCGGCTGCGCCACCCCAACTACGTCGCGGTCGTCGCCGAAGGCATCGCGCTGCCGCTGGTGCACTCCTGCTGGACCACCGCCCTGGTGTTCACCGTCGTGAACCTCGGCCTTCTGAGGTCCCGCATCAGAACCGAGAACACCGCCCTCCAATACGCCGCCGACCCGGACGCTTTCGGGCAGTAGGTTGGCCGGGATGACGCTGCTCGACGGCGTCACGTGCATGAGGTCGCTGAGCCTTCGCGGGACACCGGTCACCGATGCGATCGTTCCGGTGCTCGAGCGGTACGACCTCGACCACCTCGACCTCGTCGACACCGAGGTGACGGCCCCGACGCTGTCCCGGTTCCGCGCGGACCATCCCGGTACCAGAGTGTTTCCGCGCCCCGGCCCTTCCCGCCCGGCTCTCTGACGATCGCCAGGGCCTTGACCACGCGGGTCACCGCCGCCAGGTCTCCGATCTCCGCCGTTCCGCGGCGTCCCGGGCTCATCGGGGGCCGCCGCGCCAGTCGGGCACCGCCCGGTCGCCGACGGCGACGTCATAGGCCGCGCGGGCCAGCAGACGGGTCGAGTCCAGCGTCGGCAGGGCCGAGACGTCGGGCGTGATCAGCAGCGGGATCTCGGTGCAGACGAGGGCGACCGCGTCGCAGCCCCGGTCGGCCAGCCGGTCGATGACGCGGAGGTACTCCCGGCGCGACGCGTCGCTGATCACGCCGTTCACCAGCTCCGCGAAGATGACCTCGTTGACGAGGTCGCGGTCGTCGGCGTCCGGCAGTTCCGCGGCGATCCCGCGGGCGGCGAACGCGCGCGGATACAGCGGGCCGTCCATCGTGTACCTGGTGCCCAGCACGCCGACGCGGGTGCGCCCCTCGGCCGCGGCCTGGTCCGCGACGACCTCGGCGATGTGCAGGCCCGGCAGCGCCAGGTCCGGTCCCGGCGCCTCCAGGGCCATGTGGGCGGTGTTGTCCGGGCAGACGAAGAAGTCGGCGCCGGCCCGGGCGAGCCGCTGCGCGCTGGTGGCCAGGGTGGCCCGGACGGCCGCGTGATCCCCCGCGTCCCAGGCGGGCATGCTGTACCCGAAGGCGATGTAGTCCAGGGTGATGTCGGGATGCTCGTTGCGGCCCGTCCGGCGGAATCCCTCCTCGCAGAAGGTGAGGAAGCACAGCGCGGCCCCTCCCGTGCTGTGGGCGAGGACCCCAAGGTGTTGCACGACGGCTCCGGCTTTCTCCGGTGAATCGGGACGATCTAATTCTTCCCGGAGGAGCACGACCCGCCTACTCTGAGGCATCGATCGATATGGCGCCCATGCCTTGGAGGTATGGATGGATCTGCGCTTGCTGGGCTATGTGGTGGCGATCGCCGAGGAGGGGTCCATCAGCGGAGCCGCCCGCCGGCTGCGGCTGACCCAGCCGAACCTGAGCCGGCAGCTCCGCGAACTGGAACGGCGCCTGGGGGCCGAGCTGTTCGTCCGCGCCGGCCGCGGACTCGTCCCGACCGCCGCCGGGGAGGCGCTGCTCCGGCGGGCCGTGCGCATGCTGGCCGATGCCGAGGCCGCCCTGCACGACGTCCGGCTGGCCGCCGAGGGCAAGACCGGCCGCCTGACGGTGGGGTTCGCCGGATCGGGCATCAACGGCGCGCTGGGGCACGCCCTCGGGCGGCTTCGGGCGGAGCTTCCCGACGTCGACCTGTCCCTGGTGGAGCTGTTCGACGACACCGAGATGTCGGCCGGAATCCTGGACGGAAGCCTCGACGTGGCGGTGCAGCGGCTGCCGGTCCGCGACGCCCGTCTCGCCACACGGGTCTGGGCGCGCGAGCCGCTGACCCTCTTCCTGCCGTCCGGGCACCCTCTCGCCAGGACCGGTGAGCCCGCGCCGGCGTCCGTACTCGGTGAGATCCCCCTGGTGCTGTGGCCGCGCGAATCCGCGCCCCGCGCGCATGACGAGATCACCGCGGTGTGCCACCGCGCCGGGGTCGTGCCGCGCGTCGGCGCGCGGGGCCGGACCGTCCAGACCATCCTCGCGCTGGTCGCCGCCGGCTTCGGTGCGGCCGTGATGGCCGACTCCTATCGCGTGCTGCACCGGGAGGGCGTGACACCGCGGCGGCTCGCGGGCACCGCCACCACCTTGCACCTGGTCTGGCGGGCCGGAGATACCGACCCGCTCCTCGCGCGCTTCATGGCCGTCCTGAACACCGTGAAGGCCGGGCACCGCGCGGAGTGACCCCAGGGTGCGACGGCCGCGCCATGGTCGGGTGTCGGGAAGGCCACCCGGAAGATCCCTGGTACCTGCGGCTTGGGCGAGTCAGAGGGATCTGCGGTGCCGTGGATTCGAGACGATGCCCGGGCGGGACCAATGGCCCTGCCCGGGGCCATGAGGGTCCGCCGATGCTGGGAGGGAGAACGATGTGCCGGCGGTCGACAACCGGCACCGCGGCGGGAGGCGGGCAGCGCGTCATGTGCGAGTACTGCGGATGTCAGGCCATCGAGTCGATCGGGCGGCTGACCGATGAGCACGAACTCGTGGTCGACCTGATCGGCGAGGTGCGCTCCGCCCGCCGAGCCGGCGACCGGGCCCTGATGAGCGCTCTCGCGGGCCGGATCGCCGCGGTCCTCGGTCCGCACACCGCCGTCGAGGAGCAGGGGCTGTTCCCCGCGATGGCCGGCGACTTCCCCGACCACATCGATGCGCTCGTCCACGAGCACCGCCTCGTCGAGGCGGCGCTCTCCGAGGCGGCCCAAGCGGTGGAGCCGGGCGGGGAGGACCGGCTGCTGGACGCCCTGCACGTCCTGCGGCAGCACATCCTCACGGAACAGGACGGCGTCTTCCCCGCCGCGCTGGCGAACCTCGCCACCGCGCAGTGGGAGGCGATCGAAGAGATCCGGGACCGGGTCGGTTCGGCGCTTCCCGGGCGGCCGAGCGCGGCCTGACCGCCGAACGCCACGCCGCTGGCGCGACCCTGGGGCTCATGGCGCCTCGACCCTGGTGCCCGCCTCACCGGCGAGCAGGGCGGGCGCGTCGGTGAGCGAGCCGATGACCGCCACGGCGCCGGGACGCTGCTCGGCGAACCGGCAGGCCGCTTCAGCCTTCGGCCCCATGGAGCCGCTCGGGAGGTCCATCGCGCGGAGCCGGGACGGCGTGATGAGTCCGACCGGACGGGCGTCCGCGGTGCCGTAGCCGGAGATCACCGCGGGGACGTCGGTGAGCAGCATCAGCGTGTCCGCCTTCAGGTGCGCGGCGAGGAGCGCGGCCGTGAGGTCCTTGTCGACCACTGCCTCGACCCCGTGGTGGTCCGGGTCGACCGGGACGCCCCCACCGCCGGCCGCGACCACCACGCATCCGTCGTCGACGAGCCGCCGCATGGCCGCGAGTTCCACGATGCCGCGCGGTTCGGGGGACGGGACGACCCTCCGCCACATGCGGCCGTCCGGGCGCATCGCCCAGCCCCTGGCGTCCCGCAGCCGCCGCGCCTCGGCCGGCGGGTAGCCGCGGCCGATGAACTTGGTCGGATCGCGGAAGGCGGGGTCGGCCGGGTCGACCAGGGTCTCGGTCAGCAGGGCGACGACCTCCCGGTGGGGGAGGACGCGGCGGAGCTCGCGGATCAGCCAGTAGCCGATCATGCCCTGGGTCGCGGCGCCGAGGGCGTCGAGCGGGTAGGGCGCGGCGAGCTCGGGGTCGGCGGCGCTCTCGATCGCCAGCAGCCCCACCTGCGGGCCGTTCCCGTGCGTCACGATCAGGTCGTTGCCGTCCGCGAGGGCCGCGAGGCCGCGGACGGCCTCGCGGACATGCGCGATCTGGACGGCGGCGTCCAGGGGCTCCCCGCGCCGCAGCAGCGCGTTGCCGCCGAGTGCGGCGACGATCCTCATCGCCGTCCCTCCAACTGGTCGGTCAGGAGGGCGTGGAGGACGGCCTGGGTGGCCGGGAGCCGGTTGGCGGCCTGCCTGAAGGCCAGCGACCGTCCGCCGTCGATGACGGCCGCGGCGACCTCCTCGCCGCGATGGGCGGGAAGGCAGTGCATGAACACGGCGTCCTCACCGGCGCCGTTCATGAGCTCCTGGTCGACCTGGTACGCGGCGAACACGGAGCGGCGGCGCGCGCGTTCGTCCTCGGAATCCCCCATGGACAGCCAGACGTCGGTGTAGACGACGCTTGCGCCACTGACGGCCGCGGCGGGGTCATGCGTCACCGCGATGCCTCCGCCGCGCCGTTCGGCTTCGGCCCTGGCGGACGCGAGAGCCTCCTCTTGGGGCAGGTAGCCGTCCGGGGCCGCGATGGCCATCTCCATGCCGGCGACCGCCGCGGCCTCCATCAGGCTGCGGGCGACGTTGTTGCCGCCGTCGCCGACGTAGGCGACGCGGTGGCCGCGCAGCTCGCCGAAGTGCTCCTTGACGGTCAGCAGGTCGGCGACGGCCTGCAGCGGATGGTGCCCGTCGGTCAGCGCGTTGACCACCGGGATCGGCGCGGCGGCCGCCAGCTCCTCGACGTCGGCGTCGGCGAAGGTGCGGATGACGATCGCGGCGGCGTAGGAGCCCATGACCCGGGCGGTGTCGGCGATGGTCTCGCCGCGCCGCAGCTGCAGCTCGTCCGGTCCGACGGTGACGGGCGCGCCGCCGAGCCGCGCGACCGCCGCCGCGGTGGACAGGCGGGTCCGGGTGGACGGCTTGGCGAAGTACATCGGCACGATGCGGCCGGCCAGCAGGTCGTGAGCCGCGCCCGGTTCGTCCTGGAACCCGGTGGCCAGCTTCAGCAGCAGGGCCAGGTCGTCGGCGCTGAGGTCGGCGGTGCGGAGCAGGTCTTTCATGGGGTCACCTCGTCGCGGAGCAGGGGGCAGGACATGCAGCGGGGGCCGCCCCGGCCGCGGCCGAGTTCGCTGCCGGGGATGGTGACGACCTCGATGCCGTGGTGGCGGAGCATCGTGTTGGTGGTGACGTTGCGCTCGTAGGCGACGACGACGCCCGGTTCGAGGGCCAGGACGTTGTCGCCGTCGTCCCACTGCTCGCGCTCGGCGGCGCGGACGTCCTGCTCGGCGGTCAGGACGCGGACGCGGGGCAGGTCGAGGGCGCGGGCGATCGCGGGGAACAGCGCCTCGTTCTCGTGCACGAGGACCTCGGTGGCCCGTCCGGGCGTGAGCGTGTAGGACCGCAGCGGCGGCAGCCCGCGGTAGACGGTGAAGGCGTCCCGGTCGACCATGGTCATGACGGTGTCGAGGTGCATGAACGCCCGCCGCCGGGGCAGCTGGGCGGCGATGACGCGGTGCGCCGCGCCCGCGGCGAACAGCCGCTGGGCGAGCAGCTCGATGGCCTGCGGCGTCGTCCGCTCGCTCATGCCGACCAGGACCAGGCCCTTGCCGAGGACGTGGATGTCGCCGCCTTCGAGCGAGGGGAGGGCGAAGCCGGCGCCCGGATACCAGACCGGCGGGTGCTGCTCGGCGAACATCGGGTGGTACCGGTAGATCGCGTCGAGATGGAGGGTCTCGCGGCGGCGGGCGGGCTTGGCCATCGGATGCAGGGTGACACCGCCGTACACCCAGGCCGACGGGTCGCGGGTGAACAGGTGGTTGGGCAGCGGCGGCAGGACGAAGTCGCCGTCGTCGAGCGAGGCCAGCAGCAGGCTGTGGACGGCCAGGCCCGTCTCCGCCTTCGTCAGCCCGCCGATGAGGTGCCGGGCGAGGGAGTCGGGGTCGAGGCCGTCCAGCGCGGCCCTGACGGGACCGGCCAGCGTCGGCCCGAGCACGGTCTCGGACGCGGTGTGGTCCAGCACGTGCGCCCGCGCCTGGTCGTTCTTGAGGGTCTCGGCCAGCAGTTCGGTGAGGTAGAGCACCTGGACGCCGCGCTCGCGGAGGGTGTCGGCGAACACGTCGTGCTCCTGCCGGGCGCGCTTGGCCCACAGGACCTCGTCGAAGAGCAGGTCGTCCTTGTTGGCCGGGGTGAGCCGGAGCAGTTCCAGGTCGGGGCGGTGCAGCAGCACCTGCCGCAGCCGCCCGACCTCGGAGGAAACGGTGAACACGGAGATCTTTCCTTTCGAGCGGCGGTTCAGGCGGCCTTGGCGGGCGGTTCGGGGCGGCTCGCAACGGCCTCGAGCGGGGTGCGGGCGTCGCGGTACTTCAGCCACGCGTAGACGGGGAATCCGGCGAAGACCAGCAGCGTGCCCTTGAAGACGACCTCCTGGCCGGCGCCGGAGATCGCCCACACCGAGTAGCCGAACGCGAGCAGCGCGATCACCGCGTCGCGGGCGAGCCGGCGTCCGGAGAACGCGGCGTGGTCGGTGGCGAGCAGCACCAGCTCGGCGGCCGCCGCGTAGGCGTAGGGGATGACGGTGGTGAGGGTGGCGAGCAGGATCACGAACGTGAACTGGTCGACGAGGCTCGCGTTGTAGTTCATCGCCATCAGCGCCGTCACCAGCACGCTGGAGATCACCAGCCCGGCGACCGGGGTGCCGCCGCGCGTGGTGCGGGCGAAGACCCGGGGGAACAGGCCGTCGCGTGCGGCGGCGAACGGCACCTGGCCCTGCAGCAGGATCCAGCCGTTCAGCGCCCCGAACGCGCTGATCGCGGCGCCCGCCGCGACGAGGTCGGCGGCCCATCCGCCGAACGCGGCGTCGGCGGCGTCGGCGAACGGCGCGGTCGAGGTCGCCAGCGCGGCGGCGGGCACCAGGCCGAGGACGGCGACGGTGCCGAGGATGTAGATCAGCGCGGTGACGGCCGTGCCGGCGATGGTGGCCCTCGGGATGGTCTTCTCCGGGTTCTCCACGTCCTCGGCCGGAACGGTGGCCGACTCCAGGCCGATGAACGCCCACAGCGTCAGCGCCGCCGCGGCCGTCACCGCACCGAACGCGCCTTCGCCGCTGGCGTTGAACGGCCCGAAGTTGGCGGACTTGATGAAGAACAGCCCGCCGACCGCGATCAGCAGCAGCGGCGCCAGCTTCAGCACGGTCGTCACGACCTGGACCGCGCCGCCCTGCCGCACGCCGTAGGCGTTCACGGCGGTCAGGAGCCAGATCACCGCGATCCCCACCGCGGCCGCCAGGACCCTGTCGGTGGCCAGCGCGTGCCAGAAGTGGGCCAGGTAGCCGACGAACGCCACCGCGATCGCCGCGTTCCCCGCCCAGACGGCGATCCAGTAGCCCCAGGCCGTCTGGAATCCGACGAAGTCGCCGAAGGCCCGCCGCGCGTAGGCGTAAGGCCCGCCCGTCCGCGGGTAGGCGCGGGCCAGGCGGGCGAACACCAGCGCCAGCAGCACGGCGCCCGCGCTGGTGAACACCCAGGCGATCAGGCTGATGGGGCCGTACTCGGCCAGCGAGCTGGGCAGCAGGAAGACGCCCGAGCCGATCATGTTGCCCACGACGAGTGCGGTGGCCATCCAGAAACCCAGTCTTCGGCGGGGGGATTGCGTGCCCATGAGCGTCTCCTCGATCAGCGGCCTGCGTGCCGCGACACTCAGTCGATCACCGGCGTCCCGCCCGGTCGCCGGTCGTCGGTCCCGCAAAACCCCGGACCAAGGTCCCGCCCCGTGAAGACGTTCGTCCGGCGGTCACCGCACCGCGCTGGTGTTCAGTCCCGGGTCGCGAGCGCGAGAGAAACGATGCTCAGGCCGATGACCAGCAGTGTCAGGAGCACCGCGAGGTACCACCCGAATCCCACGGAGACCTTGGTATGACTGATCACCATCTGGGCCACCGGTGGAGGCAGCGCCTTCGCGTTCGGGATCGCCGGCTTCCTGATCTGAGGCAGGACGGCCGCGGCGGCCAGCATCACCAGGCCGACCAGCGCCGGCGCCGCCGCGGTCGCCGCGAGCCGGCCCTTGGAGCGGACGCCGCCGAGCACGCCGAGCACGGCTGCCGCCGCCGCACACAGCAGCGTCACCCAGCCCCCGGCCGAACCGAGTCCGGTGGAGGTGGTCGGCGGGATGTGGGGGAGACCTGCCCCGGAGACGGTCACCGTCTGCCAGGGCAGCAGCACCGCGGCCATCAACAGTGCCGCTGCGCCCGCGATGACGAACCCGAGCAAACGGCCTATGTGCCTGCTCGGGCGTGACACGTATGGCGCCGGTGGCTGCCAGGGAGCCTGACGTCCTGGATGGCCCTGTGGCGGTGGTGCGACATTGGGCGCTGGTCCGGGAACCGGCCCGGGCGGGCCCTGCTGAACGACCGGCGCGGGGGCGGACACGGCTTGGTGGGACGCGAGCGCGTCCAGCATCTGCAGCGCCTGGTCAAGGCTCATCCGTTCGGCCGCGTTCTTGCGCATGAGGCCGTGGAGAACGGGTGCGAGGGGACCGGCGTTGGGAGCGGGGGCCGGTTCTTCGGTCGCGACGGCGACGAAGACGGCTCCGGGGCTGGTACCTGAAAAGGGCGGACGGCCTTCCACCGCGGTGTGCAATGTCGCCCCCAGCGACCACAGGTCCGACTCCGGGCCAGCGGGCAGGCCGCGGACCTGCTCGGGGGACATGTACGCAGGGGTCCCTAGGAGCGCGCCCGAGCGTGTCAGGGTCGCGTCGCCCTCGACGGCGGCGATGCCGAAGTCGGTCAGGACGACCCGGTCACCCTCCAGCAGCACGTTGGCGGGCTTGATGTCGCGATGGACGATGCCCGCCCGGTGGGCCGCGCGCAACGCGTCCAGTACCCGTACGCCGAGCGCGGCGGCACGGCCGGGGGAAAGCGGTCCCTGTTCGGCGAGCACATCGGCCAAGGACGGACCGGGCACCAGTTCCATGATGATCCACGGTTGGCCGTCGTCGGTGGTGACCAGGTCGTGCACGGTGACGATGCCGGGGTGCCGGAGCCGGGCCGCCGCACGCGCCTCCCGATCGAGCCGGGCCGTCCACGCGCGGCGCTGCTCGGCGTCCAGGCCCTCGGGCAGCCGCAGCTCCTTGACCGCGACCTGGCGGCCGAGCCGCTCGTCGTACGCGCGCCAGACCGTGCCCATACCGCCGCGTCCCAGCGGATCCATGAGCCGGTACCGACCCAGCAGCATTCGCCCGAGGTCCTCAGCCACGGCAGGACCGTAGCCCAACCACCGCACGCCCTGTCAAACAAACACTTGTGTATGACTAGGCGACGTCCGGGTGACGAGGCCCTCCGAACCGCCGGTCGGTGATGTGTCGCGCGGGAGGAGCCCTTCGCCGCTTAGGCAGCGATCCGAGATGTGTGGTGAACGGCAAGCCGCTGCTCCGCACCCTTTCCGCGGTTCCTCCCGCGCATTACTTATAAGACCGCCTTGGCCGATGCACGGCCCAGGGCCGAAAGTCCCTCATTGCGGCTCGCCTCCACCTGACGGACGCCACTGGACGCGGATGGGCGCGTGGAGCCGGGGCTTCGGAGGACGCGACTGGGGGCCCGTCCCAGAGGTCGGCCATCCCGCTGCGTGCCTTCTGATCTCCGTGGTCATTGTGGGACGAAGGTCCCTTAAAGGGTGGGGCGAATGCACCTATGGGGGGTGGTTGGGGGGGCGTTGAATGATCAGTGACAGGAGTTCGGGGTTCGATGGAAGGGTGGGGACGACAATGGCTGTCTCCGAGCACAGGATCAGCGGGCGCCGGGCTCTGGTGAGTCTGAAGGTGGTGGCGGCCAGGCCGATCACCGAGTCGCCGGCCGCGCGGTACGTGTGGGCGGTCGCGCGGATCGCGCTGGGGTGGGTGTTCCTCTGGGCGTTCCTGGACAAGGCCTTCGGGCTGGGGCACGAGACCCCGGCGGGCAAGGGGTGGATCGATGGCGGCAGCCCCACCGAGGGGTTCCTGGCCCACGCCCCCAAGGGCCCGTTGGCCGGGTTCTACAACGATCTGGCCGGGCTGGCCTGGGCCGACTGGCTGTTCATGCTGGGGCTGGCGGGGATCGGCGCGGCGCTGGTGCTGGGGATCGGGATGCGCGTCGCGGCCGGTGCCGGGGCGCTGCTGCTGGTCATGATGTGGGCGGCGGTCCTGCCTCCGGAGAACAACCCGTTCATGGACGACCACCTGGTCTACGCTCTGCTGGCGGTCGGTCTGGCCCTGGTCAGCGCCGGCGACACCCTGGGCCTGGGCCGCTGGTGGGCCAACACCCCACTGGTCCGCCGCCTCCCCTTCCTCAAGTAGCCACACCAAGACGAAGAGGGGCGCTCACCACGGTGAGCGCCTCTCTTCGCGTTTGCCCGTGAAGGCGACGCCACAGCAGCCAAACCAGACCGACCCCACGAAGGCGGGACAGCACGCGACAGCGGCGGTGTCAGGTCTGGGGTGGCCGGGATGCCTCGTCTGAGGCCTCCACCTTCCTGGCGATGTGCTCCAGGGCGGTCAGGTCTTCGGGTGCGAGGCGGTCGATGAAGTGGTGGCGCACCGATCGCAGGTGCGCGGGCGCGGCGTCCACCAGAGTGTCCAGGCCGTGTTCGGTGAGGACGAGGAGGCAGCCCCTCCCGTCGTCCGGGTCGGGCGCGCGCCGGATGAGGCCGCGCGCCTCCATGCGGGTGGCGTGCCGGGAGAGGCGGCTGCGCGACCAGCCCATCTTCGCGGCCTGCTCGTGCAGGGTGCCGGCGTGGTCCGGCCGTTCCGACAGCGTGCTGAGCACCTCGTAGTCGGCTTCGGAGAGGCCGACCTGGGAGAGGTCGCGCGCGGTGCCGGTCTGGACGGCGATCATCGTGCGGCGAAAGGCCCGCCACGCCCGTTCCTCGTCCGGGGTCAGCCAGCGCACCGACCCGTCCGACGGTTTCTTTGACATGTAAACAACCTATCGTCTAGATTCATTTACATGTCAACGAAACAGATGCGCGTCCTCGTGCTGGTGTGCAGCACCCGTCCCGGCGCCCTCGGCCCCGCGGTGGGGGCATGGCTGACCGAGACGATCTCTCCCCGTGCCGCCGAACTCGGCGCCGAGCTGGTGCCGGTGGCCCTCGCCGACCTCGGCCTCCCGTTCCTCGACGAGGAGGAGCATCCGTCGTCGGGCGTGTACCGGAACGAGCACACGCGAAGGTGGAGCGCGATCGTGGACGCGGCGGACGGCGTCATCGTCGTGACGCCGGAGTACAACTACGGGATGCCGGCGTCCCTGAAGAACGCGCTGGACTACCTCTCCCGCGAGTGGGCGTGGAAGCCGGTCGGTTTCGTCAGCTACGGCAACACCTCGGCGGGCACGAGGTCCGTGCAGCACGCCAAGCAGGTGGTGACCACGCTGCGCCTGGTGCCGCTCGGGGCCACGGTCGCGCTCCGCATCGCCGACGCCGTGCAAGACGGGGAAGTGCGGCCCGCTCCCGCCGCGGGCGAGGCCGCGATCGATGTCCTCGACGAGCTGGTCCGGGTCGCGCACGCGCTCCGGCCGATGCGCGAGCAGGCGCGGCCCGAGTCGGTGGCAGGGCCCGAACCGGGGTCCTACCTGCGGCGGTTGACGCCGGACGACGCCCCCGAGGTGACCGTCCTGCAGCGGTGCTGCTGGGTGGACGAGGCCCTCGCCAACGACCCCGGCACCGTCCCGGCGCTGCACGAGTCCGTGGAGCAGGTGCGTGACTGGCTCGCCGACTGGGACGCGGTCGGACTGTGGCGGGACGGCCGGCTCCTCGGCATGGTGCGGACCCGCCGCGTCGACGCCGAGTGGCACGTGGGACGGCTCGGCGTCGCCCCCGACCTGCGGGGGCGCGGCCTGGGACGCTGGCTGCTCCGTAAGGCGGAGACCGTCGCCGACCCCGCCTGCCGCCGCATCGTGCTGTCCACGGGAGCGGGCAGCCGGAACAACATCGCGCTCTACCGGAGCGAGGGATACGACCCGGCCCCGCTCCCCGGCGAGGACGGCACCATCCGCCTCACCAAGGAGCCCGTCCGCACCGGCTGAGCGGTGACCCCTGGGAAGGCTCCTTTGGGGGTGCCCAGCCGGGCGGCTGCGTGCCGACGTGCCTCCTCGGAGGTTCGGCGTTCCGGGCCTACTCGGCGGGCAGCGGCTCGGTGGGCCGCTTCTCCTCGGTGAACTCCAACTCCGGGGGCGCGAGACGGAAGAACCTCGTCAGGTACGCCAGGTAGGCGACGCCGAGTGCGAGCCAGATCAGACCGAGGATCTGGGCCCGTCCATCAAGGTGGAACAGCAGCCACAGGTCCACCAGCGCGCCGACCGCGGGGACCAGGACGTCCGTCAGGACTCGGCCGCCCGCGCCGGAGCGGCGGTCGCGGACGAACATCGCGATGACGCTCAGGTTCACGAACGTGAAGGCCATGAAGGCGCCGAAGTTGATGAACGACGTCGAGGTGGCGACGCTCAGCCGGAGCGCGATGAGGCCGACCGCGCCCGTGAGCAGGATGTTGAAGGCGGGCGTTCGGAAACGCGGGTGGACGTAGCCGAACAGCCGGCGCGGCAGGACCGAGTCGCGGCCCATCGCGAACAGCAGGCGGGACGTGCTGGCCTGCGCCGCGATCCCGGAGGCGAACTGCGCCACGACCAGCCCCGCGAGGAAGACCGAGGAGAACAGGTCACCGCCGATGGTCGCGGCGATCTCGAACGCCGCCGAGCTGGAGTCCTGGAACGCGCTGCCCGGATGGGCCAGCTGCGTGGTGAACGCGACCGTGACGAAGATGGCGCCGCCTATCAGCGCGGTCAGGAGGATCGCGCGCGGCATCGTGCGTTTGGGATCGACGGTCTCCTCGGTGAGGGTGGTGACCGCGTCGAAGCCGAGGAAGGAGTACGCCGCGATGGCCGCACCGCCCGAGATCCCGGAGAACGTCGTCCCGCCGTGGAAGAACGGTGTGCCCGAGGCCAGCGCCGAGGCGCCGCCGACGTGGACGACGTGGCGCAGTGACAGCAGCACGAAGATCGCAATGACCAGGATCTGGAACACCATGAGCAGGTCGTTGGCGCGCTCCGCGGTCTTGATCCCCAGCAGGTTCAGCACCGTGGTCACGGCGATGTAGGCGAGGATCCACGTCCAGCCCGGCACGCCGGGGAACCTGGCATGCAGGTACGCCCCGCCGATCAGCCAGATGACCATCGGCAGGAAGAAGTAGTCCAGGAGCGTGGCCCAGCCGACGAGGAACCCCACGCGGGGCTCGATCGCGCGCCGCACGTAGGTATACGCCGAGCCGGCCACCGGGTACGTCGTCGCCATCCGCCCGTAGCTGTAGGCGGTGAAGAGCATCGCGACGAGCGCGAGCAGGTACGCCGTCGGCACCACGCCGTTCGTGGTGGTCGCCACCACCCCGAACGTGCCGAGGACGATCAGCGGTGTCATGTAAGCCAGGCCGAACAGGACGACCGATCTCAGGGTCAGGCTGCGCTTGAGCGTACGGGGGTGGGTGTCCATGGGACGGCTCCGTGAGGTGGTGCGGAGGGACGGGCTCAGTCGGTCTCGGACGGGGGGAGGCCGGCCGGGCGCCACCGCCGAGGGTCGATGCGGCCCTCGTACAGCGGCAGTTCGATGGAGACGTCGGCGTCGGTGAACTGATCCCACATGCGGTTCAGTCCGGCCGTGCCGGCTGTACGGACGCGGGTGGCCTCGTCCAGGTCCAGCAGGTCGGTGAGGACGGCGGGGGCGTCGCCGGGGGCCTCGGCGCGTACGGCGCCCTCCGGGTCGACCACCAGGGAGTGGCCGGTGCCGGTGGGGCCGGCGGTGTTCACGCTCGCGACGAAGACCTGGTTGGCGATGGCCGCGGCGCGTACGAGGACCAGCTCCTGCGCCCGGTCCTTCGTCGTGGTCATCACCGGGTTGACGATCAGCTCGGCGCCCATCCAGGCCAGGTGCCGGGCGACCTCGGGAAACCAGATGTCGTAGCAGATCGCGAAGCCCACCCGGCCCACGCCGTCGAGGTCGAAGACGACGAACCGGTCACCGGGGTCGTACGGCTCATAGGGCCTCCAGGGGAAGATCTTCCGGTACGACGCGGCGAGTCGGCCGTCGGGAGAGAAGGCGAGCGCGGTGTTGAACAGCTCGCCGTTCTCGCCGCGTTCGGGGACGCTGCCCGGCAGCAGCCAGATCCCGAGTTCGCGCGCCAGCTCGGCGAGCTCCGCCACCCGCGGCCCGTCCAGCGGCTCGGCGGCGTCCCGCACCTGCCGCCGTACGTCCCCGCGCGCGACGTCCACACCGCACAGGTGCAGCTCCGGGTAAACCAAGGCGCGCGTTCGCCGGAACCGGGCGACGAGGTCACGGGCCTCGGCGGCGTAGTCGGCGAGAGGCGCCGTGAGCGGGTGCGGCGGCACTTGCGCGAGCGTGATGGGCAGGGGTCGGGCCACGGTCATCCGCCTCTCTGGGGACTGGGAAAGAAAATAGAGCAAAATGAGCAGTTATCCAAGACCGGCCGACCGGGAATCTTCGGCGGGATGGCTAGAGTGAGGCCATGCCCGTCCCCCCTGCCGCGTCCGAGCCGGGCGACCGTGCGACCACCGAAAGGCTTCGCGCGCCGGCGCTGAGCGGCATCCGGCGGCTCTCGGCGCTGGAGACGGTACGGGCCCGGATCGCGCTCGCGGTCGAACTCGGGCTGCTGGCTCCCGGCGAGCGGCTTCCCCCAAGTGACCAGATCGCCCGGGCCCTCGACGTCGCGGAGATCACCGTGCGGCGGGCGCTCGTCTCCCTCTGCGAGGACGGGCTGCTCGAACGGCGGCGCGGCCGGAACGGCGGCACCCTCGTCGCCGAGCACCCCAGGCGGCAGGCCGTCGCGGCCATGAACGCCTACCGGTCCGCCGCCGTCGACGTGCACCGGCTGATCGACCACCGCCTGACCCTCGAATGCGGCATCGCCTACCTCGCCTCCAGGGACGCCGACGCCGCGGCGGTCGCGGCCCTCGACGACCTCGTCGCGGACATGGACCGGGCCCCGAACTGGGCGGAGTTCCACGGTTGCGACGAGCGGTTCCACCTCGCCGTCGCCGCCGCGACCGGCGCCCCGTCGGCCGTCGAACCGTACGGCGCGGTGCTGCGCGAGCTGTACCACTACTACCTGCCGTACCCGCTCGAGACGCTGCGGCGATCCAACGAGGAGCACCGGGCCCTGGTCTTGGCGATTCGCCGGCGCGACGCGGCCGCGGCGGCAGGCATAGCCCACGATCATGTCGTGCAGCTCCACCGGACGATGTTCGTCGGCCTGTCGAGCGACGCCTGAGCGTCCGGCTCCTCACTCCGGGTGCGCACACCTGCGTAGAGTGGTCGCAAGGGGTGTGGCCACACCCTTGCAGCGAGAGGTGCCGGCCCCATGAGGCTCGAACTCACGAACTACGAAGCCCTGCACGGCTGGGGCGTCGTCAACAACAGTGCCGACTGGCATGCTCAGCGCAACCGCAAGCCTCCCGCGGCCGAACAGGCCGTCGGGGACATCCTCTTCACGGCTTACGACTGCCGGACCAACACCACGATCACGGTGGACCTCAGCGACGACGAGCGCGCGAGCCTCGCCGAGTTGGTCAGCGAACACATCGCGGAATGGGTGAAGCGCGGCCAGGAGAACGCCGCGACACCTCACCTGCGCTCGCTGGTCGCGAAGCTGGGCGGCTGACATCCCTACACCGGGCAGTCCGCAGCGCAAGTTCCGCCTCGCCGACGACGCCCTGTGGGCCGAGTACGACCAGGCGTGCCGGGACGTCAACGGCAGCGCGGACCGCAGTGACGACATCCGCAAACACGTCGAGGCCGTCGTCGCCGAATGGAAGAAGCGGCGCGAGGCGAGCTGAGCGGCGCGGAATAGCGCCGAGGCGATGACCGCTGTAGTCATCGACAAAGGAGACGAGGGGGACGAAGAACATGGCAACCGAGAGGGCCCTGCTCGCGGGCGGCTGCTTCTGGGGGATGGAGGAGCTGTTCCGCCGGCAGCCCGGAGTGGTCTCCACGCGCGTCGGCTACAGCGGCGGCGACGTGCCCAACGCCACCTACCGCGACCACGGGTCCCACGCCGAGACCATCGAGGTCGTCTACGACACCGGCCAGACCGACTTCCGGGCGCTGCTGGAGTTCTTCTTCCAGATCCACGACCCCACGACCGTGAACCGGCAGGGCAACGACATCGGCACGAGCTACCGCTCCGCGATCTTCTACACCTCGGAGGAGCAGCGGAAGGTCGCCGAGGACACCATCGCCGACGTCGACGCGTCCGGCCTGTGGCCGGGCAAGGTCGTCACCGAGGTGTCCGCCGCCGGCGACTTCTGGGAAGCCGAGCCCGAGCACCAGGACTACCTGCAGAAGTACCCGAACGGCTACACCTGCCACTTCCCCCGCCCCGGCTGGAAGCTGCCCAAGCGGACCGCCGAAGCCTGACACAGCGGACGGCGCGGGCATCAGCACGCGCCGTCCCCGCGCTGTGCCGGCGACTACAACAACGTTGAGCCGCCTGCGGCTGCCCCGTGCCTCGATGTGGTGAGGGTGGCTCTCGACCACTCTCGCGGTCGAGAGCCACCCTCACTGCCGTTCATCAGGCGGCGGTCTCGGCGGTGGCGGTCAGGACCGCGCGGCCGAGGATGTGGCCGGTCATGGTGAAGCCGAGGAGGGCGGGGGTGGCGTCGGCCGGGACGCCGACCGAGGCGACGTCGAGGGCGTGCACCACGACGAAGTAGCGGTGCGGGCCGTGCCCGGCCGGAGGCGCGGCGCCGATGTAGCGGGCCGCGCGGGCGTCGTTGGGCAACTGGAAGGCGCCTTCGGGCAGGCCGGAGCCGGTGTCGTCGCCGGCGCCCTCGGGCAGTTCGGTGACTTCGGCGGGGATGTCGGCGACCGCCCAGTGCCAGAACCCCGACCCGGTGGGGGCGTCGGGGTCGTAGACGGTGACGGCGTAGCTCTTGGTGCCTTCCGGGGCACCGCTCCAGGACAGCTGCGGTGAGAGGTCCTTGCCGCCGGGGACGCCCGAGGAGAACTGCTCGGGCGGCCAGACGCCACCGTCGGCGACGGCGGTGCTGGTCACGGAGAAGGACGCCGCCTCGGGGAGGCGGGCGAAGGGGTCGTTGGCGCTCATGTCGCGTCTTCCTTTCGAATCGTGACGGGCGGCGGAGATGCGGTCGACGACGGCCGGCAGCACGCGGCCGCGACGGCGCCGCCGTCCGTCCGCTGTGAATCGACCATAACACTAATAATCGATTATCTTCCGAATCGTCTATGCTGGCGTCCATGAGTCAGCCGCTCCACACCCCGCCCCCGTCGGGGAAGCAGATGCTCTCCGAGCAGGTCCACGCGCACCTGCGGGACGCGATCATGCATGGCCGGCACGCCCCCGGGGCCGCCCTCAAACCGCAGGACCTGGCCAAACAGCAGGGGGTGAGCCTGGCGGTCGTGCGCGAGGCGCTCGTGCGGCTGGTCGGCGAGGGGCTGGCCGAGCGGCTGCCCAACCGCGGCTTCGCCGTCCCGGCCTTCTCCGCCCTCCGCTGGCAGCAGATCGCGGAGGCCCGCCGGACGATCGAGCCGGTCATGCTGCGCATGTCCATCGAGCGCGGTGACGTCGACTGGGAGGCCCGCCTGCGCGCCGCCCATCACCGGCTGGCCCGCACCCCGACGCACGTGCCGGAGGAGGGCGAGTACTACAGCGACGCCTGGGCCGAGGCCCACCGGGTCTTCCACCGCACCCTGCTGGACGGGTGCGGCAACCCCGTCCTGCTGGAGACCTTCGACCGGCTGTGGACGGCGAGCGAACTGGCGCGCCGCCTGTCGGCGCTCCGCGCTCCCGGCCGGGACGCCGTTGGCGAGCACCGCAGGCTGGAGGAGGCGGCACTGGCCCGCGACGCCGACACAGCGGCCGAGGTCCTGACCCAGCACCTCACCCTGACCGCCGCCGGCCTGACCGACCACAACGCCGCCGTACCCATCTGACGAATGCCCGGTGGGTCTCGGCTCGCGTCCTCAGGGCTGGTGTGAGAGGCGGGTGGGGCGGGCGGCGGTGCGGGCGTCCAGTACCGCAAGGCGCTCGCGCCAAGCCTCGGCGGCCTGCCGCCCAGCGCGGGCGGCGTAGCGGTGGGTGAGGTGCTCGATCGCCGTCATGACGAGCGGGTCGTCGGCGTCGGCGGCCGTGCCGGTGTAGGGCCTGCCCGGCGGCATCGCCGAGCTCCTCCGCGTGATCATCCTTGGAGTGTGCGGCCCAATGCGGCGTGGGCCGCTTTGAGGCGTCGGGCCTCGTCGCGTTCGGTGTGGTCGCCCGATACCTCGTCCGCCCATGACAGCAGTCGGCGCAGACGCGGGTCGGCCGTGCCGGTGGTGGTCGGGGGGCTGCCGAGGGCCACCGTCCCGCTGCTCCCGTCGATGGTGACCAGGGTGCCTTCGCCGATGGTGCGTCCACCGGCCGTCACCGAGGCGCCGGCGTCGATCTCCAGGTCGGCGATGCCGACGACGGCGGGCTTGTGCATCGCTCGGGCGACGACCGCGGCGTGGCTGGCCGGCCCGCCGAGAGCGGTGACGATGCCCGCGGCCGCGGCCAGGCCGCGCATGTCGTGCGGGGAGGTCTCCGGGCGTACCAGGACGACGGGACCGTCGGCGGCCATCCGTACCGCCGCTTCCGTCGTGGTGGCGACCCTGCCAGTGGCGACGCCGGGACAGGCTCCCACCCCCCGGGCGAGCACGTCGGTCTGCGCGGAGGCCGCGACGCGCGGTGTACGGACGTGCTCGAGATGGTGCGGTGAGACACGACGCAGCGCTTCGCGGCGGCTGATCAGGTGCTCGTCGGCCAGGTCGGTCGCGACGCCCACGCCGGCGGCGCCGCCGTACCGGCAGGGCCGGACCTGCAGCAGCCACAACTCGCCGGCCTGGAAGGTGAACTCGACGTAGCAGGCGTCGCGGTAGTGCCGCTCCAGCCGGGCCAGGGCAGCGGTCAGGGCGGCCCACACGGCCGGTTCCCGCGAGTGGAGTTCGTGCAGGGGCCGAGCCGCCGATCGGCCCGAGACGACGTCCTCGCCCTGGCGACAGAACAGGACGTCACCGAACGGGACGTTCCTCCCCGTGTTGGGGTCGCGGCTGAAGGCCACTCCGGAGCCGCTGCGCTCGTCGCGGTTCCCGAACACCATGGCCTGCACGATCACGGCGGTGCCGAGGTCGTGCGGGATGCCGTGGAGCTCACGGTAGGTCCGCGCGCGCGGGGCTTCCCACGACGAGAACACGGTCTCGACCGCCAACTCCAGTTGCCGGAACGCATCGTCCGGAATCGTCTCCCCGCGCGGCCGCCGGTCCGCCCTGGTCGCGCGCACCGCCCCACCGAGGCGCCCGGCGGCGCCGCTGTCGGCGAGCGCGGAGGCGAATCCGGACCGGAACCGCAGCCGCGAGTCGCGGGCGAACCGCTCGTCGCCGGTCTCGGCCGCGAGCGCCTGCGCAGCTCCGGTCGTGAGACCGAGGTTGAGGATGGTGTTCATCATGCCGGGCATCGACACGCTCGCCCCCGAGCGGACCGATACGGCCAGCGGCGTCCGGTCACCGCCGAAACGTCGTCCCGTCGCGGCCTCCAGGGCGCTCATCGCGGCCGCGAGTTCGGTGTCGAGCCCGGCGGGCAGGCTTCCTTCGCTGAGGAAGGCCCGGCATGCCTCGGTGGTGACGACGAATGCGGCGGGCACCGGTAGTTCCAAGCGGTGCAGTGACACCAGACCGTGTGCTTTGGCGCCCAGCGTCTCGGCGGGGTCCTCGACCTCGGCGGAGATCTGGCGGATCCATTTCACCGGGGGACCCCGAGGGTGGCGAGCAGGTCTTCGTGCAGCTCGGCCCACACGGTGTGGTACGACGCGATGTGGTCGGCCACGTACTCCAGCTGCCCCGAGGCGGCACGGGCGAGGGCGTCGGCAAGGCGTTCCCGATAGAGGCCGAAGCGCGGCACCACCGCCGCCAGGTCGGCGCAGACGGCCGCGGCCCGCTCGTCCAGATCGGCGAACCGGCCGAGGACACGGGCGTCGTAGGCGGGATCACCGTGGTCGTTGACGGTCGTGACGCCGTCGACAGGCCTCAGCTGCCAGGCCGTGCAGAGGTCCAGGAGCTCCGGGTTGAGCACCATGAACCGCTCGTACGCCCCGGCCACGGCCGCGCGGGCGCCGTCCGATCGGAGCTGCGCGGTGATGCGCTCGCCGGCGGCGAGGCGTCCGGCGTCCGTCAGCCCCCAGGCGCTGAACACACCGGACTCGTAGGCGACGAGCCCGGCGACCGCGAGGTCGATCAGCTCGGACTCGACCGCGGACTCGTCCATACCGGTGGCGGCCGCCAGGCGGGCGGTGCCCGTGTGGCCGCAGCAGCGCAGGGCGTGCAGCACCAGCAGGTCGCCGTCGGTCGAAGAAGGTCCCGGCGAGGTCACGTTCCCGCCTCCCGCGACGTCGCGCGCACGGTGCCGGCGGTGGCGGCCGCGTGGGCGGCTCCCCGGCCGTGGGCCCGGGCGACGATCGCCCCGGCCTGGATCCGCACCGCGGCCTCGGTCGTGTCGTCGGTGCCGGCCAGGCCGATGGACGTCGCCACGGCGTCCGCGTCGTCGCCGATGACCAGCCGGAAGCGCCGCCAGATCTCGGTGGGGAACACGCGGCGCAGGCAGGAGGCGAGGTCGGCGATTCTCAGCCGGAGGAGAAGTCCCGTCTCGTCGGGGTCACTGGTGACGACGGCCACCGTGACCCGTTCGCCGGACCGAGCCGACCGGACGGCGTCCTCGGCCGCCTCCATCCGGTGTGCGCCCACCACGCTCACCAGCCCGTCGGCGCGGAGGTCGATGCGATCGCCGGTGAGCCGATCGGTGAGTCCCCCCGGCGGGGACCAGACGTCGCGGCTGGTACGAGCGGGCTTGACGAAGGGCAGGTACGGCGGCGCCCAGGTGTCGGCCAGGGGCAGGCCGGCCAGATGCTCGCAGGCGCGGGCCCGGTCGAAGGGGTCGCCGAAACCGGGTGCCATCTCCGCGAGCAGGGCGGATCCGCCCAGCAACGTCAGTGCCAGCTCGGCGAGCCGGACCTGCCGCGATGCGGAGCCGTTCCGTCCGCAGCTCTCCAGCCCGATGGCCAGCAGCAGCGCCTCCAGCCGGGCGATCTGTGCCAGCACGGTGCGGCTCTGCTCGTCATCGACGACCTCCGCCAGTGAGCGCAGCCGCAGGCGGCCTTCCGGCGCCGTGTCGCCCGTCAGCGGCAACCGCTCCAACCACGCCCGGGCGAACGAGCCGAGCGCATCGCCCGCGGACTCCGGCCGTTGCGGAGGCTCCGCGACGTCGGTGCCTTCGACCATCTCGATCAGCACCGCCAGGTACAGCGCCCGCTTGCCGGGAAAGTTGGAGTAGACGGCCCCCCGGGTCAACTGCGCCCGCGACGCGATCTGGTCGATCTTCGCCCCCGCGTAGCCCTGCTCGATGAACTCCTGCCTGGCCGCCGCCAGCACCGACGCGCGTGTGCGTGCCTGCTGTTGGACCCGCGTCAGCCGGGCCATCGCCACCACTCCCACAACTCCACGAGGCTCCAAGATACTCACATCATCCGAATGATGGCACCATCTGAACTCCGGTCGTCCTTCCGGGACCGAGGGGGGACGCGACCGCGAGAGGAGGGCAGGCGCGTGGAGGAATACGCGTTCCAGACCGAAGGACTGGTCAAGAGGTTCGGGAGCACCACGGCCCTGGCCGGGGTCGATCTGCACGCGCGCCCCGGAACGGTGCTGGGCGTGCTGGGACCGAATGGTGCGGGCAAGACCACGGCGATCCGTGTCCTGGCGACGCTGACGGACCCCGACGAGGGCATCGCGCGCGTCGGTGGACTCGACGTCGTCCAGGACGCCGCCGCGGTCCGGCCGCTCATCGGGCTGGCCGGCCAGTACGCCGCACTCTGCTCACCGGCACCCCGGCCCACGACTCCGTACCCCTGACCCTCATCTGGTCGGCGACGACCCTCATCGTCTTCTGCCCCATGGCCATCGCCACCTACAACCGCAAACGCTGATCTGGGCGTTGGGCGCGGGAGCACGCTGGGGGCGACGGAGAAGAGTTCTTAAACCACCGTAAACGCGGTGCAACGTGGTGATTGTGGCGCTGATGCCATGGGTAGGCGGCCCTAGCGGACTCGCAGACAGCAGGCCCGTCTTCGGACGATGAGAGGCCGAGATCCTCTCCAGGAGGCCGATATGGCAGCGCCCCAAAAAGCCAGGACCACGACCACCACCACGCGTAGTCGTGCGCCGCAGAAGGAGAAGCCCCAGACCAAGGGCCGGGCCGCCCCTGCGAGGCGGCCCGCGGCGAAGAAGAGCACCGAAAAGGCGCACCGGACGGTCAGCGTCCCTCTCGTCGCCCCGCACTTCACCGTCCACAAGGTGGACGTGCCGGCGCCGACCCTTCCGGTGAGCGGCGACGACATGGTGACGGCGGGCAAGACCGTGACCTCGTTCATTCGGCCGCCGGGCCGGCTGGTCTACTACGCCGGGCTGGGCGCCCTGGCCGCGTTCGGTGTCGTGGAATGGCCGGTTGCCGCAGCGATCGGAGTCGGGGTCGCTGTCGCGAAGCGGGCACGCCGCTCCGACGAGCAGCGGCATGAGCAGACGGGGCGCAGGCAGTAGGAGGACGGTCGGCTGGTTGATGCCCCCCGGACAACGGCACCACGACCTGGCCACACGCCGTCACCGGCGACCCGATGACCAGGCATCGCGTTGATCGAGAGGTTGACCGAGGCGTCATGCACGCCGCCCGGACGAGCTGCGGCTGACCGCCCGGGACCATCACCGACCCACTGCTTCGGCTATCGGTTGCTGCTTCCCGATGGCTGGGCCATCGCCGCCCTCGGATCCGCAGGGCGTGCCCGCTGCCGGCGGTCCCGCCCACACGGTCGCCCGGCCATCGGCGCCCGCCCCCCGCACAAGGCATTAACCGGTCATGGGCCAATGTTCACCTTCTGGCCAAGTTCTGGTTCCCCAAGGGAAGCCGTAACCCGGCATAACGGACAAAAGGTAATCTTTCGTCTTCCTGTTGGAGAACTTCGATGTCGGACCTCCTCGCCAGCATCCTCGCCAAGGCTCTCGTCGCGGCTGTCGAGGCCCTCCTCACGCGCCTGCTCGTGCAGTTTGTGCAGACGGCACGCCAGCGCCGCAACCCAGCGGGCAATGTGATGCCCGCCCTGGCCTGAGCGAGATCTCGCCGACCGCGGTAGCCCGCCGTGCCGCCCAGGCGGCGTCGAACATCCCAGTACCCGAACCCGAGCCGGGCCAGCCCGCGGTGCCGCCGCCACCAGCGCAAGCCCCAGGGGCACGGCGGCGACTGATACGCCGCATCCCCGGTGCATGACCGCACCGGGGACGCGGACGCCGGGTGTGCGCACGGTCGAGAGAGCAGCGGGGCAGGATCGCCGAGCCGGAAGCGCGCGCGTGGAGGAGGAGTCAGCCGGCGGGGACCGTCTGGGGCTCCCAGGTGAACACCTTCGGGTCGTTCCGGTCGGCCGTGACGCGGAGCCACTGGGAAGCAGTGGACCCGAAGGTCTCCAGGCGCGTCAGGTTGGGGACCCCGGCGTACGCGGGCTCCACCTCATAGTGGTGCTCGTCGCCATGGACCAGCAGCACCGGCTTTCCGTACGCCCTGGAGCGCTGGACGATCCGCTCCCTGATCTCGGCGAATCCGGGCGACGCCGTCGGCTCGGCCTGCATCATCAGCAGCACTCCAGGGGCGTGGGTGCGGCTCGCCTTGGCGAAGGTGGTGTCGATCCAGTCCAGGGCGGCGGCCTTGCGGGCCTCGAACTCGGCCAGCCGCGGCGCGGGCCGGTCGCCGCCGGGCAGGTCCGCCCACGGCTCCAGGTCGTTCTCGCTGCCGACGACATGCAGGGTGGAGAACACCACCCGGTCGCGGCTGAACATCACGTTCTCGCGGTAGGCGCGGTGCCGGGGGTCGGTGGCCTGGCTGGACACGCCCATCGGCCGGCGGCCCAGGGTCCTGCCCGCCACGGGGTAGAAGACCTTGCGGACCTTGTCGAGGCGTTCGGTCGGCAGGTAGCCGCCGGCGGCGGTGCGGTGGCAGTCGGTCCACTCGTTGTCGCCGGGCGTCAAGACGAACGGGGCCTGGAAGGTGCCGAACAGCCCGGCCAGATCCGCGAACCGGGCGTCGTCGCACGTGGACGAGCCGTTCTTGACATCGCCCGCATGCAGGACGAACCGGATCTTCCTGTCGTCGTTCACGTCCGAGACCAGCGCCGGGAAGGCGGCTCGCTGGGCGTCGCCGTAGGGCGTGTCACCGAGCAGGGCGAACGTGACCGGACGGCCGCGGTCGGCCTGAGCCTCGGCGGTGCCCGGTACGACCAGTCCGACGGCGGCGGCGGCCGCCATGACCTGCGCCGCCCATAGGAATTTTTTCATGGGGAATTCTCTGCGCGTCCGAACCAACGCACCATGACCGGCGAATGGCCCGGCGACGACGGCCGGCCGACACGGCGGCGCCGCGGCGCCCGCGACGACGGGTGGCCCTGTCCACGGCGGCGATCGTTCATCTTTCGGCCAGCGAGAAACCAATGACTCAGGACACTGCGTTTGGTGATGGTTCGCGGCAGGTACGGCTCGTGGGCGAGGGGAGCCCTCTCCCGAGAACGGAGCGATGCTTTGCAGCAAGCCGGACGGATCCCGCCCCAGGTCCTGGAGTCGCTCTCGACGCCCGAGCGGGTGGAGACGCGTCTGGGCACTCTGGAATTCCCGCTGGGCATGCCCACCGACGAGACCGCCGACCGCGTCTACGACCATCTGGACCATGTGCACGCCGTCGGAGCGTTCCTGGACGCGTACTCCGGGGTCAACGTGTGGGCGGCGCGCAAGGGCTTCCTCGAGGCCGGGATCAGGGACCACGACGTCCTGCTCTTCTCGGAGTTCATGGATTCCGAGACGCTCGTGCTGACAGGGAACGCGGACACCGTCTATTTCGTGACGTTTCTCGACCTGACTGAGGGCCCGCTGGTAGTGGAAATGCCGCCCCTCTCCCTGTGCTTCGTCAATGACATGTGGTTCCGCTGGGTCGCGGACCCCGGTATGGCCGGGCCGGATCGCGGGGCCGGCGGCAAATACCTCTTCCTCCCGCCCGGTTATGAGGGCCCCCTTCCGCAGGGCGGCTACTTCACCCAGCCGACCCGCACCACGCGGCTTCTCCTGGGCGGGCGGGCATTCCTGGAGGGGGACGACCCGAAGCCGGCGGTCGCGCGCATCAAGGACGGGCTGCGCATCCACCGCTACGCCCCCGGATTCTTCGGAACCGGCATCGGGGAGATCGTCACCGGGGGCACGGCCCAGCCGTCGCCGTGGACCGCTCAGACGTGGACCGCCGCGCTCCGCAGGCCCGACCCGCCGCGCTTCGTCGAGGGCACCGGGTTCGCCGTGAACACGGTCCCACCCGCGGACGCGACCTACTTCGACCTCGCGAGCGAGCTCGTGCACGACCAGCCGGCCGAGGCGCTCGATCCCGAGATCGCCGGTGCTCTGGCCGCCCTTGGGATCGCCAAGGACCGGCCCTTCCAGCCGGATTCGCGGATGCGCGGAATCCTCGCCGAGGCGGCCGCGGTGGGGAACGCGACGGCCCGTACCCTCGCCTGCCGCCCGCGCCCGGAGGAGGGGGCGCACTTCTACGGCGCGTCCTCCCAGTGGGTCAACGGCCTGCTCGTGTCCGGCTACGACTTCATGACCCCGCCTCCGGACATCACCGACCGGGGCGTCGAGCTCCGTCCGAGCGACGGCGCCCGCAAGCTGAACCTGCGGACCTGGTGGTGGTACCTGGGCGTGGGCATCAGCCCGGCGTTCACCGCACCGTTGCCCGGCATCGGCTCGCAGTACCTGTTCGCCTTCGCGGACCGGCATGGCCGGGCACTCGACGGGGGCGGGCACTACCGCCTGGTGCTCCCGCCGGACATCCCCGCCGCCCGTTTCTGGTCGTGCACCGTCTACGACAACCAGACCCGCTCGATGCTCTCCACACCGCAACGCTTCCCCCGGGCCGGCAGCCAGGACTATCCCACCCCGGCGGCGGCCGCCGCCGCGGACGGCACGACCACGGTGCACTTCGGGTCCGACCGGCCCGACGGCGTGCCGGAGGGCAACTGGATCCAGACCGTGCCGGGCAAGGGATGGTTCGTGGTCCTGCGGCTCTACAGCCCTCTGCCGCCGTTCTTCGACAAGACCTGGCGGCCGGGCGAGGTCGAGCCGACGTGAGGTAGACGGCCGTGGGCGAGGCGATCGGTCAGGTTCTGTCGTACGGCGTCGGGGTGGCCCTGAGCCCGTTTCCGATCATCGGTGTGGTGCTGATGCTCGCGACTCCCAGGGCGCGGTCCAACGGGCCGGCGCTGCTCCTGGGCTGGATCCTGGGGCTGTCCCTGGTCGGCACGGTCGTGCTGCTGGTGTCGGGCGGCGCGGGCCCGAGCGAGCAGGGGCAGCCGGCCGAGTGGGCCAGCGCGCTCGATCTCGCGCTCGGCGTGCTGCTGCTGTGGGTGGCGGTGAAGGAGTGGCGCGGCCGGCCGCGCGGCGACGAGGAGGTGTCGCTGCCGAAGTGGCTGCACGCGGTCGACTCGTTCACCCCCGTCAAGGCGGGGGCACTCGGGATCGCGCTGTCCGCCGTCAACCCGAAGAACCTGCTGCTCGTGATCGCCGCGGCGGCGGCGATCGCGCGCACGGACGTCTCGGCCGGCGCGCAGGCCGCGGCGCTCGCGGTCTTCGTCGTGATCGGGGCGCTCGGGACCGGAGCGCCGGTCGTGCTCTACTTCGCGCTCAAGGAGCGCTCCGAGCACATCCTCGACGGCCTCAAGCTCTGGATGGAGCGGAACAACTCGGCGATCATGACGGTGATCTGCCTGATCCTCGCCGCGAAGCTGGTGGGCGGCGCCATCAGCGATCTCTCCTCCTGACGAGGCCGAGCATGCTCAGGCCGGCTCGCCGACGTCGCGGGCGATCCACGCCGGCGTGTCGAAGCGGACCGGCTGCGCGCCCGCCAGCGCCCTGAGGTGGTCTTCGAGCCGCTCCAGCTCGGCCGCGCCGATGCGCTGCGCCCACTGGTCGCGGAGCTCCTCGAAGATCGCCTCGCCCTGGCGCAGCACGTCGAAGCCGAGCTCGGTCACCTGAAGGCGTTTGCGGCGGGCGTCGCGCGGGTCGGTGTCGCGGGTGACGTACCCGCGCTCCTGCAGGACGGCGATGGTCTTCGCGGCCGACTGCTTGGTGATCGACAGGCGGCGGGCCAGCTCCGAGGCGCTGTCGGCGCCGGCGGCGATGGCCCGTATGGCGAAGTCGTGGACAGGACGCACGTCCTCGTGGCCGCGGTCGGCCAGCTCGGCGGTGGCGGTGTCCACGAGCGTGCGGAAGCCCCCGAGCAGCAGCAGCGCGAGATCAGCGCCAGAACGAGACATGCGAGAAGGATATGACCGTGGACAAAAGACAGCCTGGCTGGCTATATTGGACAGCCAGGCTGTCGAAATGAGGAGAGACATGGCCACCGCACCGGCGGGCCTCACGGTCCCCGAGATCACCCACCACCGCGCCCACGTCAACGGAACGACCCTGCATTACGCCGCCGCCGGGACCGCCGGGTCCCCGGTCCTGCTGGTCCACGGGTTCCCCGAGACATGGCGGGCCTTCCGCAAGCTCATCCCCCTGCTCGCCGTCGGCCACCGGGTCTTCGCCGTGGACCTGCGCGGCTTCGGTGACTCCGACACCGCGCCGGGCGACTACGACAGCAGGACCTCGACCGAGGACCTGCACCAGCTGATCGCGCACCTCGGCCTCGGCCCGGTCCACCTGACCGGGCAGGACATCAGCGGGGCGACGGTCTTCCGGTTGGCCGCCACCCACCCGGAGGACGTGCTCAGCCTCACCGCGATCGAGACGGGCCTGCCCGGCTTCGGCTGGGAGATGCTGGCCGACGTCGCTCACGGCGGGGCCTGGCACATCGGTGTCCTCGCCGCGCCCGGCATACCCGAGATGCTCCTGGCGGGCCGCGAGCGCGAGTTCCTCGCGCAGTACGCGTTCCCGTCCATGACCGCCGTCCCGGGTGCGGTCACCGATGCCGACATCGACGACTTCGCCCGCGCCTACGCACGCCCGGACGGCTGGCGCGGCGCGACCGGCCTCTACCGGTCGCTGCTTCGAGAAGGGCCCGAGCTCAAGGCGCTCGCCGAGTCCTCCGGGCTTAACGTGCCCGTGCTCGCGGTCGGGGCCGGCGGCGGCGCGTTCACGGCCAGGAGCATGTCCCAGGTCGCGTCAGCAGGAGTCACCTCCGTCCAGCTCGACGGCGTCGGCCACTACGCCGCGATGGAGGCTCCCGAAGAGCTGGCGAAGGCCGTCCTCGACTTCGTCGACGCCATCGACGCCGCCTAGGGCGCGAGCGACGGCGGGTCGGACGTTCCCCGTTGCGCTGATCGAGGATGCGCCGAGAAACGGACCCCTTAGTTCCCGAGGAGGTAAGTGCTTAGATACTCCCGTGACCGTCAGACCCTCGTTCGACCCGCTCATCGCGGCGGAGGACCGCGCCCTGCTGGAGGCGCGGCCTGAGTTGCTGCACCCCGCCGCCGGAGTGCGGCCGTCGGGGCCGGTCGGTGGGCGGACCCCCCGGGATGTGCTCTTCAGCCTTTGGAATGCCCCCTTGTGGGCACTTCTGCCCCTCGTCGTCGCTCCGTTCTACGGGCGCAAGGCTCTGATCGCCGGAGCGATCGGGCAGGTCGTGGCGGGCGCGGTGCTGATCTTCGCGCCCGGCGGCGTCCTCGTCCTGTCGGGAGCGGCCGTGGTCGCGTTCGGTGTGCTGCTGGCCCGGTGCGGTCAGGGCCGTGCCGGTTCCCTCGCGCGGCGGCTCCACGGCTCCTACGTGGTGCCGGGCGACCTCGACACCGCCACGGCCGCTCTGCTCGGGCGGGTCCAGCGGGCGATCCGGGTGGTGCTGACCTCCGAGGTCACCAAGGAGGGCCTGCTCGACGATCTGCGGAACACCGTCACGTTGCCGGCGCAGGAGTGGGAGGTCGCCCAGACCCTTCAGGAGATCAGCCGCTTGTCGGAGGAGCAGCGGACGGCGCGCCTGGCCGGGCAGAGCGCCGAGCTCGCCCAGATGATGGCCCCGCAGGCCAAAGCGCTGAAGCTGGCCACGGCCTCGGTCACCGAGCGCATCGAGGCGATCGAGCGGTACGCCGAGCAGGTGACGGCCGCCGATCGGGCGCTCCTGCAGTGGAAGACCCTGCAGCGCTTGGCCGACAGCAGCGACGCCTACGGCGAACTGCTCGCGCGGACCGTCCGGGACGAGTTGGCGGTCGCGGAGATCGACGGGCTCACCGACGAGGCGAAGAAGCTCGAGGAGGCGCTGCGGCGCAGCGTGGAGAAGGCGCGCAGAACCGGGCTCACGCTGCTGCCCGGCGGGCTGGCGGAGGCGGGCTGATGACGCGTCGGCGCGAGAGCGGCAGGAGCGGCAGGAGCGGCAAGGCCGGGACGCTTCCGGCGCTGTCTCCGGGCGGGGAGGAGCTGTTCGGCCGGATCCCGGTCTGGTTGAACGCCCTCGGCGGGCTGGTACTGATCGTCCTGCTCTGCCTGCTGCTCTTCGCCTGATCACATTTCCCGGATCGCCGCCCGGAGCGGCTCGCCGGTGATCTTCCACCAGGCCCCGGCGAGGATCAGCGTGCCGACGAGCGCGAGCGCGACCCGCCAGCCGGGCAGGCCGCCGTTCTCGAGGATCGGGCCGCGGGCGTGCGGGTCGAACACCCGGTCGACGTGGAGCTTGCCCCAGAAGCCGAGTTTGGATGAGATCGCGCTGGTCCCGCCGATACCGAACCCGGCTTGGAAGACGACTCCGATGGCGCCCATCCCCGCGGCGCAGAGGCCGAAGGCCCCCTGGCCGACCGCGACGGCCCCGATGGCGAGCTGGCCGACGGCGACGACGCCCCGCGCGAATTGGCCGACAGCGATGACACCGGTGGCGATCTGACCGATGGCGATGATCCCGCTGGCTTCCTGCCCGACGGCGAACACGCCGACGGCCCGGGGCCCGACCGCGAGGACCGCCGGGGTGCCGTCCCCCATTGCCACGAGCTGCATGCGGCGAGCATAAGGGATCTCTTACCCGAGCCGGGAGGTATGGGCAGTTCAGGTGGGCCGGTGTGCAGCCTCCAGCGAAACCGGGCGGCTCACCTGCGCTTGCCTTGCTCGTGCTTGCCCTGCTTGTGCTTGGCCGGCCTCTTGGCTGGTTTCAGTGTGCCGGCAAACCCGGGCACAGGTGCCGGGGCGGCACGGGTTCGGCGTCCACGTGCTGGTACACGACGGCGGCGGCGCTGTCGCCCTGGAACGGCGGTCGCCCGGTCAGCAACTCGTACAGGACGCAGCCGAGGGAGTACACGTCGGAGGCGGCCCCGGCGGGACGGCCCGGGCCCCGTTCGGGCGCCGGATAGGTACTGGTGCCGATCACCTGCCCGGTCATGGTGAGCGCCGCCGACGCCTCGCCGGTGAACCGTGCGATGCCGAAGTCCGCGATCTTCACGGTGCCGTCGGCGGCGAGCAGCAGGTTTCCCGGTTTGACGTCGCGGTGGACGACGCCCTGCCGGTGCGCGGCGGACAGCCCGGCCGCCGCCTGCGCTGCGATGTCGGCGACCCGCGACGGCGCCATCGACCCGCTACCAGCACTTGTCCCCGATCCTCTGTCTCCGATGGCCACGCCCGGCCTGACATGCGACTACCCAGGAACAGCGTCAGATCCAAGCGGAACATCACATCGACCGCGTTCCGGCAGCGGCGCCGGGAGCGGATCGTCCCTGGAATCGGGACCGGGTGGTCGCGCCTTCCTCACCGTGCACCACCAGGCCGGACGAGGCTATTCGCGGCTCTCGGAATGGTGGTGGTAAGGGTCTTCGGTATGCGTGCGGTCATCGGGATGCTCGCCGGTGCGGTCCGTGCGCTCCCTGCGGACGGTGGCGAAGGGGCGGTCGCCGCGGCAGGCGACGACCATGGTGACCTGGCGGGCGGACAAGCGGAACCGGACGAAGACGGGGCCCTGCGGTCCGCGGCGGCTGTCGCCGACGCTGTAACCCTGCCGGGGCGTCCAGGAGACCAGGTACGCCGAGCCGTGGTTGCAGCGGGCGACGATGTCGCCGGCCTCGGAGGCGAGGTTGGTGACGGAGGTGGTGATCTTCTGGGTGACCGTGACCGTCGGAGCCGGGCGGCGCGAGGGCCGCGGCGCCGCGGGCGACGAGGGCGACGGGGCCGGTCCGGCCGTGGGGGCGGCCAGCGCGGCCTCCACCTCGCGCGGGCTCATGGGCTCGGTGCCGCGGTCGGTGATGCCGGAGCCCACCGCGGAGATCGCCGCCATGCCCGAGATGATCGCGATGACAGCGGCCGCCGCCCACGCCATGGCGGCGAGCGCGCTGTGCTTGGACATGTGCCGACTGTCGCATGTTCGTGGCTAAGGGTCGGTTAAGTTGCCCTTAAGGCCCCCGTAAGGGGGTGATCCGGCCGGTGCCGGCGGCGCGGGCGGTCTAGCGTTGCCGCGTGGTCCAACTGTTGCTCGTGGAAGACGACATCGAGGTGCGCGGCAGGCTCGTCCGGGCGCTCGGTGAGCGCGGGCACGCGGTGGCGTCGGTCCCGACCGGCATGGAAGGGATCCGGCGGGCCGTCACCGCGCGGCCCGACCTGGTGATCCTGGACCTCGGCCTGCCGGATCTGGACGGCGCCGAGGTGCTGCGGATGCTCCGCGCGGTCAGCGCCGTCCCCGTGATCGTCGCGACGGCCCGCGACGACGAGCGCGAGATCGAGCGGATCCTCGACGCCGGCGCGGACGACTACCTGGTCAAGCCGTTCGGCGCCGGGCAGCTCGACGCCCGTATCAGGGCGGTCCTGCGCCGTTCGGAGGGCGCGGACGCCGCGGCGCCGGCGGTCCAGGTGGGCGGGCTGCGCATGAACGCGGCGGCGCGCGAGGCGGTGCTGGACGGGCGGACGCTCGAACTGTCGCCCAAGGAGTTCGACCTGCTGTACTACCTGGCCTCGCGCCCCGGGCAGGTGGTCTCCAAACGCGAGCTGCTGACGCAGGTGTGGCAGGTGCCCTTGGGCGGGGCGAACAAGACGATCGACGTGCACGTGGCCTGGCTGCGCCGCAAGCTGGGCGAGACGGCCTCGGCGCCCCGGTACCTGCGCTCGGTCCGCGGCTCCGGCATCAAGATCGTCGATCCGACGTGAGGCGGCACATCACGCTGCTGGTGGCGGCGACGGTGGTGCTGGTACTGGTGGCGTTCCTCGTCCCGCTGGCGCTGCTGGTCCAGGACGTCGCGCGGACCCGGACCCTGGCGGCGGCCAACGTGCGGGCGCAGTCGCTGGCGCCCGTCGTGGCCGCGGGCGACCGGGGGACGGTCGAGCTGGCACTGCAGCAGAACGCCTCCACCGGCCACCCGATGACGGTGCTGTGGCCGGACGGGCGGGTCAGCGGGGCGCCGGCCGCGCGCGACCCGGGGGTGCGGCTCGCCGAGCGCGGTCAGAGCCTGACGGTGGACACGCCCGGGGGACAGGAGATCCTGGTGGCGGTGCTCGGCGTGCCCGGCGGGACGGCGGTCATCCGGACCTTCGTGTCCGACCGCCAGATGCGGGCGGGCGTGACGCGGGCGTGGGGGATCCTGGCCGCGCTCAGCAGCGGACTGCTGGCGGTGAGCCTGGTGCTCGCCGACCGCCTGGCGCGCTCGCTGGTGCGGCGGATCGCCCTGCTGGCCGACCTGGCCAAGCGGGTCTCGCACGGGGACCTGGACGTCCGGGTCGCGCCGGGCGGGCCGCCGGAGATCCGGGACGTGACGATCGGCCTGAACGACCTCGCGGCCCAGATCGGCGAGCTGCTGGCCCGGGAGCGGGAGTCGGCGGCGGACCTGTCGCACCGGCTGCGGACGCCGCTGACGGTGCTGCGGCTGGAGGCGGAGACGCTCAGCGACCCCGCGGAGGCGGAGCGGATCGGCGACCAGGTGGGCGTGCTCGAACGCACCGTCACCGACCTCATCAACACCACCCGCCGACCGGCCCGGACGGAGGCGCCGTGCGCGGACGCCGCCGCGATCGTGACCGAACGGGTGGAGTTCTGGTCGGCGCTGGCGGACGAGCAGGACCGCCGCGTGGACCTGGACGTCCCGCCGGGTCCGCTGCCGGTCAAGGTGCGCGCCGAGGACCTCTCGGCCTGCCTGGACGCGCTGCTCGGCAACGTCTTCTCGCACACGCCGGAAGGGAGCGCGCTGGCCGTGGCGCTGCAACCGCGCAGCGGCGCCGTCTACCTGACGGTGGACGACGCCGGACCGGGTTTCGGCGCCCGCCACCTGCTGCGCCGCGGCGTCAGCACCGCGTCGTCCACCGGGCTGGGGCTGGACATCGTGCGGCGCACCGCCGAGGCCAGCGGCGGCAGTCTCCAACTCGGCGTGTCCCCGGCCGAAGGCGCGCGGGTCATGGTCCGTTTCGGGGTTCCGCCTCGGGGCCGCGCTTCTTAGTCCAGCCTTAACCTGGAGGCAGCGCCGCCTTATCGGCTCGGACGCGACTCTGGTCCGGTGATGTCCAGCCACCAACCGGGCGGCCGGTCGATACTGCCGCTCGCCAACCGCATCACGTGGCTCGGCGGTGCCGGGGCGAGCGCCGTCCTGCTCGTCCTGTCCGCCGTCGTGGCGCAGACGGTGGCGCCCGCGCGGAGCGGGCCGGCACGGGCGTCCGCACCCGCCTCCGGCCGGACGCGGCCGGTGCATGGCTCGCACCCCTCGGAACCCGCCCGGCCGGCGGCGAAGTCGACGCCGCTCGTGCGCACCGTGCGCGCCGTGGTCCTGCGGCAGCGCGCGCCGCTCGCGCGCCGCGACTTCGGGGGCCACGCCCCGGCGGCGCCCAGGGTCCTGCTGTCCCGGTCGGACCCGGCGCGCGGCTGGGCGTTCGGCTCCTCCGTCCTCACTCCCCCCGAGGGCGTGGAAGCCCCTCCCGACGCCTCGCTGTTCATCGCCCGCCGCGCCAAGACGGGCTGGCACGTCGCCGTGACCGGTTCCGAGAGCTTCACCGCCTACGCGCGGCAAGCGCCGGACAGCGTCGTCCCGAAGGCCGAGCGGTCGTTCCTGGCCGCGTACGGCAAGGCGGCGGCGTCGAAGGACACTGGCCTGTCACTGCCCTGGGGGGCGGGCAAGTCGTGGACCATGCGCCCCACGGGCAGCGCGGAACTGGTCGCGTTCACCGGCGGGGACGGGCGGGTGCTGGCGGCCGGATCGGGGCGCCTGTACCGGCTGTGCAGCCGCGAGCCCGCCCACGGCATGCTCCTGCTGATCCATCCCAACGGGCTCGCCTCGACGTACTCCCAGATGTCCGCGCTCGCGAACGTCAAGGACGGGGCGGTCGTCCAGCAGGGCGCCTACCTCGGGACGGCCGGGAACGAGGAGTCCTGCACGGGCGCGCACGTGGACGGGGCCGCGGCGGTGGTGTTCGGGGTCCTGTCCGGCGGCCGCCCGGTGCCGCTGGACTCCCTGCGGATCGGCGGCTGGACCCTGGACGTGCCCGCATCCGGACCGGTCCGGGCGGAGCGCCCCGGGTCGCGGATCCAGGCGGGGGACCCGCTGCTCAACCTCGGCGTCGCCCCCGGTGCCTCCCCGGCGCCGTCGGCGAGGCTCAGCCCCACGGCTCCGGCGCCGTCCCGCAGCGTCGGCGTTCTGATGCGGAAGGCGTCATGAGCGCGACCTCCTCCTCCGACACCCTGCCGTCCGGCACCGGCCGGCGGGTGCGCACGTTCCTGCTGCTCGCCGCCGGCCTGGCCGCCGCGGCCGCCGCCGGGCGGACCGCTCCGGCAGCGAGCGCGCTGGCCGGCGTGCAGGCGTTCCTGGAGTTCTTCTCCGGGGTGTTCACCCTGGTCGGGCTGACCGGGGCGGTGGTGTTCGGGCTGCTGGCGAGCGGCCGGTTCACTCCCGTCCGGCTGCGGATCGTCGCCCAGTCCGGGCACCGGGCCACGGCCACCCTGTCGATGAGCTTCCTGGCCGTGCACGTGACCCTCAAGATCCTGGAACGGCACGCGACCGCGCTGGACGCCGTCCTGCCCGCCGCCGGGCTGCGCGGGCACGGCCTGATGGTCTCGCTGGGCCCGGTCGCCGGCGATCTGATGATCCTGGCGTTCCTGATCGGCGTCGCGCGCGGCCGGTTCATCGGCGCCGGCCGGGTCTGGACGTGGCGGCTGCTGCACCTGAGCGTCTACGTGTGCTGGCCGGTCGCCCTCGTCCACGGCCTCAACGCCGGCCGCGCCGCCAAGAGCTGGGTGACGTTCAGCTATCTCGCCTGCGCGGCCGTGGTCGTGGTCCTGGTGCTGCTGCGCCTCGCCATCGCCGCCCGGCACCGCCGCGCGACCCGGCCGCGACCGGCGCAGCCCGCCGTCCCCAGGTCACCGGCCCGGCCTGCGGCCAAGCCGGCGCCGGACGCCGTCGCCCGAGTGCCCGACGAGCAGTTCTGGGCGGAGCTGAAGGATGAGGCCCGCCGCTGGTCGAGGAGCCGCCCGTGAGCCCCGTCCCCCAAGTGACGACGATCGGCCGTCCCCGGCTGCTGGCCGGGCTCGACCGGGTCTCCCGGCTGGACGCCGCCGCGCACCGGCGCGTGCACCGTGTCCCGGCCCGGTTCTCGGTGTCCGACCTGGTGGCCCTCGCCGAGGCGGTCGACCTGCGCGGCCGGGGTGGAGCCGCCTTCCCCTTCGCCCGCAAGCTCACCGCCGTGCGGAAGGCGGCGGCCCGGTCCGACCGGCCCTGCGTGGTACTGGTCAACGCCACCGAGGGCGAGCCGGCGAGCTCCAAGGACAAGGCGCTGCTCGCGCACGTCCCGCATCTGGTGCTGAACGGCGCGCTGCTCGCGGTCCGGGCGCTGCGCGCCCGGGAACTCGTCATCGGGATCACCGATGAGGGGCCGGCCGCGCGGTCGCTGCGGCTGGCCGTCGCCGAGTCCGGGCTGGACGACCGGGCCCGGGTCGTCCAGCTGCCGGAACGGTTCATCACCGGGGAGGGCGGCGCCCTGGTGCGCGGCGTCAACGGCGAGACGCCCATACCGCCCGGGCGCAAGGTCAGGGCGGCCGAGAGCGGGGTCGACCGGCTGCCGACCCTGCTGTCCAACGCCGAGACGTTCGCGCAGCTGGCCGTCCTCGCCGGACTGGGCGCCGAGGGCTACCGGTCCGTCGGCACGTCCGCCGAGCCCGGCACCGTCCTGCTGACCGTCACCGTCCCCGACGGCGGCCACGTCGTCGTGGAGACCCCGACCGGCGTCCCCCTCGCCGACGTGCTGCGCCGATGCGGCACCGACGCCGGGCAGGGCCTCATGGTCGGCGGGTACCACGGCGCCTGGCTCACCCCCGCGCAGGCGGCGACCGCGGCCGTTTCGCGGGAGTCGATGACGGCGGCGGGCGCCGCGCTCGGCGCCGGGATCATCGTTCCGCTGCCCCGGGACACGTGCCCGGTCGGCGAGGTCGCCCGCGTCGCCGCCTACATGGGCGCCGAGTCCGCCGGGCAGTGCGGCCCCTGCCGGCTGGGCCTGCCCGCCATCGCCCAGTCCCTCGGCGCCCTGGCCGCCGGGAACACCGGTGACGAGGCGCTCGCCGCGATCCGCAACGGCAGCGCGACCGTGCGGGGGCGGGGGGCGTGCAGCCACCCCGACGGGACGACCCGCTTCCTGCTCTCGGCGCTCAAGGCGTTCCAGGACGACGTCGACGCGCACCTGACCAAGGGCGGATGCGGCCGTCCCACCCGCCGGTTCCTTCCCGTCCCGGGGGAGCGGACCGAGGAGGAGTCGGGGGCCCAACTGGCCATCGACTGGTCGCGCTGCGCCGGCCACAAGCTCTGCCGGCATCTGCTTCCGGAACTCATCGAGTTGGACCGGTTCGGCTACCCCGTCATCACCGGCGAGGCCATCCCGTCCCGGCTCCTGCGGGGGGCCGCTCGGGCCGCCGAGATGTGTCCGGCTTTGGCGCTGTCGATCCGGGCCCGAAGCTGACACCCGGCCGGATCCGCCGACGCATGGAGAGCCGCTTCCGATAGGAGCGACTGCTCCCGGATCAAAGTCCGGGCTCCCGTATCAGAGCAGCATTTTCATTGTGGGACGAAGGTCCCTTGAAGGGTGGGGCGAATGCACCTGTGGGGGGTGGTTCGGGGTGGGTTGAATGATCAGTGGCAGGAGTTCGGGGTTCGATGGAAGGGTGGGGGCGACAATGGCTGTCTCCGAGCACAGGATCAGCGGGCGCCGGGCTCTGGTGAGTCTGAAGGTGGTGGCGGCCAGGCCGATCACCGAGTCGCCGGCCGCGCGGTATGTGTGGGCGGTCGCGCGGATCGCGCTGGGGTGGGTGTTCTTCTGGGCGTTTTTGGACAAGGCGTTCGGGCTGGGGCATGAGACCCCATCCGGTAAGGGGTGGATCGATGGCGGCAGCCCCACCGAGGGGTTCTTGGCCCATGCCCCCAAGGGTCCGCTGGCCGGGTTCTACAACGATCTGGCCGGGCTGGCCTGGGCCGACTGGCTGTTCATGCTGGGGCTGGCGGGGATCGGCGCGGCGCTGGTGCTGGGGATCGGGATGCGCATCGCGGCCGGTGCCGGGGCGGCGCTGCTGGTCATGATGTGGGCGGCGGTCCTGCCTCCGGAGAACAACCCGTTCATGGACGACCACCTGGTCTACGCTCTGCTGGCGGTCGGTCTGGCACTGGTCAGCGCCGGCGACACCCTGGGCCTGGGCCGCTGGTGGGCCGGCACCCCACTGGTCCGCCGCCTCCCCTTCCTCAAGTAGCCACACCAAGACGAAGAGGGGCGCCCACCAAGCGGTGGGCGCCCCTCGCATGTCTACCGCCAGGCCTCGTCCGGCAGGTCGGGGTTCAGGGGGCCGGAACGGACTGGCGGGTCCGGGAGTCGGAGCCGTGCGCCGGGCGCCGCGGCGACCGGGACCTTCCGAGGCCGCCGAGCGCTATCGCCGCCATGCCGATGAGGGCAGCGACCAGTGGCACGACCAGCGCCGCGTGCAGGCCGTCCAGCAGATCGGACGGCGCCGTGCCGGGTCCGGCGGCGGCGTCGTCGACAGCGGTGACGACCGCGAGGACGAGCGCGGGCCCGAGCTGGAACGAGGTGTTCACCAGCCCGCCCGCGACACCCTGCTCCTCGGCCGGAACGCCGTTGGTCGCGGCGATGTTCAGGGGCCCGTAGGCGAACGAGAACGCCACGCCGACCAGCAGGAACGTCGGAAGCATGGCGGGCGCGTACGCCGAGTCGGGGCCGAGCGGCAGCAGCAGGGCGTACGCCAGGGCGGCCGCCGCCAGCCCGGCGAGGGTCACCGGGAACGCGCCGAAGCGTCCCACCAGCGGGGCGCCGACCCGCGGTGCCAGCAGCGCGACGAGGAGGCCGGAGGGGGCGACGGCGAGGCCGGTCTCCAGCGGCGACCAGTCGCGGACCTGCTGCATGTAGAGGGTCAGGATGAACAGGCAGGACACCCAGCTCCCCAGCAGCGCCATCGCGCCGAGGTTGGCGCGGATGACCGGACCCGACCGCAACAGGCCAAGGCGGACCAGCGGCGCCGGCGCGCGGCGTTCGATCAGGGCGAAGACCGCGAGCAGCAGGCCGGTGGCGACGAGGGAGCCGACCGTGCGCGCCGACCCCCAGCCCGCCTGGGGCGCCTCGACCAGGGTGAACACCAGAAGGAGCATCGCGGCGGTGGCGCTGATGGCGCCGGCGACGTCGAAGCCCTGGCGAGGGCCCTCCGGCCGGACGGTGCGGGGGACCAGCCAGAGGGCGCCGAGGAGGGTCGCGACGGCCATCAGGACCGGGGCGAAGAAGACCCAGCGCCACGACAGCTCGGTGAACAGGCCCCCTACGACCAGGCCCAGAGCGAAGCCGGACGCACCCGTCGCGCTGTAGACCGACAGGGCCTTGTTGCGGGCCGGCCCCTCGGCGAAGCTCGTGGTGATGATGGACAGCCCGGCCGGAGCGGAGAACGCCGCGCTGACGCCGGTGAGGAAGCGGGAGGCGATGAGGACCTCGCCGTTGCCGGCGATGCCGCCGACGGCCGAGGCGACCAGGAACGCGGCGAGCGAGAGGACGAACATCCTGCGCCTGCCGAGCAGGTCGGCGGCCCGGCCGCCGAGCAGCAGGAAGCCGCCGAAGCCGAGCACGTAGCCGCTCACCACCCACTGCAGCGAGCGGGTGGACATGCCGAGGTCCGCGCCGATCGAGGGCAGCGCGACGCCCTTCATCGAGACGTCCAGGGCGTCCAGGAAGAGCGCTCCGCACAGCACCAGCAGCATGCCCCAGGCGCGTCCGCCCAGCCTGCCGCCGTCGTCGGCGGCCATCGAACCCGTTGTGTCCACGTACGACTCCTCACAAGTTGCGGACCGATCGGTCCCGGACCGAACGGTCCCCATCCTTGATGGACGGTGGAGCCGGTGTCAACCGGCCGGGGGACTCGCGCCCGGGGCGACGGACCGATCAGTCCGCTATAATCCGTGCGCGGACGGTCAACGGTCCGGCGGAGGTGCTCGATGGCCCGAAAGCCCGACGAGGGGGCGCGCGATCGCATCCTGGAGACCGCGTCGCGCCTTTTCACCCGGTACGGCGTGCACGCCGTGGGGCTCCAGCGGATCATCGACGAGTGCGGCTGCGGCAAGAACCTCCTCTACCGCGAGTTCCGCAGCAAGGACGAGCTGGTCGTCGCCTTCCTGGAGCGCTGCAAGGACGACTGGGACGCGGTCGTCGCCGAGGCCGCCCGGCCGGAGACGTCCGACCCCGGCCGGGAGATCGTCGCCCTGGTCGCCGCGGTCGCCGAGCGCGCGGCCGAAGACGGCTTCCGGGGCTGCCCGCTGCGCAACGCCTACGCGGAGTTCCCCGACGAGTCCCACCCCGCCCACCAGGTCATCGTGGACCACTTCACCGCCAAGCAGGCGCACCTGCGCGACCTCGCCAAGCGCGCCGGAGCGCGGGACCCGGAGGCCCTGTCCGACCGGATCAACCTGATCATCGACGGTCTCAACGCCAACGGGGCCGTACTGGGCTTGAAGGGCGCCACCAGCGCCGCCGTGCGGTTCGCCCAAGACACCGTCGAAGCCGAAACGCGGCGAGCCTGAGCCTCCACCCCGCCCAAGGGCCCTGGCGGTGCCCTCGTCCCGACGACCTCGGGCTTTTCACGGCCTGCGGGGCTCGCATGGAGGGCGAGCGGCCGGGTAGGGCTCGGCACGATGACCGACGGATAAGGGGGGACCGATGAGTCTGATGCATGAGCAGGAGACCGGCGGGATCACGGGCACCAAGGACAAGGACTACAACCTGGTCTGGTTCGTCGAGCAATGCCTGAGCAACGCGCTGCGACTGGAGATCTACATCGCCGACGCCGAGCGCGAAGGCGACAACGAACTGGCGGACTTGTTCCGCCGTGCCCAGACCGAGAGCCGCAAGGGCGCCGAGCAGGGCAAGGACTTCCTGCGCCGGCGCCTGAACGCCTGACGCCGTTCGATAACGTCCGCGCGCCTTGTCAGGGGGACGTGCGGGGCAGGTGGAGGACCATGCGGGTTCCGCTGGGG
Source organism: Spirillospora sp. NPDC049024 (assembly GCF_040649235.1). NCBI lineage: Bacteria > Bacillati > Actinomycetota > Actinomycetes > Streptosporangiales > Thermomonosporaceae > Spirillospora > Spirillospora sp. NPDC049024. Next base: position 491,631 of record NZ_JBEZFD010000002.1, read on the forward strand.
TGGTCGGCGACGTAGAGGTCGCCGTGGTGAGCGCGGGCGATCTGGCGGGCGATGGGCAGGCCGAGGCCGGTGCCCTCGGGGTCGCTGCGGCGGGCGTCGGCGCGGCGGTAGAAGCGCTGGAAGACCGCTTCCCGCTCGTCGGCGGGTATCCCGGGGCCGTCGTCGACGACCTCGACGAACGCCTCCTCGCCGCGTTCGTAGACCTTGATGTGGATCATGCTGTTGGCGTGCCGGTCGGCGTTGGTCAGCAGGTTGGACAGCAGCCGTGCCAGGCGGACCGCGGACCCTTCGACCACGATGCCGTCGGTGATGTCGACGGTGGTGGCGCAGGCGACGCCGGACCGCGCGAGTTCGGCGTCCACCAGCGCCGACAGGTCGACCGGTTCGGTGGGGAAGGGGGCCTTGCCTTCGAGCCGGGCAAGTTCCAGCAGGTCGCTGACGATGTCGCCGAGCCGTTCGGCGTCCTGCAGTGCCGCGTGCAGGACCTGCCGCGAGTCGGCCTGGGGGTCGGTCAGAGCCACCTGCAGCCTGGTCTGCAGACCGGTGAGCGGCCGGCGCAGGTCGTGGGAGGTGTCGGCCACCACCTGCTGCTGCCGGCGCAGCGCCGCGCGGGCGGCGGCGGTGGCCTGCCGCTCGCGGCGCTGTGCCCGGCGCAGCCGCCGGTTGGCCTCCTGGAGTTCTTGCGCGCGCTGGAACAACTCGGCTTCGGTCGCCTCCACCTGGTCGGCCAGGAACCCCTCCTCGGCTGCGCCGGCCGACCGGAGCCGCTGGATGTAGGAGGTGATCTCCTCGACCCGGTTGACCACACATGTGACTCGGCCGTCCGGTCCCAGCAGGGGCGCGTTCACCGCGGTCCAGTACCGTTCCTCGAAGTTTCCCGGCTGCTCGGCCGCCTGCACGTCGTAGCGCACCAGTGGCATCACGTCGACGTCCCCTTCGGCCAGCACGCGCTCCAGTGAGGCGCGCAGCTCCTGGACGCCCTCCCCGGACGGACCACCCGGAAAGACCTCGAAGATCCGATGCCCGAGCAACTGGCCGCGCGGGCGTTCCACGACATGCTCGTACGCCCGGTTCACCGCCAGGTACACCAGGTCGGACGACAGCACCGCGCACGCGGCGGGAACCGCGTCGAACACCGCTGAGTAATCCAGGGTGGTCACGTTGACTGCCTACCCCGGCCGCGTCAAGAACTCCTCCCCCCCGACCCCGCCACGCCCTAAGACGCGCGCCAGGACGTCGCCGCGGCGGTTGACCCTGACGCAGGGGCAACCTTTCAGCATGGTCCGCGTGACCGGAGCGACCGATGTTCTGAGAGAGGCGACCGGACGATGCGGAACTTCACGAGCGCAGCCCCCCGAAAGATTTCCGCCCCTTGACCAAGCGTGGAGCCGCGCCGACGAGCGTCAGATTCCAGGCGGCGTGCCAGAAGAAGGCAGCGGCCCATCTGACCGGCGGTGTCGCTGGTTGGACGATCTGCTCAGGCGAAGGGCGGCGGACCACTTCCGACCAGCGTGACGACGTCGGACCAGGACTCCGAACCCCCGAGCGCGACCTGCGCCTCGCGGCCGTCGGGAAGTCTCAACGTCCGGTCGTGAGAGTCGTCGGCATCGAAGTCGGCGATGGTCGCGGTCCCGGACCACTCGCGCTGCCTGGAGCGCAGATCGACGTAGACCTCGACCTCGGTTCCCCCGCTGCTGATCAAGGTGGCGGGCCCCCTGTAGCGGCTCACGCCCGGACCTTCTCATCGAGACTGGTGTGGAGTCTGTTCACAACGACGCACCATAGCCCCAAGGTCGGACGTTCCCGCCCCGCACAGGCGACCACCGGCCGCCGCGCCCCCTCACCGTAGAGCCCGCGCCCCGCCACGCCCCGCCCCCAAGGCGCACAGCCCCCGCATCCGCTCTGGTAGAGCTGGTGGCTTGACCAAACGGGTGTGCTGAGGGGTGTGCCCGGCCCGGGCAGTCGCGTCGATCGACCCCGACCCGTCCGGTCTGGTGAACGGGCCGGGGCGGCGGCTTCACCGATCAGAAATCCTTCGCCACGCCGTCAGTTCTGGTGGCCCCTCGCCACCCGCGGAAGGATTGACGACCATGACCGACGCCGGCCTGCCGGGCGCCGACGCGGCCGCGTTCATCGCGGCGGCCCGCTCGAACGACACAGCACAGTTCGCGCTCATCACGGAGCGCTACCGGCGGGAGCTGCAAGTGCACTGTTACCGGATGCTCGCGAACTACGAGGACGCCCAGGACATGACGCAGGAGACGTTCCTGCGGGCGTGGAGCAAGCGAGAGTCGTTCAGGGGCAATGCCGCGCTGCGGACCTGGCTGTACCGGATCGCGACGAACGCCTGCCTCGACTTCCTGGAGAAGCGCAACGACCGCACACCCGTGCCTGCCGAGCTGCCGGACGCGGGCTCGGAAATGCGCTACCTGCAGCCCTACCCGGACCGGATGCTCCCGGAGGACCCGCAGGAATCGGTGGTGGCGCGGGAGACGATCGAGCTGGCGTTCATCGTCGCCGTCCAGCACCTGCCGCCGAGGCAGCGGGCGGTGTTCATCCTGCGGGACGTCCTCGGCTGGCCGGCGTCGAAGGCCGCGGGCGCCCTCGACCTGACCGTCGCCTCGGTGACCAGCGCACTGCAGCGGGCGCGCGTGACGATGCGCGAGCAGCTGCCCGACCGCCGCCTCGACTGGCGGAGCCCCGCCACGCACGAGCTGTCGGACGACGAGCGCGGCGTCGTGAAGTCGTACATCGACGCCCATGAGCGCAACGACCTCGACGGGCTGATGGCCCTGCTGCGCGACGACCTGCGCTTCATGATGCTGCCCGGGTCGGGCACCGTGGACGTCACTGCCAAGGACGCGGTGGACGGCTGGGTCGCCGGTGGGCTCTTCCAGCCCGGCCACGACGACTGGCGCTGCATCGCCACGACGGTCAACCGCATGCCCGCCGCCGTGCTGTACCTCCGCACTCCCGGCGACCCCGAATACCGTTTGTTGAACATCGCGGTCCTGCACATCGTCGACGGCAAGATCGCTGAGCTCACCGGATTCGAAGCCGCCGACAAACCATGGCTGAACCTGCCCGCGACGCTGTGACCGGACAAGTCCCCACCGTCGACGACTCATCGTCGAGGGGCACGGTGAACACGCCAGAAAGGATTTCGGCCTGGCCTTACGAGCCGAGCACTTGGCTCCTGCTCATCGCCTCGTCTCGTATCGGGTCAACAGCACGCCGCCGGGAAATGTCCGCGTCTCGACCAGGTTCAGCTTCACCCAGCTGTCCAGCGCGGTGAAGAACGGCTTGCCGCCGCCCACCAGGACCGGCACGGTGACCAGCACGTACTCGTCGATCAGCCCGGCCCGCATCGCCGCTCCGGCAAGTGTGGCGCTGCTGATGTCCATCGGGCCACCGTCCTCGGCCTTGAGCCGGGTGATCTCGGTGACCGCGTCGCCGGTGACCAGGCGGGCGTTCCAGTCGACCTTGTCGATCGTCGAGGAGAACACCGCCTTCGGCATGTCCCGCCACCGGCGGGCGAACTCGATCTCCGCCGGTGTGGCGCCGGGCTGCCGGTCGGCGGTCGGCCAGTGGGAGCTCATCGTCTCCCACAATCTGCGCCCGTACAGCGCCAGGCCGGTCGCCGCCACCCGGTCGGACCACCACTGGAACAGCTCGTCGCTCGGCACGCTCCAGCCCAGGTCGTCGCCGGGCGCGGCGATGTAGCCGTCCAGGCTCAGGTTCATGCCGTAGCTCAGTTTCCGCATGGCGTCAGCCTCCTGTGAGTCGATCTCACACCTACAGACGGGCGCGGCGCGGAAACCTAATCGGTGTGCGATCTGCGTCCGCAGGTAGTCCCCGCGTTCCCGACGCAGCACGGCGTACTCGGCTACGTCCGGCGGCGCTTCTGGTGGCGGCGCTTGGGGGTGGAGCGCTGGCGGGGCGGCTTCTTGCGGGTGGGCTGTTGTCGGGCGTTGCGGCCGCGGGAGCTGTTGGGGGTGCGACCGCGGACGATGCCGATCAGTTCCTCCATGAGATCGGTCGTCTCGACCTCAAGCCAGGCCAGGCCGATCTGGGATTGGGGAGCGTCGGTCACGGGACGGTAGGTGAGGTCTCTGCGGTGGTGGAGGCGGGCCAAAGACTGCGGAAGCAGCAGGATGCCGGCCCCCGACGCCACCAACTCGATCGCCGCAGCGGTGTCATCGGGACGGGTGAAGGCGGGCTGTCCGGGGCGGTCGTCCCAGGTCAAGACCTCGTCGAGCGGCTCGAACACGTCCTCGTCGGCGAGATCGGCAAGCTCGACCTCCTCCACCGCGGCCACCGCGTGGTCCTTGGGCACCACCACGACGGTCGTCTCCAGGTACAGCGGGATCACATGGAGGGCCTCGCGGTCGACGGGCAGGCGTACGAACGCCGCGTCCACATCGCCCTTCCGCAGCAGGGGGACGGCATCGGCGGCGGGGAGCTGCACCAGCTGAAGCGGCACATCCCGCACCCGCTCGGCCCACACCCCCGCCCACTTCCCGGGCGTCACCCCCGGCACGTAGGCCAGCCGGAACTCACCTTCGGTCACTCCCTCAGCGTAGTCCCGTCCAGGCAGCCCCTTCCGCTGGCTACTCTTGGGGCCATGAGCGCGTCCAAGGCGAAGACCCAGCAGACCATGAAGCCCGCGACCGCGGCCAAGAAGCTGGGGATCCTGCTGTCGGCGGCGCCCGCCGAGTTCCAGGAAGGCCCTGTCTCCCGGGACGAATTGAACGCGCTCCAGGCCGACCCGCCCTCGTGGCTCGCCCAACTTCGCCGCGAAGGCCCGCACCCCCGTCAGGTCGTCGCCGCCAAGCTCCGTGTCTCCGCCTCAGGTCTCGCCCGCGCCGGCATCACGGGCCCCCTCACCACAGCCGAGATCGAGAACCTGAAGGCCGAGAACCCCGACTGGCTGGAACGCGAGCAAGCCATCCGCGTCAAAGTCCGCGAAGAGGAACTCCGCCTCAAGCAGCAGCGCGCCAAGGCCTGACCCCCGCGATGCCCCGGCCGAGGCGCCGGGGCTGAGGCATGTCAGGACGCCGAGCCGGCCGGGAATCATCGTCGACACCTGCACTTCCGTGCTGCCCGAAGGCGTGCACACCGCCGCGGAGAAGACCACTGCAGATCAGCCCCTGACCAGGCCCGCAAGATCGGTGCCCGCAGGCTCGCAATGACGGCGGGATGCTCTGCAGTTGGATGAAAATGAGATCGTGAAAGGGCTCTTGACTCGAATTGAAGTGCGTCGATAGTTTCGCGGGAAACGGCCAGAAAAGGTGCATTGGATCCGTCCGCTTCCTTTGATCCGCTGAAAGATGACCGGAGAGCCGGCGGACGGTGCCCCCGCAATGACACCGGACAGGAAAGGACCCCCGTGCTCCCCGCTCTCCGCAGATGGACCATCACCGCCATCGCCGCGGTCACCGCGTCGACGGGCGCGCTGACCGGTGCCCACCTCACCGGACAGCAGCCGCAGGTCGCCAAGGTCGCCGCCGTCTCCTATGCCCCACCCGCGGCCAAGGCGATCGCCGCGGCCAACCTGTACGTCGACCCGAACTCCAACCCGGCGACCTGGGTCGCCGCCCACCCCGGCGACTCGCGGGCCGCTCGCATCAAGGCGGCCATCGCCGACCGGCCGATCGCACGCTGGTTCGGCAACTGGGACAGCGATATCACCGCGGCGGTGTCCCGCTATGTCGGCGGTGCCGCGCAGACCGGGGCCACGCCGATGCTGGTGGCCTACAACGTCCCGGGCCGTGACTGCGGCAGCCACTCCGGCGGCGGCGCGGGCAGCCCGGAGGCCTACCGCACCTGGATCGGGCAGTTCGCCACGGCCATCGGCGACCGCCGGGCGATCGTCGTGGTGGAGCCCGACGCGGTCGCCCAACTCGACTGCCTGCCGAACGACACCGAGCGGCAGATCCGGCTCGACCTGCTGAAATACGGTGTGCAGCAGCTCAAGCAGAAGGCGCCGAACGCCTGGGTCTACCTGGACGCCGCCAATGCCAACTGGATTCCCGCCGGCACCATGGCCCAGCGTCTGCAGGCCGCCGGGATCGCAGACGCACGCGGCTTCTCGGTCAACGTGTCGAACTACTACACGACCGAACAGTCGGTCGCCTACGCCAAGGCCGTCAATGCCGGGCTCCCCGGCGGTAAGACCTTCGTGGTCGACACCAGCCGCAACGGCAACGGCTCCAACGGTGAATGGTGCAACCCGGCCGGACGCAGGCTCGGCACCCCGCCCCGCGAGGGAGCCGACGCGGAACTGGAACTGTGGGTCAAGGTCCCAGGCGACTCCGACGGCGACTGCGGAATCGGCGCGGGGATCCCCGCCGGCCAGTTCAGCCCCGACTTGGCCATCCGCCTGATCGACGGCACTTGACAGCCGGGCGTGCCGCCCGCACCGCAGCCCACCAACCCGGTGGGTGGACAGGTGGCCACGCCGACCTGACAACCGCCGTCCCCTCGGCCCGTCCCGGCGTCATGACCGGGGCGGGCCGACGCCACAGCCCAGTGGCGGGTGGGGTGGCCGGCCCACTGGGGTGCGGTTTTCCGAACGTTCGATTCGGGGGCGGGCACGATCGATCGCCGTGCTCCGCCCGCCGAGGATGAGGGCATGGCTGAGATGGCGGCGGACAACACGACGGGCTTGACCGCCCGGGCCGAGGACCTGCACCGGGAGTACGGACGCGGTGCTGCCGCCGTGCGGGCGTTGCCCGCGATGACGGTCGCGCAGAACCTCGAGCTTCCCGGCCGACTGGCCGGCGAACGACCCGACCGGGGCCGGGTGCTCGACGCGCTCGCCCGGGTGGGACTGGCCGGGCGCGAGCGGCGCCGGCCCGGGCAGCTGTCCGGCGGGCGGCAGCAGCGGGTGGCCATCGCCCGGGCACTGGTCTCCCGTCCTCCGCGGTGCGTCGTGCGGGTAGAACCGGGTAGCCGGGCGCGCGGGTTCCGAGCCCCGTCGGCGGCCGCGCGGGACGTTGGTGACATGACACACCAGGCCCGACTTGCTTAACTACGGCCGATCTTGTCGTTACTGTCGTACCCCAAGGTCGGCGAAGCGGTCACCGGAGGTGGCGATGAGGTCTGGACGGTGGATGCTCGTCGCCTGGCTGATCATAGGAGCGCTCGCCGCGGGGCAGCGCCACTACTACGCCCAGTTCGACGGCAGCTGCGCCAAGATCGCCACGATCGGAATCACCCTGGCCTCCGGCCCGCTCAACTACATCGGTCTCAACCCCACCGCCAACTGCAGGGTTCCCCAGCCGAGCGCATGACATGCCGGGCTCTGCGACCGCGTCGTCATGAGGCCTTCTGACGGCATCGGCGTGACTACGCCCAGGCGGGATCGCGGCCGGTCAGGCCGAGGATGCGGTCCAAGGTGGGCGCGTCGGCCGGCACTGCGACCTCCGGTCCGTACATGCCCATCTCCCGCCCCTGGTCCACGCTGGCGAACACCGTGTCATGCAGATGCGTCAGCAGGTCGGCGGGCAGTTCCAGCCGCTGCCCGGTCGCGACCGCCAGGTCCCAGCCGTGCATGGCCAGCTCGCCGACGATCATGTCGCCCAGGACGGGCGCGGGCAGCGTCTGCGGTGTGCCCATGCTCGTCTCGCCCTCCCAGGCGCTCGGCGGCGCCCACGACGACGTGATGTCGTCCAGCAGGGCGAGCAGGCGGCCGCGCCAGTCGCCGGCCGCCAGGTCAACCTCGGACTCGGTGCCCGCCGGCTGCGGAACGGACTCCTTGCGGCCGCCGCCGGCGAGCGACGGGCCCCAGAACAGGAGGTGGTTGACCAGTGCCCGCACGTCGTACTCCGTGCACGGAGTCTTGTTGGCGAGTTGGTCGTCGGTGATGGTGCGGGCGACTGCGGCCATGGCCTCGGCAGCGTTGGACAGATGCGACATGGCGGCGAGGCTAGGCGGCCCGGACCGGAGGGGTATTGAACAAAGGCGACATACACTCTGCCGTGTGGAGCGGGACGTTCGTGAGCTGCGGGGTGCGTGGACCAGGTACCAGCGCCACACGTTCCACAGCCCGTCGCCGGCGCTCGCGCCATGGGTGGAGCGGTACTGGGAGGCTCGCTGGGACTACGCCGAGCCCTACCGGCAGAAGATCGTGCCGTACCCGAACGTGCAACTGTCGTTCGGCGGCGGCCGCGCGGACGTCAACGGCGTGTGCAGCGGCTACCAGATCAAGGTCCTCGAGGGCCGCGATCATGTCTTCGGCGTCGCGTTCCGGCCGGGCTGCTTCCGCCCGTTCCTCGGTGCCTCCGTCTCGACGATCACCGACCGCGTCGTCCCGGCGACCGAGGTGTTCGGCCCGGATCTGCCCACGACGCTCGACGTGCCGACCGTGGACGCGTTCCTGCTGAAACACCTGCCGGACGACGACCCCCGGGTGCGCCAGGCGGCGGCCGCGGTCGAGCTGATCGCCAAGGACAAGGCCGTGACCAGGGTCGAGCACCTCGCCCGCGAGCTGGGGCTGAGCGTGCGGGGGCTGCAACGGCTGTTCGCGGAGTACGTCGGCATCGTGCCCAAGTGGGTGATCCGCCGCTACCGCCTGCGCGAGGTGACCGCACGCATGGCCGCCGGCGGGGCGATCGACTGGGCCGCGCTGGCGGCAGACCTCGGCTACGCCGACCAGGGCCACTTCATCCGCGACTTCAAGGGCATGTTCGGCGAGCAACCGACCTGGTACGCGCAGCGGTACTAGTTCGCATTCCCCAGATTTGAGAGTGGGGCGCGTTCCGGCGCGGGTGCGGGCGGCAGGTGATTGCCGGGGCAGGTCTGCATCTTGGCGGTGAGGTCGAGCGTCTTGCGGATCGAACTCAGGTGCAGGCGCTTGGAATCGGGGCAGAACTTGCTCAGCGGCAGGTTGTACTCGGCGTGGAAGACGGGCTTGCCCGCCGCGATGAACGGCTTGAGGGCCGCGCACTCGCGGTACTCCGCGCACTGCTCGTTCACCGCGAAATCGAAGTTCTTGACCAGGGACGGTATCTGGTCAAGGTCGTTCTTCAGCCCGATCGCGAGGCCCTTCTGGTGAGCGACCCGCGCCAGCATGCGGTTGAACGCGATTTGGTGTCTCGCGGTCAGTGCGAAGCCAGAATCGTTCTGGTAGGCGTCGACGTTGTCCGGCTCGACACCGTCGAAGCCCTTGGCCTTGCACTGGTCCAGGCGCGCGGCCCAGATCCGCTCCAGCACGTCGATCCTCCGGATGTCGACCCAGCGCTCCTTCGGCCACCCATCGAGTTTCTTGCCGAGGGTCGACTTCGGAAACGCCTTGTAGTCCGGCCGCCCCTCCTCTGCCGAGCCGATGCTGACGTAGCAGATGACCTTGCGCCCGTAGCGGTGCAGCGCGGTCACGGTGGCCTTCGGCGTCTCGAACATGTCGACGTCGTAGACGGCGGCATTGACCGACGTGTCGATCTTCCCGCTGAGTTGCCACTGCCAACCGACGCCGACCGCCGGCCGCCACCAGGAGGCCGCCTGCGCGTTCGCAGGCGTCGTCTGATGTGCCGACACGTCGCGGGCACCGCCTCCCGAGCCGCCGCAGCCCGAAAGGGTGACAAGGGCCAGCGCGACGACCGCGTACCTCCGTGCCATAGATGATCAAGCTACCGGGATCCTGGTGGCGCGTCCCGGCTTTCCCCTGGTCTCGCGGCGGTGCCGCCGTCGCGTCTCGCGGACGATCGTGTATCCCGGACGATGGACCATCGGCGGTCAGATCCTGAACGCCGCCTCGACCAGGAGCCCGGCCATCAGGGCAAGCGCCGCACCGGCGACGGCGCTCGGCAGCGCCCGGAGGCGCCCCCCTATGGACCGGTCAAGTATCAGCGGCGACGCCGCACGACCTGCGCCCCCGAGGTGTTCAACGCCGTTCCGGCCGATGCGGGCATCCGGGTGGTGCTCACCGGGGTACCGCCTCCATCGAATACCGCGACATCTGTCCGTCGCTGGGCCGACGCCAATGAGGGGCGCGGTTTGGCAGGGGGACCGCGACCGACCGCCGGTGACCGCGTCACCGGGAGCGAACTGATCGGCTTCTCAAACCACTTGATGGACCTGTAGAGGCCGGATACGGCCAGAGTCAGTGGGTTCTGACGCTCACCTGTCAACCGAACGGAGCCGTCGGTTGTCTTCGTTATATCGCCGATTCTCGCGGTAGGGCGAGCGGATGGAGGGGGCACATGTTCATTCGACGCTGCCTATGGTTAATTGCGGCCATCGCCATCATCATGGCGGGAAGTCTCCTGTCCGTACCCGCTCATGCGGACAGCGACGGAATCACCGGAACGATCACCGATGCGAAGACCGGTCAACCTGTGGCGGGTGCCTGGGTCGAAGCCTATGGCGCCTCCGGTGGTGTCTCCGGCGGTGCGAACACCGATGACTCCGGCCACTACCATCTGCAATGGCTGGCACCGGGGGAATACCGGATCAAAGTGTCGGCCACCGATTACCATGCGCAGTGGGCATTCGATAAGTCCGATCAGGCCTCGGCCGATCCGGTGACCTCTCCCGGCACCGCCTCGCTGGCCCTGAAGCAGATCGAATACGGCTCGATCTCCGGCCGGTTCGTGACCGCTTCCGGCTCCGGGGTCGCCGGTGCCGCGGTGGAGGTACACGACGCTTCGGGCAACTCCCGGGGCCGCGAGATCACCGATGCCGACGGAGCGTTCAGGTTCACCGGGCTGAACGCGGAGGACCACAAGCTGTCCTTTGACTCGAACGGCAACATCCAGTGGGCCCACGGGAAGTTGGACCAGGACGAGGCGGACCCGATCACGGTGCGGCCCGGGCTGGAGACGACCGTCACCGAGACCGCCCTCCCCACCGGGGACCTCGAAGTGACCGTCCTCGACTCCCAGAGCCGCGAGCCGGTGCCCGGCGCCTACGTGGCGACGCGCGGCGGTCCCCGATCGCTCTTCGCCGAGACCGACGCCAAGGGCAAGGCGACGTTCGACGGCGTCCTCACCGGGACCTATTCGTTCTCGATCTCACCGCCGGAGGGTTACCTCTACGGATCGATCGACGACGTGGTGGTGCAGGCCGGTCAGGCCACTCGTGTCACCACCGAGCTGGTGCGGGAGGCGACGATCGTCGCGACGGTCCGCGACGCCAAGACGGCACAGCCGGTGGCCGGCGCATGTGTGAGCCTGTTCGAGCAGGCGGCCACCTTCCCCAAGACGGTCACCCGCGAGCGCGGAAACAAGACGGTCACCCGCAAGCGCGGGAACAAGACGCTCGACCAGGAGTGCAGCGACAGTGACGGCAAGCTCCGCATCCATCAACTGTGGCCTGGCAAGTACCGGCTGTTCATAACGCCCACCGATGGTGTGCATGGCCGCCAGTGGGTCGGCTCGAAGGGCGGCACCGGGGACATGGAGAAGGCGGCGTGGTTCACCGTGGCCAGCGGTGAGGTCATCGAGACCGGGGTGCGGCTGGACGGGACGGGATCCATCGCCGGTACCGTCACCGACGCCCGCACCGGCAAGGCCGTCGAGGACGTGTGCGCCTGGGTGCTGCCTGCCGGCCCATCCGGCCCGGAAGTATGGGGCGGGAACTGCACCGACTCCGGCGGGCGCTACACCATCGACGGCCTCGGCCCCTACGACTGGCGTGTCCAGTACCCGGACTTCCGCGGCCGCTATGCGTGGCAATGGTCCGGTGGGGCCCCCGACCGCTTCGCCGCCCGGCCGATCAGGGTCCGGGACGGGGGCACGGCGACCGCCGATGCCCGGTTGCCGGAGAGCGGCAAGCTGAGCGGCAGGGTCATCGGCTCGGTGGTTCCCAACGAGTATGTGAGCGTCGTCGCCGTCAGCGCCCGAACCGGCGACATCGCCGCGCCCTTCGCGAGGATCTCCGGGGACGTCGACTACGCCCTGTACGGACTGGCCACCCAGTGGATCAAACTCGGCTACCGCGGCGGTCCCGCCGATATGGCCTGGTATCCGAAGCCCCTGCATGTAGTCGCCGGGAAGGCGATCAACGGTCCCGATCTGGTGATTCCGAAGGGATGACAGGAGCTCTCAGGCCGCGCGGCATGGCCGGAATCGCCACGCCGCGCGGCCTGGATTTCACTTTCCATGCATTGGCGAGGGTGTCAAGCCGAGGCGGCCGATCCTGTGGGGTTTCAATATCCGGATTCGGGCGAGTTGGCTCATTCGCTTAGTGCGTGAGGGTCCGGGTTCTGGAGGCTTGCGCCGGGCGGGGCGGCCGCCGGAGGGCCTTGCCGCAGCGCGTTCTGCCAGTGGTCGCGCAGGGGACCGACCGACAGGCCGCGGTCGCGTATCCCCTCCAAGAACGGCGGCAGCGCGTCGAGCGTGTTCCTCCACGAGCCGGGTGCCGATGTGCAGTCGGAGTCGTGGAGGAGCACGGTTCCTCCACCGCCGAGGTCGCGCATGAGCGTCGCGAGAATGGAGGCGGGGGTCGCCGCGCGCGTCCAGTCCCGGCCCCAGTTCGTCCAGAGCACCGGCGTGAGGCCCAGGCGGCGGGCCGCCCGCAAGGCCGAGGAGCTCAGCACACCGTAGGGGGGCGGGTACCATCGCGGCGCCGCCCCGGTGACCTGGACGATCGACTCCATCGCCCGGGCCAGGTCGTCGTACGTCGCGGCGGGCCCACGCAGCAGCATGCAGCGGTGCTCCCATCCGTGGACGGTGATCTCGTGTCCGGACTCGGCGAGTTCCCTGCCCAGGTCCGGGGCCGCCTTGAGCATCTGGCCGAGCATGAAGAAGGTGGCCTTCACCTCGTACTCCCGCAAGGCGGCCAGGAACGCCGGCGTCGAGTGCGGGTCCGGACCGTCGTCGAACGTGAGCGCCACATGGCCGGGCTCGCCGACGCCGGCCAGACCAGGGAACAGCCGCCGGCGCAGCGGCCCGATCGACGTGACGGCCGGCGCGGCATGCGCGGCGGCGAGGACACCCGCCGCCGTCACGGCGAGACGCGTGGCGCTCACCGGGACGCCTCCACCAGCTCGGAAAGCTCCATGGACGCGGGCCGGCCGGTGGCCGCGGAGTCTCGTCCGGTCGCCAGGGCGACGATGATCGCCGCCGGGTCGGCGGCTCCGGTGAACCCCATGGCGCGGGGTGCCGCCAACGCCGCGAACAACGCCTCGGGCAGCTCCTCGGGTCTGCGTGCCCACGGCGCCCACCCGGACTCCTCCAAAGCGGCGGCGTTGGCCCTGCCGTGCCCCGGAAGGCAGCGGTAGCTGATGACGGGCAGGCCGGACGCCAGCGCCTCGAGGGGGAGCTGAGGCCGCCGGCGTTCTGAACCACGAGGTCGCAGGCGCGCATCAACGCCGGCATGTCCTCGACCCAGCCGAGCGTGACGCCGACACCGGAGCGGGTCGGCGCCTCCCGCAGCGCGGTGTTGCGCCCGCACACGACGACCGGCGTGACCAGCCGGGACGCGGCCACGTCCCGTACGGTGGCCGCCACGTCCCCCGATCCCCACGCCCCCGCGACCACCAGGGCCAGGCGGTCGTCGTCCGGCAGGCCGAAGTGCAGCCGCGCCAGCTGCCGTTCGAGGACGGACGGGGCGGGCTGAAAGCCGGGTCGTACAGCGGGCGCGCACACCCGGACGTCGGCCGCGCCGAGCCGCCGCGCCTGCGTCGCCGCAGCCGCTCGCACGCCAGGCTCCGCGGACCCGGCGAACGCGCAAACGCCCAGCTCAAGAGCTGGCGCATCCTCCACAAGCTCCGCTGCAGCCCCGGCAAAGCCGGCCACCTCGTCAAGGCCATCGCCGTCCTACAGAACTACGAAACCACGCGAGGATGAAAAAGGCTCACTGTGTGACCTGTCTTGGAAACCGCTTATGTGGGGTTGGTCGCCTTCGCGCGTATGAGTATCGAGGGACAGAGGCGCGCTTACAGGGTGAACGCGGCGGCCGACAAGCCGGGCTTTCTCGTGTTTGCCCTGGTCAAAGGTGGTGGGTCGTGTGGGAGTCACCTCAGACCATGTAACCCGATATTCGAGCGGCACAGGCTGGTCGATCGCCGACCAAATGCGCACCGAGCTGGTCATCGACTCCCCAGAGGGGGCCGCCCGCACCCGGGTAGGCGCCTGGACGGGGCGATCTTCCACTCCAATCATGGGGGACAATACGGTTCGGCCGACTTCGCAGCCGCGTGCGCCCGGCTCAGGGGCTTCCAGTCGATGGGTGCGGTGGGCATCAGCGCCGACAACGCGGTGGCAGAGATCTGGATGCCTACTTGGTCGAGCCTGAGACCTGCTTTCGAGTCCTCGACGGAGCGGTCGAGGACTCCGTTCACCCCGCAACGGCGCCCGTCATCCACTACATCCTCGAATCCCGCTAACGGTCACCCCGTCCGTAGTTCAGGTACCGGAACCTCCGGGGCAGAGGGAAACTCTAAGCCAAGGCGTGCGAAGCTGACCGGGAGGGAATCTGATCTTGGATGGTGGGACTGCGGCAACGAGCCGCACTGCTTTGCTGCACCTTGAGATCGCGACTGAACTTCAGCGCATCGAGCGCGCAAGACGTCGCAACAAACGGCTGGCGTTCGGGCTCCGCTTGCTGCCCGTGCTGACATCGGCGTTAACTACCGTCTTGCTAGGGCTGAGTACCAGTGGCGCCGCCAGCCACTCCCTGGCCCCAATGGCGCTCATCCTCAGTGCCGGGGGAACAGTTGCTCTGGCGGTCGATGCGTTCTACAACCACCTAGGCCTATGGGCGATGGATGTATCCCACTTGGCCCGCCTCCAAGCACTAGACAGGCGTATACGCGACGAACAGGCTCGCGCCGCTCAAGACAGCTTGCCCGACGATATCGTTGACACGCTGCGTCAAGGGTTCGAGGAGATCATGGAAGCACATCTGCAGACATGGCATTCAGTACGGGCACAGGCTGTGAATCCCCCACAACTCCCCTCGGCGTCGGGCAATACCCCGCCTTCGCCACCCGCTGGCGCCAGTCCCGTCGGCCAGAGTTGAGGATCGGCGTCTCGCCCGGCTCGAAGACGGCCACCGTCCGCCAGAGTGTCCGCGTACGGCGACATACCGGGACTCGGGTCCGTTTCAGGATCCTTTTCAACATGCGTTGAGTTCGCGGTTCTGGAGGAACTGGATGGCCTTGGCCAGGTGACCGGCTCGGTGGGGGCAGCAACGTAGCTTGGTCAGGATCTTCCAGTTCTTGGGCCAATGCCATTTCGGGCAAGTGCAAGGTACTCCTGCAGAACTACACCCGGACGGTCACGCGAGAGGCCGGGAGGTGATCAAGAAACGGCGGGAGAAGGAGCCGGACGGCGGGGATGGTCTCCCGCTCGGCCGGAGGCCCGGTGAGTGCCGGCCAGGCTATAGCCGCCGCTTCGGGATCGCGCCGGCCGTCAGTGCCGGGTGATCCGGTCCGAGCCTTGCAGCATGCGCTCTACCAGGCGGCCAAGGCCGATCCCGGACGCAGGTTCCACGCGTTGATGGACAAGGGGTGCAGAGACGTCCTGCAATGCGCGTGGGTGACGTTGGGCGCGAACAACGGCGCACCGGGAATCGACCGGACCACCCTGGCCGAATTTGAGGAGTACGGGTTGCCCGGCTCCTGGAGGAAGTGGCCGCTGAGCTTCGGGAAGGCCGATATCGTCCGCTGCTCGCTCGTCGGGTTCTGATCCCAAGCCGGGGGGAGGGACGAATGGCGGCCGTTGTCGATCCCGGCAGTTCGGGGACCGGGTCGTGCAGGCCGCGCTAAAGATCGTGTTCAAACCGGTCTTTGAGGCGGACATGTCCGATGGCTCGTTCGGTTTCCGGCTCCGGCGGTCAGCCCATGACGCCCTGCAAGTTCTCATCGACGAGTAGGCGAAAGGGCGCCGATCGGTGTAGAGACGGATGTCGCCGACTGCTTCACGGCGATCCCGCACGAGTTCTGCATCGCCGGAAAGGCGTTTGCCCAGTGTCTGGTCTATGTCAAGCAGTGAGCGCTTCAGGTGTGGCTTGCTCGATGAGGGCCATGGCCATCCCTGCCATCGCCCTTGCCTGGTGATGAGGTCGGGGGAGTTCGAGGGCGATGCGTTCGGCGTGGTCGGGGTCGTCGGCGACGATGACCCGGCCGATTTTTCTCAGGGCGTTCAAGCGGTGGACGGGTGGCTGGGCGATCGAATGCGAGATGCGCTCGGCCTCTGCCCTGTCCAGCCGGGCCATCGCCTCGGCCATGTCCTCCAGGAGCACGGCGGCCTGGTAATGGGGGCAGGGAATGCGTTCGGCCTCGGTGAGCAATGTGCGGGCCAGTGCCGGGTCCGGTTGCACGGCCGCGGCCGCGATCTTTGTGAGTGTCCGGGCTTGGAGCCACGGGTGTCGGGTGTCACTGGTGAGGAGGAGGTCGGCGGCGTCGGCCAGACTGCGCCGGGCCCGTCCGGGTTCGGTCTTGGCCAGTGCTGCGGCGATGAGTGTGATCGCCTGGGCTCGGCGGATCGGGTTGGTGATGTGCGCGGTGATGCCCTCGGCGTGGTGCGGGTCCGTCTCGGCCAGGTTCCTGACGATCTCGCGCAGTGCCCGCCCTTGCGCGTACTCGTCGGAGATTCCGCGGGCGATGCGTTCGGCCGTGTGGCGGTCGAGCCTCGCACGTGTCCCGGCGACCTCGCCCAGGACGTAGCCAAGGGGATGAAAGCCGCCGGTACGGGCGAGGTGCTCGGCCTCGGTGAGGAGCCGGCGAGCCCGGCGGGGATCCGATGCGATGCTGGTCTCGGCGATCGCGTGTAACGCCGACACTTTCCATTCCCGGCCATCGATGGTGCGGGCGACACGTTCGGCGTCAGCGATGTCCAGGGGGGCGAGACTCGAGCAGATCACCACCAGCGCTCGGTCCCGTTCCCCGGTGTAGCTCGGGAGCGTCCCTTCCCGTATCGGGATGTAGGTCAGGTTGTGTTCGGCTGCGCGTTCGGCGTCGGTGAACAGTCGCCGGGCGCGGTCCGGCTGTGCGTTCACCAGTGCACTGGCGACGTCGTTCAACGCTTCGGCCTGGTCGCGAGGAGTGGCGATGGTGCGGGCGAGGCGTTCGGCGTCATCGGGGTCGAGCCTGCTCAACGGCCTGACGATTTCTCGGAGCGCCCAGGACTGGAAGCCGCTGGGATGCCCGACGCTCGGATAGGCGACGGTGCGGGCGATGCTTTCGGCCTCCGTGAGCAACTGCCGGGCGCGCGCTGAGCCGGTCATGCCTTCCAGTCTCATCTGAACCGGCCCGGAATCTCTAGGTGAACTGCCCGGGCTTCCGTAATGGCAGCCAAGCCAGGAGAACCTCGTGCTCGTGGTCCGTTGCTTCGCTGTCGTGTTCGGCAGCCTGGTTTGTCGCTGTCTGTGATGGTGGAGGCGTCCACAGCGCACCCACCCTGGCCTTATGAGTGGGGCGAGAAGAGCCGGTGGTGTGTACTGGCGATACGGCTGCCAGGATCCCCGCAGCGGCCGCGCGATGGGCGGCAGGTGCCCGCGCCTGAGGGGCTGAGCGCAGTCATGGCAGCTGGTACCTGCGCATCGAACAAGGGCCGGTGCGGACGGGCACCGGCGTCGTGTCCGTCGGGGCGGTTTCGCAACCGGTAACGCCGCGGAAGCGGCGTTGGTGCGGTTGAGTGGTCCGGCCGGGAGCCCGTTGACGGTGGCCGAGTGGCTGGCGCGATGGACGCGGCGGCCGCGTGCGGTGGTGTGGACCGCTGCTCGCGTCCGGCACTGGCGTAAGACCGGGGAGCGGCCAATGGTGGCGGTGTGGACGGCGGCGCTGACCGCGCGGTTTCTGGACGCGATCGCCGCGCATCGCCTGTGGCGGCGTGATCGAGAACCTCGGCTCCCTGCCCTTGCCGGCCGACCTGCGAAAGGACTAACCAAACACAGCTGGACGGAGGACTCGGTGAAGGGCCTGCCCGCGATCTTCATGGGCGAGGCTCAGGCGAGGGCGCGTCCCACGGCGGCGGTGTGGAACCTCGGTTTCACAGGGTTGCCCTTCAGGCAGCGCAGGACGGCTCCGGGCGGGGCTTCGCCGAGCGGTCGGCTCAGTGCTCGACGTCGATGACCACCTTTCCCAGGGCCGTGCCGTTCTCCACGGCGGCGTGTGCTTCGGCCACCGTCTCGAGGGTGAAGCGCTGCGGGTCGAGCAAGGGGCGGAGTCCGCCGGCGTCCGCGAGCGCGGTGGCCTCCCGGAGGATCTGGCCGTGATGTTCGCGCCCGGCTCCCGTCAGCATCGGCAGCAGGGTGAACACGCCCGAGTAGGTGGCGCCGCGGAACGACAGTGGCGCGAGGCTGTGGGTGCCCCATCCCAGGGCACTGACCACGTGCCCGGTGTAGATGCGCACGGCCGTGAACGAGGCGTCCAGGACCGCGCCCCCGACGGTGTCGAACACCACGTCGAAGCCGGCGCCGCCGGTATGTTCGGCCACGTACTCCTCGACGGACGTCGTGCCGTAGTCGATCGGCGTCGCACCGAGGTCCCGGACGAGGGGCGCCTTGGCGGCCGACGCGGTCGCGTAGACCTCGGCGCCGCGGGACGCCGCGAGCTGGACGGCGACACCGCCCACACCGCCGGCGCCGCCCTGCACCAGGACGCGCTGGCCCACCCGCACCCCGGCACGGTCGACCAGCCCCTCCCACGCCGTGATCACGGCGAGGGGGAGCGCCGCCGCTTCACGCATCCCCAAGAAGGCCGGCTTGGGGGCGAGCAGGCGGGCGTCGACGGCCGCGTACTGCGCCAGCGATCCCTGGAGATCGCCCACTCCGCCGGTCAGTCCGTACACCTCGTCGCCCGGCCGGAAGCCGGTCACTCCCGGTCCCGCCTCCACGACCATGCCTGCCAGGTCCAGGCCCAGAACCGCCGGCAGCCGACTGCGCGCATGATCCGCCCGGCCCGCCCGGATCTTGGTGTCGAGCGGATTCACGCCGCTCGCGCGAATCTGGACCAGCACCTGTCCCGTCCCCGGCACGGGCTGCGGTACCTCGCGCAGATCCAGGTGACCACCGAACTCCTCCAGCACGACAGCGCGCATGGCATGTCTTCCTTTCTCCCGTTGCCCCGAGTGTCGGTGCCGTGAGCGCCCGCTCGCATCCGTGACGTCCCTGGTGGCGTGCCCGGGAACCTGCCGACGTGCCCGGCGGCGCGCCGGGGCCGACGGTGATCGGCTCGCTCCACGACCTGCACCGCGCCTGGGCCGGACGCCGGACGGTGAGGGTGTTTCGGGTGCGCCGCGGCGACGCAGGTCGTCGGGCGCCAGGGACTCCCGCCAGGGACCGACGGATGCGAGCGGCGGGACGCCGAGAACAGACTGGCCGCATGCCGACACCGACCGAGAGGACCAGACCATGAGCAACACGACGGATCCCGCAGGCAAGCCCACCATCGTGCTCGTGCACGGGGCGTTCGCCGAGTCGTCGAGCTGGAACGGCGTCATCGCCGCACTGCTCGACGACGGCCACCCCGTGATCGCCGTCGCGAACCCGCTGCGCGGGGTCGTCTACGACGCCGATTACCTGCGCGGCGTCCTCGCCGGGATCGACGGCGACGTCATCTGCGTCGGCCACTCCTACGGCGGCATCGTCATCACCAACGGGGCCGCCGGGAACGGCAACGTGAAGGCGCTGGTCTACATCGGCGCCTTCGCCCCCGACACGGGGGAGAGCGCCGCCGACCTCGCGGGCCGCTACGAGGGAAGCACCCTCGGTGAGACGCTCGCGCCCGTGAAGCTCGCCGACGGCAGTACGGACTTGTACATCCGGCAGGACCTCTACCACGCGCAGTTCGCCGCCGACTCCCCGGCCCGCGAGGCCGCGGTGATGGCCGTGACGCAGCGCCCGATCGTCGAGTCGGCGCTCGCCGAGCCGTCGGGCGAGCCGGCGTGGAAGACGATCCCGTCGTGGTTCCTGATCGGCGGCAAGGACAAGAACATCCCCGCTGCGGCCCAGCGGTTCATGGCGGAGCGGGCGGGATCCCGGCGGACCGTGGAGCTGCCGGAGGGCTCCCACGCCGTCGGCATTCCGGAGGCCGCCACCGTCGCCGACCTCGTCCGGGAGGCCGCCGCCTCCACGGCGTGACCGTGGTGGACGCGCCACCGGTCCTTCGAACCAGCAGGGGGTCCCATCATGACCGACCAGTCCACCGCCGGCATCGTTCTGGAGCCCGCCTCGCAGCGGCTCTCCGACGCCACCGCACACCCGCCCTTCCTGTACGAACTGGGGGTGGAGAAGGCCCGCAAGGTGCTCGACGACCTCCAGGCGGAACCGATCGAGAAACTCCCCGCCGACTCGGAATGGATCACCGTCCCCGTCGACGCCGGCGACGTGCGGGTGCGCATCGTGCGCCCGCAGGGCGCCGCGCGGCCGCTGCCGGCCGTGCTGTACATGCACGGCGGCGGGTGGATCCTCGGCAACGCGGACACCCACGACCGGCTCGTCCGCGAGCTCGCGGTAGGGGCGGGGGCCGCCGTCGTGTTCGTCGAGTACACGCGCTCGCCGGAAGCCCGCTACCCCGTCGCCGTCGAGCAGGGGTACGCGACCGCCCAGTGGATCGTCCGGCACGGCCGTGAGCATGGTCTCGACCCCGACCGCCTGGCCGTCGCCGGCGACTCCGTGGGCGGGAACATGGCGGCGGCGCTGACCCTGCTGGCCAAGGAGCGCGGCGACGTCCGGTTCGTCCACCAGTCCCTGTACTACCCGGTCACCGACGCGGGCATGGACACCGGCTCCTACGCCCGGTTCGCGAGCGGTTACTTCCTCACCGCGAAGGCCATGGCGTGGTTCTGGGACGCCTACCTGCCCGACGCCTCGCGCCGCGCGGCCATCACCGTCTCGCCTCTGCGGGCGAGCCAGGACCAGTTGGCGGGCCTTCCGCCCGCCTTCGTGATCGTGGACGAGGCCGACGTGCTGCGCGACGAGGGTGAGGCGTACGCCGCGAAACTCCGTGCCGCGGGCGTTCCGGTGACCGCGGTCCGCTATGACGGCATCACCCACGATTTCATGATGCTCAACCCGCTCAGCGAGACCAACGCCACCCGGGCGGCCGTCGCCCAGGCCGTCGCGGTGCTCCGCGCGGCGCTGGACTCCGACGACTGATACGGGCGTAGGAGCCCGGACCGAGCCTTGAGGGGGAACGGATGGCACCGCCGGCAGAGGACTTCGACCTTCTCGTCGTGGGCGGCGGCAAGGCCGGCAAGACGCTGGCCATGGACCGGGCGCGGGGCGGCGCCCGCGTGGCGATGGTGGAGCAGGGCATGATCGGGGGCACGTGCATCAATGTCGCGTGCATCCCGACCAAGGCCCTCGTGGCCAGCGCCCGCGCCCGCAGGACGCTGGACCGCGGCCGCGAACTCGGGCTCATCGTGGACGGTGCGGAGGCCGACGTCGACCTGCTGCGGGCGCACAAGAGCGATGTCGTCGACGCAATGGTCGCGCTCAACCACAAGCAGTTCCTCGACTCGGGCATGGACCTGGTGATCGGCCGGGCGCGGTTCGTGGCCGAGCGCACCGTGGACGTCCGGCTGGGCGACGGCGGTAGGCGGGTGCTGCGCGGTGCCGACACGGTCATCAACACCGGCACGCGGCCGCGTGTCCCCGCCATCCCGGGACTGGACGCGGCCGGGGCGCTGACGAGCGAGAGCCTGCTGCGGTTGGAGCCGATCCCCGGTCGGCTGATCGTGCTGGGTGACGGGCCCATCGGGCTGGAGTTCGCCGACATGTTCGCGGCGTTCGGCAGCCGGGTGACCGTGGTGAGCCGGCACTCCCGGCTGCTGCCGCGTGAGGACGGCGAGATCGCGGCGGCGGTGCGGGACCTGCTGTCCGGCCATGGCGTCACCGTCCTGCTCGGGCGCGAGGTCGCGCGCGTCGGCCGTGACGGCGGCGGCGAGGTGACCGTGGTGCTGGAGGACGGCCTGGAACTGGCCGGTGACGACGTGCTGGTCGCCGTGGGACGGCAGCCGGTCACGGAGGAGCTCGATCTGCCGCGGGCGGGCGTGGCGGTCACCGCCGCCGGGTTCGTCGACGTCGACGAGCACCTGGCCACGACCGCGCCGCACACGTGGGCGGCGGGCGACGTGGCCGGCAGCCCGCAGTTCACCCACGCGTCCCTCGACGACTACCGGATCCTCAAGGAGAACCTGGCGGGCGGCTCCCGGTCCTCCGAGGACCGGCTGGTGCCCCGGACGACCTTCCTCAGCCTGGACCTCGCCCACGTGGGCCTCACCGAGGAGGAGGCGCGGCGGCTCGGCCATCCCGTGAAGATCGCCCGCCTGCCCGTGTCGGCCATTCCCCGCGCCCGCACGACCGGGGAGACGCGGGGGCTGTGGAAGGCCGTCGTCCACGCGGACACGGACCGCATTCTGGGCGCGACGCTGCTCGGGCCGGAGACCGGCGAGACCATCACCACCGTGCAGACCGCGATGCTCGCCGGCCTGCCCTTCACCGCCCTCCGCGACATGATGGTCACCCACCCCACCATGAGTGAGGGGCTCACCATGCTCTTCGCGGGCTTGACCGGCGACTGACGACGGGGCCGTCTGCGCCCGCATTCCGGGCGCACCTGCCCCGACCTGGGCGAACCGCCGTTCGCGGCCGTAGAGTGGCGTCAGCGGCTCCCGGCGGACGGAGGTGGGATGTCGTCGACAGATCCGACCGGCCTGCGTCCCTCCGCCTGGCCGCAGCGGCCCGGGCTGCTGGGGCGGCGTGCGGAGTGCGAGGCGCTCGATCGGTTGGTGGACTCCGTGCGCGCCGGGGAGAGCCGGTCGCTGGTGATCCGCGGGGAGCCGGGGACGGGCAAGTCGGCGCTGCTGGAGTACCTGGTGCGGCGGGCCGACGGATGCCGTGTGGTGCGCGCCGTGGGGGCCCAGTCGGAGATGGAACTCGCCTTCGCGGCCGTGCACCAGTTGTGCACGCCGATGTTGGACCTGCTCGGCAGGCTGCCGGAGCCGCAACGCGATGCGCTGAGGACGGCGTTCGGCCTCCGCAGTGGGCCGCCGCCGGACCGCTTCCTGCTGGGCCTGGCCGTGCTCGGCCTGTTCGCCGCGGCGGCCGAGCCTCGTCCGCTCGTGTGCGTGGTCGACGATGTCCAGTGGCTGGACAAGGCTTCCGCGCAGCTCCTGGCGTTCGTGGCGCGCCGTCTGGGCGCGGAGTCGGTGGCCTGCGTGTTCGCGGTCCGCGACGCGGAGGAGGGCGCGGAGCACGACGCCGACTCCTCCGAGCGGTGGGGGCTGCCGGAGATGGGGCTGCGGGGGCTGGGCGACCGTGACGCGCGGGAGCTGCTGCGGCGGGCGGTACCGGGTCCGCTCGACGAGAGGGTGCGCGACCGGATCATCGCCGAGGCCCGCGGCAACCCGCTGGCCCTGCTGGAGCTGCCGCTCGGCTCGACCCCCGCCGAGCTGGCGGGCGGCTTCGGGCTCCCCGGGACGCGGACGCTCTCCCGCCGCATCGAGGACGGCTACCTGCGGCAGCTGGAGCGGTTGCCCTCGGCCACTCGGCGACTGCTGCTGCTGGCCGCCGCCGAGCCGCTCGGCGACGCGGCCCTGGTCTGGAGGGCGGCCGCCGGGACGGGCATCACCGACGGCACCGCGGCCGCCGCCCCCGCGGACCATCTGATCCAGTTCGGCACCCTGATCCGCTTCCGGCACCCCCTGGTGCGCTCGGCGGTCTACCGGGCCGCGACGGCGGAGGAACGGCTGGGCGCGCACGCGGCGCTGGCGGACGCGACCGACGCCCGCGCGCATCCGGAACGCCGTGCCTGGCACCGTGCGCACACGACGGCCGAGCCCGACGAGGAGATCGCCGCGGAACTCGAACGCTCGGCCGGGCATGCGCAGGCGCGCGGAGGCCTGGCCGCGGCGGCGGCCTTCATGCAGCGCGCCGTCGCGCTCACCCCCGATCCCGCGCGCCGCGCCGAGCGGGCCCTGACCGCCGCCCACGCCCAGCAGGAGGCCGGCGCGGCCGAAGCCGCCCGGAGGCTGCTGGCCGCGGCCCAGGCGGGGCCGCTCGACGAGCGGCAGCGCGCTCGGGCGACCCTGCTGCACGCCGAGATCGAGTTCTCCGCGCACCACGGCAGCCTGGCTCCGCCTCTGCTGCTCGACGCCGCCAAGCAACTGGAGCCGCTGGACCTGCCGCTGGCGCGCGACACCTACCTCCAGGCCCTGTCCGCCGTGATGTTCGCCGGCCGCCTGGCGCAGGGCACCGGACTGCTGGAGGTCGCCGTGGCGGCCCGTGCCGCGCCGCGTCCGCCGGCACCCCGCCGGGCCGCCGATCTCCTCCTGGACGCCTTGGCCCTGCTGTTCACCGAGGACGCGGCGGCGGCGGCCCCGGCGATGAGGCGGGCGCTGCACGCCTTCCTGGGCCAGGACGTCTCCGCGGACGACGAGCTCCGATGGCTGTGGCTCGCGTTCATCACGAGCATGGCCCGGTGGGACGACGAGGCGGGCCGGTCGCTGGCCGACCGCCATGTCCGCCTGGCACGGGAGACCGGCGCCCTGGCGGTGCTGCCTCTCGCCCTGAGTTCGCGCATCATGGTGCGGCTCTTCGAAGGTGACCTGGCCGGGGCGACGACGCTCAGCGAGGAGGTGGACACCCTCACCGCGGCCACCGGGATGCGGATCACGAACTACGGTGCCCTCGCGCTCGCCGCGTGGCGAGGCCGCGAAGCGGAGGCCGAGGAGCTGAGGGGAGCGGCCGTCAGCGAAGCGACTTCGCGGGGCGAGGGGGTCGGTCTGAGCGTGGCCCAGTGGACGAGCGCCGTGCTCTACAACGGTCTGGGGCGGTACGAGAAGGCCCGGGACGCCGCCCGGCAGGCCAGCGCGGACCCTCCGGCACCGGGCGTCGCGCCCCAGTGGGCGCCGGCCGAACTGGTCGAGGCGGCCGTCCGCTGCGGAGACATGCGCCTCGCCGCAAGGGCGCTCGGGCAGCTGCTGGAGACCACACAGGCGAGCGAGACGGACTGGGCACGGGGAATCGCGGCCCGCTCACGCGCGCTTGTCGGCCACGGCGAGGAGGCGGAGGCCCTCTACGGCGAGGCGATCGACCGCCTCTGCCGCACCCGGCTGCGCTCGGAGACGGCCCGCGCCCACCTGCTGTACGGCGAATGGCTGCGCCGCGAGCGGCGTCGGCTCGATGCGCGCGAACACCTGCGCAACGCGCATGGGATGTTCACCGCGATGGGCATGGAGGCGTTCGCCGAGCGCGCCGCACGGGAGTTGCGGGCCACCGGCGAGACCGCGCACAGGAGAAGCACCGAGGCCGACGGCGATCTGACCCAGCGAGAGTTGCAGATCGCACGTCTCGCCAGTGCGGGCCTGACCAATCCCGAGATCGGCGGCAGGCTGTTCATGAGCCCGCGCACGGTCGAGTACCACCTGCGCAAGGTCTTCGCGAAGCGCGGCATCGCCTCGCGGACCGAGCTCGGGACCGTGCTCGGCGCCGACGCAGCCGCCGGGCCCACAGGCTGAGCGTGCCGGGCCGGTCGGCGCGCGACTGAGATGACCACTCGGCTGCGACGTGGGGACGGAGTGGGGCGAACCGGGCGGTGGGCAAGCCGGGGCATTCTCGTGTTTCATCACCGCTCCCGTGTCGCTCCATTCCGCTCCGTGTCAGTCCGTGTTCGGAACCGCCGAGCAGACAGCGAGCCGACATGGTCGGCAGCGACGGCAGGTGCGTGGCCGGCGCCGGCCCAGGCGGCCTGTCGGGTCCGCCGCGGGACCGCTCGGGCCGTCAGTGCGGGACCTCTACTACCCGCGCGGCGAGCGGGTGCCCGAGCATCGCGGCACCGCCGGGGCCTGGGAGGACCTGGTGTTCAAGCGCGACAAGCGCGGCCGGCGGCGGGTGGTGCGGATGGTGTACGAGATCGTCACCTTCCAGGCGCTGCGTGAGGCGCTGCGGTGCAAGGAGATCTGGGTGGTCGGCGCGGACTCCTTCCGCGAGCGAGGAACTGGAGATGACCGTGCTGTGCCTGCGCATCCTGCAGGCCGCGCTCGTCTACATCAACACCCTGATGCTGCAAGACGTCCTGGCTGGCCCCGAGTGGTCCGAACTGCTCAAGCCCGCCGACCGCCGCGGCCTGACGCCCTTGTTCTGGCAGCACGTCCAGCCCTACGGCGAGGTACGGCTGGACGTGGCCAAGCGCCTTCCGCTCGGCGGCCAGACGCAGACTACGCAAGCAGGCGCCGCCCAGTAGGGCCTGGAACTCGAGCTCGGGGACTTCCGAGAACGAGGGCCAGGCCGCGCCGCACCGTTCGCCCTGCTCAGCACTTCCGAGAACAGGGGGCGTGTACCTGGTGACGCCGTCCTTAACGACAGGCCGATCGCGGAGGGACCTCAGGCGAAGTCGCCGGCGTGCTCTGCGGCCCAGTCGGCGTACGTGCGGGGCGCGTGACCGGTGAGGTCGGCGACCACCGAGGTGTCAGGGGCGGGCTTGCCGACGGTCGCGGCCATCAGGTCGAACAGCGCGTTGACGAAGTCCGGGTCCATGAAGTTGCCCATCTGCTCGCGCAGCGGACCGTCGGGCATCTCCTCGAAGCGCAGCGGCCGGCCGAGCGCCTCGCCGAGCACGCGGACCTGCTCGGTCTGGGTGAGGGACGCGGCTCCGGTGAGCTCGTACACCCGGCCCTGGTGCCCGCCGTCGACGAGCACCCGGACCGCGACGTCGGCGACGTCCCTCTCGTGGATCATCGAGAACGCGGCGTCCGCGTACGCGCCGCGGATCACCTCGCCGCCCTGGAGCTGCATGCCGAAGGCCAGCGAGTTGATCGCCGGGAACATGATGCGGAGGATCGTCGCGGGAACGCCGGTCGCCGCGATCGCCCGCTCGACCCCGGCGTGATAGGCCGCGATCACGTCCGGCTGCCCGTCCGCGCCGTCGACCACGGCACCCGACGACAGGAAGACGATCCGGCCGACACCCGCCTTGGCGGCCGCGTCGAGGAACGCCGTGGCCTCCAGCCCGTACGGCAGGACCAGGAACACGGCGGTCACACCGTCGAGCGCGGCTGCGAACGTCGCGGGCTTCGCCAGGTCGCCCTGGACCACCTCGACACCTTCGGGGAGACCGGCCTTCTCTGGGGTGCGGGTGAGTGCCCGCACCTGGTGGCCCTCCCGACGCAGCGCCTCGACGGTCTGCCGGCCGAAGTGCGCAGTAGCACCGATGACCAGGATCATTGCCAATCTCCTTCTCTCTTGCGATACCTCCACTCTATCAGAACGGAATGCTTTGTTCCAATTCGGGTCCGGCTAAGCCGGCACCAGATGGACACCTTTCGTCTGGAGCAACTACTCCCTGGCGCCGCCCCCGGACCGCTTGGCCTGACACCAAGCCGGGTCGCTTGGCCGGGTCGCCGTTGGCCCCGCCACCGGGACCACGCCCGCAGTCGCGACCCGGGAAACACCCGGTCGATCATTCCTCCCGGGCCACCTGCGGGGAAGGAACCTGATCGGGCATGGCCGACCGCGTCTACCTGCGGCACTCCACCGACGAACAGACCGACGCCCGCCAGCGGCACGCCCTGGCCGCGCTGATCGCCGCCGGCGCCCCCGTCTACGACGACCCCGCCACCTCCAGCCGCCGGCTCTCCCTGGACCGGGTGGGTTCACCAAGCTGCTGCACGAGGCCGCCGTCGGCGACACCATCCGCATCGCCGACGCCGCCCGCCTGTTCCGCTCGGTCGCCGACATCCTCGCCCTGCGACCCGTGCTGATCCGCCGCGGCCTGCACCTGCGGGTGGAATCGGGACTGCTGTCGGGGATCGACCTGGCCGCCGACGACCCCGGCACCAAGATGATGGTCAATGTGCTGGCCTCCATCCTGGAATTCCAGCGCGACATGATCAGCGAGGACACCCGCCAGGGCGTCGCCGCCGCCGAGGCCTCCGGCAAGACCCTCGGCCGCCCCACCGCGCTCGCCCCGGACAAGGCCGCCCAGGTCGTCACCGCCTACTCCGAAGGCGCCGCCGTCAAGGCCCTGGCCCGCGGACACAAGGTCGCACCCAAGACCATCCGCCGCATCCTGGACGCCGCCGGCGCACGCCAACTCCCCGACCAGATCGACGCGCTCCCCGTCCCCGAGGAGCCGTCCGGCCCCGCCGCGGACACGCCCGTGACGCTCGACCTGCCCGGCCTACTCGCCGACCACCTGCGCACCGTCGGCGACGACACCATCCTCCAGGCTCTCATCCGGGGGCGGATCATCCGCCGCGGCAAGGGCTACTCCATCCGCCTTACCATGCCGCTCGAACTCCACCACGCCGCACTGCAACGGAGCGCAGCCCTCACCGCCGGAGGCGCCGGGCCGGCCGAACGCAAGGCCTACCGCGTGTACGCCACCCGCATCACAGCCGCTCAACAGCAGGGGACACCCGGCAACTAACCACGCCGCCCCGCCGGGCTCACCAGCCCCTGGCCTACTGATTCGCTAACGCGGGCTCGTTTGGGGCTCATGACACGGTTCTT
The DNA here is from genome assembly GCF_040649235.1 of Spirillospora sp. NPDC049024. Lineage (NCBI taxonomy): Bacteria > Bacillati > Actinomycetota > Actinomycetes > Streptosporangiales > Thermomonosporaceae > Spirillospora > Spirillospora sp. NPDC049024. The sequence continues at coordinate 520,032 of NZ_JBEZFD010000002.1, forward strand.
ACCGGCACCCCAACATCATGAAATTGGTCGACTGGGTTGAGATGCGCTAACCGGCGGTGCTCTTTGACCGCGAGGCGGTGTTGTTCGGGGCCGCGACGCACGATGTAGGGAAAGCCGTCCATGTTTCCGAGCTTTCCGGTCCCGGAGGAAGAATTTCATCGCGCTCGATGAAGTCCTCTCCCACATCGGCGATCAGGCCGACGAACGCCTTGCGTTCCAGGCGTCTTTCTCGATCTGATGGCGAATCCCGACGTCCCCCGGTCAGATGCCAAGCATCCCGCCGGAGCCGCAGCTTCCCGATCTCGCCGCCGCCCGAGCTCTCGGCCCGGCGGCGTTGAGGAGAGCCGTCTTGGCGCGAACCACCGTTCGGGGACGAGCAGTTTTGGGCCCGGGTCTGGGCTGTTGGCTCATTCCAGGTGCGGGAGGTCCCACAGATGGAGGGCGGTCTGGTCCTTGGAGACCGTGCACCAGGCGTCTTTTCCTGCCGACAGGGGAGGCCCCGAGACAGGGAAGGGGTAGACGACTGATCCTCGCAGGGCCATTGTGCGCGGGTCGACGAGCCAGTGGCGGGGGATCTCCGCGTAGTACTCGGTGCCGACCACGGCGATGTCGTCGTACGGGAAAGCCGCTTCGAAGTCCCAGCGGACACGGTCGTCTCCCGAAGGAGGGCGTACGGCATCCGCGGCGTTCAGTCGCCGTAGTTCCATGCCATCTTCCGCTTGGTGGAGATAGAGGGCCCACTGCCCCGTATCCGTCGTCAGGAAGTGCTCCCCGGACGGACTCACCGCGAGGAAGACCTCCTCGACGAATCGCTGGACGGTGAGCTGCGTACCATCCCAGCGTCCCCACAGCACGGGCGAAGTCTCCTCGCCCTCCGCGATGGACAGCCCCATGTACGCCGGATCGGGGTGAGGAAAGTGGGAGGAGCCCGCTCCCACGGTCATCGTCGCGACCCGGGCCAGCAGCGAGCCGTCGGCGGCGTCGAGGATCAACCATTCCTCCTCGATGTCGTGCCCCGTGTGGCTGCGGACGTGAGCCCACAGGACCTTGCCGTCGGAGGAGAAGGCCGCCGAGCCGCTGTCGGCGTGGCCGTGGTGGTAGTCGTCGTCGGCGTACTCGGAGAATGTGGCATGGGCCGTCGTGCACACGGCGGCGGACCAGCAGCCGTGGCGGATCTCCCACAGCACGGCGCCGGTCGAATCCACGGCCCGCAAGGCGTGCACGCCGGCGAACACGGCGATATCACCGGCGGGAGAGACCGCCACTGTGCCGTACCGGCGAGGCCACGGCGTTGGAAAGCGGGTCTCCGCCCCCGTCTCCTCAAGGTCGCGGACGGCCAGTTCGGTGTCCCCGCGCTGCACCAGCAGCCTGCGCCCCGGCCAGTGCAGTACCCGTGGGCCGTCCGCTGAGGCGGGGTCGAGCGGAGCGGCGGCGGTGGCCAGGAGACGGGCGGCGAACCGGGCGGCTCCCTCACGGGTGGTATTGGGCGTCACATCCGCATGCTTTCACCCGCCGGAAGGCTGCGCCGACTTGGGGACGCGCGTGATCAAGTTGCGGTGGTAGTGGGTCCGGCACCGCTTCCAGGACGCGCCGGGCAGCGCGGAGGTGATCGCGTCGCGCAGCCCGGCGTGGCAGTCCGGCACCACCAGCTTCACCCCCCACAGGCCGCGGGCCGCCGAGCCGCGCAGGAACGCTCCGCCCCCCGGAGAGGACGATCATGTCGGCGGCGAAGGTGAGCCGGGGGCTGGCCGGCGGAGTCGCCCTCGGCAGCGGCGATCGAGGATCGCCGCGCTACCTGACTCCTGTCCCTTTCAAACGCTGTCGCGGTGGGCGGCGGAGGCCATTCCGAGCCAGGTGTGGGGATTGCGTTCCCAGCACCAGCCGAGTTTGGGGGCGTTCTTGCTGATCCATATCGCCGGGACGCGGCGGTCGCCGCAGCGTGAGCCGCCCAGGGAGTAGCATTTGTTCTTGACCAGGACCTCTGGGAACTGGGTGGTCATGGCTATGCCCTCCTCAATGGTGAGCAGGGTCCTTCCCCGGGCGCCGATGGTTTCCATGGCGTCGTTGGGGATGGCGCCGCAGAACTCCTCGCCGCGTTCGATGTCGAACAGCAGGTAGACCGGCTGGTCGGGGAGGTCGGTCTCCTTGATGGCGACGAAGCGTTCAAGGGATCCGGGTTCGAAGGAATGGTCGACGAAACCGGTCTTGGCCTTTCCGTGCAGGGTGGTGCGCGGCATCATCTGCTCGATCGGGACGACCTGGCGTTGCACCACCAGCAGGAAGGGCAGTCGGCCGGCATCGGGCTCGCAAGCGAGCTTCCCGGCGTTCACGGCGACCGGCCGCAAGGGCGTGACCAGGGCGTGGAACTGCTCTGGGGTCATGCCGGCCATGGCCGGGTATTCGCGCTCGACCAGGTTGTGAACCTGCCGGTCGAATTCTGCGCCCGCGTCGAAGATCGTCTGCGGTGTCATGAGGTCCTTTCGTAAGCTCCGGCGGTTCAGAGATCTGGGGCCGGGAGAGTCCGATGGCGCGGCCCGCCGCGTCTCCGGGCACCGCCCCGTCCAGCAGGGGTCTCGCTCCTATGAGGGGCGGCTGGCGGAGTTCGAGGGAGTCCTCGGAAGAACTGCGCCGATTCGTTGCGGTCCCCGGCGGCGATGATGGTGTGGTTGAGCTTGGCCGGTACGCCTGCCTGTCTCCTGTTCAGCGGGTGATGCGGGCGAGGGCGCCGGTTTCCAGCGCCGCCCACAGGGCGCCGTCCGGGCCGAGGGTGATGCCGTGGGGTTCCGAGCCGGGGGTGGGCAGGTCGTACACCTGGATCATGCCATCGCCGGTGATGGAGCCGACGCGATTGCCGCCCCACTCGGTGAACCACTGCTCACCGTTGGGGCCGGGCGTGATGGCGTGCGGCCGGGCGGTCCGGTCGGGCAGCGCGAACTCGGTCACCCGTCCGTCGGTGGTCATCCGGCCGATCTGCCCGGCGGCGATCTCGACGAACCACACGCAGCCGTCATGTCCGGCCGCGATGCCCACCGGCGCTGCGGCCTCGGTCGGCAGGGGGTGGACGGCGATCGCTCCGTCCATGCCGATCCGCCCGATCGCGTTGGCCTGGTTCAAGGTGAACCACATCCCGCCGTCCGCACCGGCGGTGATCGCGGAGGGGAACGCGCCGGTGGTGGGGAGCGGGAACTCGCTGACCCGGCCTTCGGTGGTGATCCGGCCGATCCGGTCGGCGGCGGTCTGGGTGAACCACAGCGCGCCGTCGGGTCCGGTGGCGATGCCGTACGGGCCGCAGCGCGGGGTGGGCAGCGGAAACTCCGAGACCGTGCCGTCGGGGGCGATCCGTCCTATCCGGTGCGCCTGGTACTCGGTGAACCACAGCGCCCCGTCCGGCCCGGTCGTGATGATCGTCGGCCCGCACGCCGGATCGAGCCGGTGGATGCCGGGCTCCCGGCCGGGGACGAGCCGGCCGATACCGCCACCGCGGACGAGCGTGAACCACAGCGCCCCGTCCGGCCCGGTCGTGACGGCATACGGGCCGCCGCTGCGGTCGGCTACGACGTGTTCCCTGATGATCAACGGTCTTCTCCGCGGCGGTGCTGGGCGGCGATGCGTTCGATGTCGGCGGGGGTGCCGGCCATGATGGTGCGGGCGTGCTCGGTGACCAGGCCGGCGGGCCAGTCCCACCAGGCGGCATGGCGGAGCCGGTCCACGTCGGCGTCGTCGAAGCGCCGCCGGATCTGGCGTGCCGGGTTGCCGCCCACGATCGTGTAGGGCGGCACGTCCGTCGTGACGACCGCGCCGGCCGCGATGATGGCTCCGTCGCCGATCCGCACGCCGGGCATGACGACGGACTGGTAGCCGAACCACACGTCGTTGCCGACGACGGTGTCGCCCCGGCTGGGCATGTCGGTGACGATGTCCAGGGTCTCCTCAGCCCACTGGCCGCCGAACATGGTGAACGGAAATGTGGACACGCCCATCGTCGGGTGCTCGGCGCCGGCCATCAAGAACCTGGTTCCGGTCGCGATCGCGCAGTACTTGCCGATGACCAGCCGCTCGGGCCCGAAGGCGTAGAGCACGTTGCGGTGCTCGAAGTCGGTCGCGTGGTCGGGATCGTCGTAGTAGGTGTACTCGCCCACGATGATCGTCGGCGAGCTGACCAGTGCTTTGAGGAACACCACGCGGTGGTGGGCCGACAGCGGGTGAACGGTGGTCGGGTCGGGAGACAACGAGAGTCCTTCGCAGATCGGTCGGCCTCGCAACGGTCCTGGGCGGCGCGGCGCAAGCGGCGGCCCGGGCGCGTTGAACGGGTCCCACTCTCCGCCAGGGCACCGGTCTTGATCAACGTGGACTTCGTAAACTGATCGATAACCCGGCTGTTATGGATCGGAACGAGGCGCGAGTGGAGCTGCGGGACATCGAGATCTTCCTGGCCCTGGCCGAGGAACTGCACTTCGGCCGCACCGCCGAGCGGCTGCATGTCTCCCAGGCCCGCGTCAGCCAATCGATCAAGAAGCAGGAGCGCCGCATCGGCGCCCCGCTGTTCGACCGCACCAGCCGCAGGGTGCGCATCACCCCCGCCGGAGAACACCTGTACCGGGAACTCGGCGCCGGCTACCGCCAGATCATGGACGCAATCGAAGCGGTGTCCGCCGCCGCTCGCGGCACCTCGGGGACGCTGACCCTGGGCGCCATGGGCCCGCAGGCCTGGATGATCCAGGAGGCCGTGGAGCTGTTCCGGACCCGTTACCCGGCCGCCCGGATCCGCCACCGCGACATCAACCCGATCGATCCGCTCTCCCTGCTCCGCTCCGGCGAGATCGACCTCGGACTGCTCTGGCTGCCGATCCGCGAACCCGATCTCACCGTCGGCCCGGTCACGCACACCTCCGCCCTCGTGCTCATGGTCGCCGACACCCACCCCTTCGCCGGGCGCGAATCGGTCTGCCTGGAGGACTTCGGCGACTGCACCTTCATCTCGCCCAAGTCCGCCGTTCCGGCATACGTCGAGGAGGTCTTCCAGCCCTTTCACACCCCCGCCGGCCGCCCCATCCGGCGCGGACCGCAAGTCGCGAGCTGGCACGACCAGTTGACGGCGGTGAGTTCCGGGCAGGCCGTCGCCGCGACCGTGGTCGAGTCCGCCCGCTTCTACCCCTGGCCCAACCTGGTCTACGTCCCCGTCCGCGACGCCCCGCCCTGCCGATGGGCTCTCGTCTGGCGCACCGCCAACGCAGCCCCGCTCCTTCGAGCCTTCGCCCAAACCGTCCGCGACCTCGACACGTCCAGCGTGCAGGAGTGACCCGGCCACCACCTATGACCAAGAGTGCTCCGGTTTCGGGGAAACACGTGGGAGGACGCGGGGCCCGGACCAAGCCGGCGATCCGCCACCGAGCCGCCATCTCGTCCCACTCGGGCACGCCCGCGAGCACACGGAGCCAGACCCACTCGCCCGGGCAGTGCGGGACCGCTCAGACGCAGCCAACAGCGGTATCGGTCGAAACGGAGCCCAGATGGGCGCGTAGACCAAGATGTCCGCCCGGCACTCCTTGACCCGTCTCACCGACTGCAACGGTCACTGCCGGTCACTCCACGTGGATCCCTCCAACCCCTCAGGTGTCGCGTTCTACGATCCCTGGGGTGGGGCTGGACACGGTCATCATCGCAGCCCCGATGAGAAGGCCCGAGAAGCCGAAGTGTCGTCTTCCTGGTGAAGCGGTTCATGCCGGTGGTGCGGCGCGGCGACGTGATCCCGTTCGCGGGCCGGTCGTTGCCGGAGCGGCGCGACGGCGGCGAGGTCGAGATCGTCCCGCCGGGGCACTGTGTGATCATCGGCGCCTTCACCGACCCGCGCTCGGGCGCGGAGATCAGCAGGCCGGACGTCACACGCCCGGTCGAGCAGGTCGCCGCGACGACCTCCTCCTCGGTCTCGGCCACCACCGCCTACCCCCTCGCCGGCGACAACGTCGGCGCGCCGACATGAGACCGTTGACAATCTTGTGGCTTGCTCGTCGGCGACCGGCATGGATGGCGTTATCAGTAAGCGCAACGTTCGTGGTGCCGCGGCATCAGATCATGGTGCTGGAACACCAACTGGACGGGGCGAGGGTCCGGTTCGCCGGTCCGGATCGAGCACTACCCGCGGCGCTGCCGCACCGGCTGCCACGTGGTGTGCTACGCCGGATGCGGCTGATCGTGCGGCCGGACACGGTCTTGCGCTGGCACCGGGACATGATCGCGGGCCAGCACGCCGCCCGATCCAGACCCAAGCGGCCGGGCCGCCCCCGACCGTCCGTTCCATCCGGGCTCTTGTCCTTCGTCTGACGCCACCGCCCACCCGAACGCCGCGTGGGTGACCCGGGCGGGCCGGAACCTGGTCATGGACCTTCAGTGCGAACCCGCCATGCTCGCCGACATCGCCGACGCATTAAATCCCAGCCCGATCACCCGCCATCGCCGGCAACCGCTATCCCGCTGCGAGGTGTCTAACGTTAGTTAGGGACGGTGCGGAATCACCTCCCGGCCGCTGGCCCGCCATTGAAAGAAATCCTGCCGGGGGCGGGCCTGTACCAGGCTTCTCACGGGCGCTCTCGCCGAAGCGGGCGGCTCGGGGAGCACCTTCGACAGGATGGCGGCGACAGCGCTGAGACGTCCGTCTAGTGCATGTCCGCTGCAGGATGCGCTCTGAAAATTGGCTCTTACCTACACGGCAGATGGCAACAATATGAACGGCCCTCACTTACTATGGGTAACTGTGTGCAGGCAGAGACTTGCCTTCAATGGATGTCGGAAGGGGGTCGACGTGCGCCTATCTTTGGTGGTCGCGAGGACAGTGATGTCGCTGACGTTGGTCGCTATAGCCGCAGCATGCGAGACCGGTAGCGTCAGCACGGCGCCGGAGAAGAGTGGAGGCAGCGCGAGCGGCAAAGCCACGCGGACATCGAAGAAGGAGGCGCAGATAGGGGACGCCGTGAGTATCGCCGACGACTCGGCAGGGGTTTCGCTGGCCGTTACCCTCCGAAAAGTGGTCGATCCCGCCAAGCCGGGTGAGTTTGAGCCGGTTCCGAATGGTAAGCGGCTCGTTGCGGCACAGTTCAAAGTGAAGAACAACAGCGACAACGAATACCAGGACTCGCCAAGCAACGGCGCACGCGCCATCGATACGACTGGTCAGGCCTACGAAGGCAGTCTCCTCACTGCATCCGACTGCCAGGACTTCCCCGAGGGAGAGGTCCGGCTGACCAAAGGGGAGAGTCAAATCGGCTGTGTGACTTTCGAGGTCAACAAGGACGCCACAGTTGAGCGCATTCGGTTCGGCGCGTCATCCGGCCTGGGGTCAGCCGCCGAGTGGAGGATCAAGTAGAAGGCGGTTCGCGTTGCGAACGCGGGAGGGCCACGGCTTTCACGCGGAGAACGTCCACCTCGTCCAGCCGTCCCGCGACCTGGTGCAGTTCGCCGGACCAGAGCATCGCGTCGGTGGGCCCGGGATCGGCGGCGAACGCGGCGCCGTGGAAGCCGAGCGCATACCGGTAGAGCCCGAGGTTATGGGCCTGCCTGCCCAGTTTGATCGGATCCGAGCCGCGCGCGTGGTCGACGAGGACCTTGATCTCCTCGGCCTCGCCAGTCGGCGTTTCTAGCGGCGGGCGTGGCCGTCGGTTGTCCCCGGTGGCTCACCGCCCCCCGACCCCCAGCGGCTCGAAAGCCGGTGTAGGCCCGCCACCGCCGGTCAGTGGCCGATGTTGCGGTCGCCTGCCTCGACCAGGCCGCTCTCATAGGCGAAGATGACGATCTGGGCGCGGTCACGTAGGCCTAGCTTGGTGAGGATGCCGGAGACGTGCGTCTTGACGGTCGCGGGTCCGATGAAGAGCTCTTTGGCGATCTCGGAGTTGCTCGATCCGCGGGCCACGGCGGCCATCACTTCGCGCTCGCGGTCGGTGAGGCGTTCCAGGCGTTCGGCCACGGCGTTGTTGACGCTCAGCCGCCGGGCGAACCGGCCGATCAGCCTGCGGGTGATCGAGGGGGCCAGCAGAGCGCCGCCGTCGGCGACGGTGCGCACGGCGGTGGCGAGCTGGTCGGGTGGGATGTCCTTGAGGACGAAGCCGCTGGCGCCGGCGTGCATCGCCCGGTAGACGTACTCGTCCGGGTCGAACGTGGTCAGGATGAGCACCCTGATGTTCCAGTCGGATTCCGCCAGGATCCGCTCGGTGGCCTCCAGACCGTCCATGTCCGGCATCCGGATGTCCATGAGGATCACGTCGGGCCGGTGCCGGCGCGCCGCCTCGATCGCCTCGGTGCCGGTCCCGGCCTCGGCGACGACCTCGATGTCGTCGTGGATCTGCAAGATCATGGCGAAGCCGCCGCGGACGAGGGCCTGGTCGTCGACGATGGCGACACGGATGCTCACGCGGGCTCGCCTCCGGTGGGCAGGTGGGCGGTGACGTCGAACCCGCCGTCCGGGCGCGGCCCGGCGTCGAGTGTGCCGCCCAACAGTAGTGCCCGCTCCCGCATCCCCACGATGCCGTGGCCGCGCGTTCCGTCCTGGGCGTCTCCCGGCAGGGCGGCGGTGCCGCCGCCGTCGTCGCGCACCTCGATGACGATCTCGCCGCCGGCGGCCCCGAGCCGGACGTCGGCGTGGGCGCCGGGACCGGCGTGCTTGAGCACGTTGGTGAGCGCCTCCTGAACGATGCGGTAGGCGAACAGGTCCACGCGAGCGGGCAGTCCGGTCGGGAGCGTGGCGAGCGACAGGGTCACCGCGACGCCCGTTGCGCGGATCTGGTCGGCGAGGTGGGGAACGTCGGCCAGGCCGGGCTGGGGCTCGGGGCCCCCGGCATCGTTCTCAGGACGCAGGACGCCGAGCAGGTGGCGCAGCTCGGCCAGCGCCTGCCGTCCCTCCTCTTCGACCGCCCCCATCGCCCGCAGTGCCTGCTCCGGGATCGGGCCGTCGGCGGCGTGCGCGGCCATCGCCTTGGCCGCGCCCGCCTGAACGGTCATGACGCTCACCCGATGGGCCACCACGTCGTGCAGCTCGCGGGCGATGCGCGTCCGCTCCTCGGCCACGATGCGGACGGCCTCGGCGGCCTGTGCTGCGACGAGCCGGGCAGCGTGGCGATCGCGCAGCCGGAGACCGCGCCCCACGTACCACAGGCCGACCATGACGATGACCCCGAATACGACCTCACTCCACGGCGCGGATTCCGTGCGCAGGTCAACGGTGACCAGGGCGACGGCCGCCACGACGCCCGCGGGCCCCTGCCGTGAATCCGGCGAGTACCGCCCGGCGCTGTACAGGGCGATGAGCACCGGAACGCCGACGAGGTTGCGCGTGGTCGGCAGCAACAGGGCCCAGGCGATCAAGGTGACGCTCAGCACGGCCAGAGGTGCCTGGCGTCGCCAGTACAACGCCGTACCGGCCGCGGCGAAGACCGGCAGGGCGGCGAGGTTGAGGTCGCGAAGGGGACGGAAGGCCAGGGCGTCTCCGGGCATGTCGTGCACGAACACCAGCACGAGGAGGACCAGCCCGGCGAGGACGGCGTCCATGGCGCGCGGCCAGCGGGCGAAGGGCCCCCGGAGCCTTCCGGGGCGGCCTGCCGCGGCCTCGGCGAGCGGGCGGGAAGGCGGTGTTGTGCGGTTCACCGGCGCTCCACGGTGCGAGATGCGGTGCACTCCGCGGCTTGTCGGCGGGCGCGGGACCACCGTATGCGGGGACGGACACACCGGTCATCCGCCGCGAGGCGGACCGGGCCTCCGCTGCGCGACGGGGATCGGCTCCGCCGGTGGACGGGCGACTGCGGCGGCCCCGGCGAGCACGGTTGGTACGACAGCTCACCCTGGCGCACTCGCCGCCGCATCCCCCGAAGGAGCACCGTCATGCATCGCGTCATCCGTCGCATCGGCGACACCAGCGCCCGCCGACCATGGCTAACGATCGGGCTCTGGACTCTCCTGGCCGTCCTGGTCATCGGGCTGGCGGGCACCGCAGGCGGCAGGTTCGCCGACGACCTCGTCGCTCCGGGCAGCCAGAGCGAACGGGCGATGGAGCTTCTGGAGGAGCGCTTCCCGCAGGCGGCCGGTGGCAGCGCCAAGGCGGTCTTCGCCGCTCCGGAGGGTGAACGGCTCGACCGCTACCGACCTGCCATCCAGGCGGCCCTCGCCCGGATCGCCGATGCCGAGGACGTGGCCGCCGTCGCCGACCCGTTCGCCACCGGCACGGTGTCGCGCGATGGGCGCATCGGCTACGCCGAGGTCACCTTCGACCGGCCCTCGGCCGGGCTCGGCCCCGAGCCGGTGAAGGCGATCACCGGCTCGCTGGAGCCGGTACGGGCCGCCGGCGCCGTCGCGGAGGTCGGCGGCGACGCCGCGTTCGTCAACGCCGAGACCGAGACCTCGGGCACCGAGGTGGCCGGTCTGCTGGCCGCCCTGGTCGTGTTGCTCGTCGTCTTCGGAACGGTCGTCGCCGCCCTGGTGCCGATCGCGATCGCGATGGTCACGGTGGCCACCGGGCTGTCCGGCATCGCGCTGCTGGCCCATGTAATGGACGTCACGAGCGCCGCAACGAGCGTCGGAATGCTGATCGGTCTGGGCGTCGGCATCGACTACGCCCTGTTCATCGTGGCCCGCTACCGCCAGAACCGGACGGCCGGTCAGGACAACCGCACCGCACTGTCGAACGCCATGGCGTCGGCGGGCTCGGCGGTCCTGTTCGCCGGAGGCGCCGTCGTCGTCGCAATGTCGGCGCTGCTGCTGACCGGCTTGGGCCTGCTGGCCTCGATCGGGCTCGGCGCAGCGCTGGTCGTGCTCTTCGCCGTGGCCACCGCCCTCACCCTGCTGCCCGCACTGCTGTCCCTGCTGGGCGACCGCATCGACGCCGGACGCGTCGTCCGCCGCCGCTCCCCCGCCAAGCGCACCGAAGACGGGGCATGGTGGCGTCTGGCGCATCGTGTCTCGGGCCGCCCCTGGCCGTATCTGCTCGGCGCAACGGCGCTGCTGCTCACGCTCGCCGCCCCGGCGTTGTGGATGCAGACCGGCTACCCCGACGCCGGCGACGACAGGACGAGCACGACCCACCGCCGCGCGTACGACCTGCTGGCGGAGGGCTTCGGCCCCGGCCACAATGCCCCGCTGCTGCTCGTCGCCGACCTGCGCCGCCCGGGCGTGACCGCCCAGACCATCCCCGACCTCGCCGAACGTCTCGCCGCCGACCCCGGCATCGCCGCGGTGGGCTCGCCGCGGACCTCTCCCCAGGGGGACGCGGTCGTCGTGCCCGCGATCCCCACCAGCGCCCCCGCGGACGCCGAGACCTCCCGGACGCTCGAACGCGTTCGCGACCTGGCCCCCGCCAACGTCGCCGTCTCCGGCATGACGGCCATGACCGACGACCTCACGCGGCAGCTCGACAGGACCCTCCCGATCTTCATCGCCGCGGTCCTGGCCGCGTCGTTCCTGCTGCTGATGGTGCTGTTCCGCGCCGTCGTCGTGCCGCTGAAGGCCGCCGTCATGAACCTGCTGTCGATCGGCGCCGCCTACGGCGTCGTGGTCGCGGTGTTCCAGTGGGGGTGGTGCGCGGACCTGTTCGGCCTGGACGGAACGTATGCGATCGCCTCACCGCTGCCCACGATCTTCTTCGCGGTCCTGTTCGGCCTGTCCATGGACTACGAGATGTTCCTGCTCTCCAGCATCCGCGAGAGCTACGAGGCCACCGGCGACAGCACCGAGTCGGTCGCGCGCGGCTTGGCGGGCACCGGCCGGGTGATCACCTCCGCCGCTCTGATCATGACGGTGGTCTTCCTCGGCTTCGTCGCCCACCCGTCACCGCTGGTGAAGATGCTCGGCCTGGGCCTGTCCACGGCGATCCTGCTCGACGCCACGGTCGTCCGGATGCTCCTGGTGCCCGCGACCATGGCCCTGCTGGGCAAAGCCAACTGGTGGCTCCCCCGCTGGCTCGACCGCCGGCTCCCCCGCCTGACCGACCCGGCCACCAGGCCCTTCCCCGACACCTCCGCGCCGCCCCCGGCGCCCGCCGCCCGCTGAGAAGGACGCCCGGGTGACCAGCGCGCCCAGCGCGAGAGCATTCCTGAGAACCGTGGGGCCGGGCCGGCCGGTGGCCCGTTGACCAATCGGCTGCGGGCCTCATCCACCGAGCTGGACGCCGCCCGCGAGGACCTGCTGGCCTTCACCGGCTTCCCGAATCTGAAGGCCGAAAGGCCCGACTGGCTGGAACGCGAGCAAGCCGTCAAAGCCGAGGTCCGCAGGAGGAACTCCGCCTCAAGCAGCAGCGCGTCAAGTCCTGACTCACGTGATGCCTCTGGCCGCGCGCACCGCCGCTCGCAAGGTAGGCCGCGGATCAAGGCGGGCAAGCGCAGGTCGCCTGGTCCTGACCGCCACCGATCTGGCCATGCCTCCACCGCCGACTCCACTGACGGCTACTTCCTCGTCCGCGGGGCGCTGGCGGCGGGCGACGGCACGCATCAAGTCTGACTCTTGATACTGGTCAGGTTCCCGGCTGCGGGGGCGAGGGCGCCCAGCGGTCTGCCAGCAGCCTGAAGCTGGGCACATCGTCGAGCGATATCGAGTATTCGTAGGTCCGTTCATAGCCGATGCCACTGATGCGCCATCCGCCGTCCGCGCAGCGTCGATACGTCTCCTCATAGAAGGCGGAACCGCGGATCAGCACCCGGAATGCCTTGGCGATGACGGTGTCCTCCAGGCACCAGGTGCCCTCGGCCCTGTCGCCGTCGACCCGGATCTCGGGTTGGCCCGCGAAGTGCACCGTGGTGATCTCGGGACCGAGATTGTCGCGCATGTAGTCGACGATGGCATCGCGGCCTTCCAGGCGCAGCGCCTCGCCGACCGCGCGGGTTCCGTAGGCGCCCAGGGCGTCCTCGGTGAGGGTGTCGGCGAACCCGTCCCAGTCCTTCAGGTCCAGGCAGCGCAAGTAGCGGTACTTCACCTGACGGATCTCTTCCAGGGCATTCAGGTCCATGCGACGTAGCTTGCTCGACACCGCCGCCGTTGACAAGAACGCGTTCTAATTCCCTGGGGGCCCCTCCCGCTCGGCGTTCGGCGCGGCGACCTGTGAGTGGGGTGTACCGGCGGTGCGGCTGTGAGGACCCGCTGACCGGCCGGGCCGTTGGCCGCAGTTGCACGCGGTGAAACGGGCGGCCGGGACCACCAGCCCGCGGACCGCGGTGAGCGCCGTCACGGGTCGCCGTCCGGTCCTGGCTGCCGAGCACCGCGCTCTCGCGCACCAGGTCGCCGGCCCCCTCGCACGGCCAGCACGACCTCGCGCCCGTCTGACGTTGCCGAGATCACCTTCGCCTAGCTGGCCGGGATGACGACGACGTGGTCGGAGCCCTTCCCCTGGGAGCACAGCGGCGCCGTGGCCGGGTAGTTGCGCGGCCGCCCCACCTCCACCAGCGCCGTACGCTGCGCCGGATCGAGCTCGCCCCAGAGCCCTCCCTGTGGTGGAGAGGCTGACGGTGCTGGCTGTGTGCGGTTCCAGCCGGGTGCGGCGGTCTACATGCTTCCATCGGGGTCCATGCCCGCGCCTGGGAGCGGGCGCCGGAGAAGGGACCCGTCACGGCACCTCGCCGACGGCCCACCAGCGCTCTGGGGTTGAACCTGGGCGACGCCGTCGAGCACGCCCTCGCCGAGCACCGCGACCACCTGCAGCACCTGACCACCGCGCCGAGTGCGCCACCAGATCCTTCACCACCACCACCGAAAGCGGCGGCGCAGCCCCAGACCCCCGCCGCCCGCGACGATCGGGTCGCACGTCGCACCCCCCAGCGGCGCACCCCCCGCTGCCTCCACCGATCAGCCAACCAGACCAGACCGCCCAGCTGAACGTCTGAAGAAGGCAACGTCTGGGGGAATTCTCAACGAGTACGAGCATTCTGCTTGACCTGCGCGGACGTAGTTCTAGGCATGCGCACCGTTGAGGGGCCGGGTGGGCCGGTTCGGGGTGGCCGGTCATCCAGTGCAGCAGCCGAAAAGCGCGCTCGTTCACCGAAGGGCGGGACGAAGACCGCGGTGAGCATGACCGCGAGCGCGACCGTCAGCTCGGCGGTGTACAGCACGGCCGCTAGCGTGGGGAGCCAGTACGGTGCTGGGGAGTGCGCATGGCCCTGAAGCCGCTTCCCTGCGTCTTAGGGGGAGGTCAGGGTGGCCATTACGCGGTCCGGTTCCCAATGGGCGCGGAACGAGGTGATCAGGCCGTCGTCATCGACGGTGTAGACGGTCAGGCAGTCGATCGTCGAGGTGGTCCCGCCGTCCAGCGTCGCGGTGATGGTGACGACGTTGGCGCAGGCGGGGCCGTTGGCGAACGAGTCGCTCACCCGGAAGTGGAACTTGCGCACCCGGGCGATGTTCTCGTCCCAGAACCGCTCGATCCCGTCCGGCCCCCGGTGCCCCTTGCCCTCGGGATCGAGCATCGAGGGGCCGACGGGGTCCTCGATGACGGCGTCCGGGCCGAACAGCGCGAGCCACTCCTGCTTGCGCCCGCCCGCGGCCGCGGCCATCGCCGCGCGCACCGCCCGGCGTGCGGGGTGGTCGCCGTCCGGCGCGTCCCAAGTGACTGTGCCCATGGCAGAAACTGTAACGTGTTCTCATTCCTGGTCCAACGGTCTCCATCGACCCTTCAGGCAGGTACGCGGCCGCGCGGAGCCTTCCCCTGAGCGTTCCTAGCGGGAGTCCACGGTGTCCGACCATCTGGCCGCCATCTGTAGCACCGTGCCCCCACGCCGCCCACAGCGCCAGCAATGCCGCGGCGGCGCCTGCGCGGGGACGTTCGGAAGGACCGGGCGGCTTAGACCTGGCGGCCTAACAGGCCCCTGTACGCCCCCTGTACGTCAAGCCCCAAGGCCTCGTGGGCAGGCCCGTCTGAGACATGTCACCTTGCTCTGTCCTCAAGCAACTTGCGAACCTTGAGTAGCGTGCTGTCGTCCGCTCGGGTCAGGAGAGATACCACCAGGCCGAGCTCGGTGGCCCGACTCTCAGTCGGGCCCTCATAGTCCGCCTGTTCCCAGTCCTCATCCTCGTCCGGAGGGGCACCGAGCGCCCTTCGTCGTGCTTCACGGATCCTGCTGGTGAACTCGATGATGACCGGATCGCCGTGGTCGCCGTCGAGCGGGTCGAAGACCAACAAGTCCTGCCGGTATCCCTGAGGCGAGATCTGCTCGACGGCACCCTTTGCACCGTAGACACGCAGCAGGTTTCGCATCTGCCCAAGGGCAGGCGTGCGCTTGCCTACCTCGATGAGGCGCAAGTACTCAGAGGAGAATCCGAGTTTGGTCGCTGCATCAGCGCGAGACAGGCCAGCCTTCCAGCGCAGACGCTCAAGCAGTTCCCCGAAGCGGCTGTTGTCCGACTCGCCTGGTCCGACGACCATATCCACGAACGGAGACGGGGCGCCGATGGAGGTCTCCGGCTGCCTATCGCCATCATCCACGCCAAGAGGGTATCCCAACAAGTAATCAGTTGGAAGTTGTTGCCTGAGCTGTCTGGGCTTCGGTAGCCTCCAACTACTGGCAACAAGGCCATTCAGTTGTTGGAGGTGATCGACGTGGAGATCGACAACTACGATGAGGGCGCCGCAACGGTCGAGGAGATCGGGCCGTCAGGTGGGATCTACTCGCTGCCGGCTGTCGGGGACGCCGCCGCAAAAGCACGCAAGTTCTACGACGAGATGGCTCCGAGGGAAACCGACTCAGCCGAGGTGCGGGTTGCCAAGGAGCTCTTCCGTTGGTCGTCAGTGGTCGCCGGGGCGGCGGCTGTCGCGGTGGTCGTCCTGTAAGGGGGACTGAGGCGGCCCCGGCTTCTGTGGTGGGAAACAAGCCAGGGGAACTCGTGCCGCCCTTGCCCGAGGCTGCGCTGTCATGCTCGGTAGGCCGGTCTGTCGCCGTCCGTGGTGGTCAAGGCAACGACAGGCCGCCCACCCTGACCTCATGAGGAGAGCGAGGAGTGCCGGCGGTGTGTACCGGCGATGCGGCTGTGAGGATCCGAGCGGCGGCCGCGCGTTGATGCCCCGTCGGTACACCGCGAGTGCGGAACCATCCCCGCGTGCGCGGGGCCGATACTTGCTGACCTGCGACGCTAGCAGTGAAGGCGTCGGGTTTCATTCGGTTGGTTTGCGATCACGATCCCGGACAGAGATGTAATGATCTTGGTGAGCGTGATGGCCGGGTGTCTTGAGAGCCGTTGGTGTGGGGTTGCTGCCTTCGGGTGTATGAGTATCGAGGGGTAGAGGCGCGCTTTCGTCCGCGTCGTGCTCTGATCGCGGCGCCTTCTCTATGACCGCCTGATGGGAAGCGCTCGATGGCGCCGCCAGCGGGATGCGAGCCAGCGGATTCACTCCTGCGGGAGGGTGTTGCTGACTGCTCCTGTGGTCCTGCGGTCGGATCAGTGGGTGGTATGACCGGCTTAGGTGGGTGAAGAGTGCCTGGCTTTCGAGGCCTGACCAGGGTGGGCGCAGGGCCCGGATCGAGCCGCCGAGCCGACCTCGAGCCGGCATGGGGACGAAGCGGGGCAAACGCGGCGGCTCACAAGCCGGGCCTTCTCGCGTTTCCCCTGGTCAGGGGTGGTGGGTCGCGTGGGACTCGAACCCACAACCTACGGATTAAAAGTCCGCGACTTTCGTATCAGGGCAGTGCTCTTAGTGTCGGACTGTACTGTCCTGTCCACATCCAACCCCATCCCCATGCCGCGCCATGCCGTGTGGTGCTGCCCTGTTTCAGAACCGTCGAGCAGACAACGAGCCGACATGGCCGGCAGCAACGGCGACGGAGGTGAGGCGGTGGGAGCTTGAGGTGAGGCTAGGGTCGGGTCTCCGCTCCCGAGGGAGGGAAGAGGGCTGGCGAGGTGATCGGCGCTGCCGCCGCGCCGCCGAAGAGGAAGAGGCCGGAGTCGTCGCCGACGTTCTGGCCGCCTATCGCGCGTCCCTCGTTTCGGTGGTCCTTGCCTTCTCCGTCGGCGCGCCGAGGGGGCTGAGGCGGGGGCCGTACTAAGTTCGGGGGTGAGGCGGGCTCCTGGACTCATGGAGGGTGGGGCTCATGAGCGGTAATGCACCAGAGGTATGGATTTCGGCGGCTGAAGGCGACTTGATCCGTGCTGATGCGATCGTTGTCCTGCGTCTGGACAGGACCGGCCGACTGACCGTGCAGTTGCGCGACGAGGCGAAGGTCAGCGTGTCCCTTCTGGAGGGGGCGCCGGGCGAGGGCCGTCCGCCCGCGGACTTCCATCGGCGGCTGGTGCGGATGATCGCCGAGGTCGCGGACTCTGGTAGCGCGCAGCTGATCAGCGCGCGGCATGTCGACGGCGAGTGGCGCTGGATCAGCGAACCCCTGTGAGCGGAGAGGCACGAAGTGCCTCCGGTGCCACCGGGCTCGCCCCCGGTGCTGCCGGCGATCGAGGTCGCTGCGGTGACGGTCCGCCCTGCGCTGTCTCGTCGCGATGAGTGGGCCCGTGCTTTCGGGGTATGAGCCGACCTCACCTCCGGAATCACGGGCACGCACCCGGGCGACCCGCTCCGGGCCGGCAGGACGATGCAAGGGACAGGACGCGCTGTGGGTGCGACGGATCAGATGCTGCGGTTGCTCGGTCTCACCAAACCGCTCCGGCCCGAACCGGCATCCGGCCCACCGCTGGCGCCCGCGCGGCAAATGCGCGATGTTCTGCAGGCGCTCGGTGTGCCGGCCCATCGTCTCGACAGGCTGCGCTCTCGCTGACCCAGCGGCCACCGTCGGAGCCGGTGGGGCGGTCGGAGCACGGGGCCTCGGCAACTCTCCTCACGCCTGCATTTCTCGCCACGCTAAGTGGCCAGCGGACGTTCTTCGTAGCGCGCTCCAATCCGATCACTACAGATCAGGGATGCATGAGGCGCGTTCATGGGAGATCCGAGCGTGAACTGCGGCGAGCTCGCCAGGCCCGCAGAACCATGATCTACTCGCTCGACACCGTCGCGTGCAGTCCCTTCGAAGCAGGTGGCATCGCCGAGAAAACCCAGGTCGGCCCTGGTGGCCACGGATTCGGCACCCGCGGACGGACGGAAATCTGGGATTGGAAATCTGCCTCCGTCAAACGCTCGGAACCAAAAGACGGGGGGAGAAATGTCGAAAAATTGGGCAGATATTACTCCAGGCCTTTAAAGTGCCGAGGGTTGGCGGTTAGAGTGAATTTATCCGGCAAAGACGACATCCCCGCCCTGGAGGGTGATCCGCCACACCGGCTCGTTCACCGCTCTGAACCGCCTCGCGGTTCCAGGGGGAGGGGAAAACCATGCGGACCACCGCGGAACCGAGAATGATCATCGGCCTTCCGGCGCCCTCGGCCCCCCGGCTCGCCCTGCAGCCGTCCGCCCCGCTCAGGCGAACCCGTCCAGGGCGGGGCCGCACGCTTCTGGACGGCGCATGGTGGCCCCGCTCGGCCGATCCGGTCGCCGAACTGCCCGGGTTGCTGCTGGCCTTGCGGGTCCACGACCCACCCGACGACCAACGGCCGATCAGCCACGTCCTGCTGCGGGCGGCCGACTGGCAGAGCCATCCGCGCCGCCTGCTCGTCGACGGGCCCGACGACACCCGCGAGGTCCTGCTGAGCTGGTTCGACAACCTGCCCGCCGGGCTGCTCACCGCGATCTACGCAGACGGCCGCCGCATCGACCTGCTCACCGTCCCGGCCGCCATCGGCTGCACGGCGGCCCAGGCCGCCCTGGACGAAGCCGCCGATCCCACCGACCATCTGGCCGCCCCCGACCCGCCGGCCGCACCGACCGTTCCAGCCGACACGCATGACGGGCGTGAGGCGGCCGAGCCCCAGAGGGTGGAGATCGCATGGCGGATGACCGCGTGAACCGTCAATGCCGCGCTGACCCGCGGACACGACCGACACGGCCGAACTCATCCACCCCGCTATCGGAGATCGCCATGACCGGCGGCCAGCCCACGACAGTATCCACCCGGTACTCCGGCCACACCAGGTTCACCGCTGTCGGCCGGTTCCGCGCCGCCGCCAGGGCCACCGCGCCTTCCCGCGGACGTCCGGGCATCACCATCGTCGCCCTGCGGGGCGATCTCGACATGGCAACCGCCCCCGCACTGGGCGAGCACCTGCGCGCCGGACTGCTCCAAAGCGCCCGGCTGCTGATCCTCGACCTGAGCGGGGTGACCTTCTGCGACGCGGCCGGGCTGACCCTGCTGATCGGCATCCAGCGCCATGCCACCGGACTCGGCATCACCCTGCGCCTGTCCGCCCCCCGTCCGCAGGTCGCCAAACTGCTGCGCATCACCGGCCTGGACCGCGGCCTCAATGTCCGCCCAGACCCCTCTCCCTGCGCTCCGGATGCCCTTGGCAGCTGATGCTGCCGAAGAGGAAATCCACGGCGCCCGCCAGACCGGCCGCCGTCCGGGCGACCAGGTCGGCGGCCGGTGGACCGGCGTGCTCGCCGTCAGGTGTGGTCGGTGCCGCGGCTTGGCTCGCGCGGCGGGCGGAGCGAGCTCCCCCGCAGGGTCGTCGTCCTTCAATCCAGCAAGGAAGTGGTCTGAGATGCCGGAACACCGGTCCCATCTGCCCGCGGACGGCGGGCCCCCCGACTTCACCGTGCTGGCCGATGGGCTGATCCGCCGGGCGTTCACCGTCAGCATGGACCTGCACCAAGACCTCGCCCGGCTCAGCCCACAGGACGGTGGCCGCCATCTGCCCCTGCGGCAGCGTGACGGTCGGCCCGGCCGACCTGCCGCCGCGGCTCCGGCTCCGGCCCATCGCCAGATGACTCCCGCTGAGGCCGAGCGGCTGCGCAGGACACTGCGGCAGGCGATCGGCGCACTCGACGAGATCATCCACGGCATCCGCGCCGCGGCGCTCGCCCACGCCATCGCCCCCCAGGCGCCGCCGGCCCCACCGACCACGATTTCCCCGCCCGACAGGAGACTCCACGCAGTACGTCACCGCCGCTGGACGGCGGAACGGCCACGCTGAGGCCATCGGCAAGCCGAGCGCAGCCGCGGCGTCCCTGCTTTCGGGATGGGACGGATGCCGGTCCTCACCGACGCGGCGCCCGAGTACACCGCCGATGGCCGCGCGCTCATCGCCCTCCCTGCTCGGGATGGACGCCGACGAGTCGCGCGTGCGCCGCCGGCTGGAGGAGATCTACGGTGACACCGCCGGGTGGCAGCTGATCGCCACGTATCCGATCGAAGGCGCTCTTCCGGTGATGCTCCCGCCACTGCGGCCGCGCCGCCCGGTGCGGATGCGTGGAGGACGCTACGTCTGCGGCGACCGCGGCGCCGCCCCGGGACCGAGACAACGGCTCCATCCAGGGTGCCCTGGTGTCTGGCCGCCGCGCCGCCGAACCATGCGGTCGTCACCAGCGGACAGACCTCCTCGGACCCGGCGGGGGCGCATCCGGGGTGGTGGTGCGCTGCCGGTCCTGGCGATGCACCCCCGGCAGGCCATGGGCGCGCATCAGCCGCTCCATGTGCACCGTGCCACCTGCACGTCCTGGCGGCGCAGGATCGGCGGATTTCTGGGCGTGACCAGGGCGGTTGGAGGTCCCGATCGAGCCTGCGAGCCAACCGGAGGACAAAGGGGGGCGTCGCCCCGGTCAGCGCCCTCTGGGCGCGCTGGGCTCCCGTCCGGGGCGTCGCTGCATCGGGGTGCGGAAAGGGTCTTGGGAAACGGGCGATTCGCGCAAAGGCCATCACTAGGGCCGATCACCTGACTTCCGGTGCTCATGCGGTCATCGGTCGCGGTGATGACACTTGTCGTGGATCGACTGTTTCCCGTCCGGCGCCAACGGGATTGGCTTGGGGGGAACGAGGGCCCCTTTCCGCGCTCCTGCGGAAGATATGCCGGGGCCCCTGCCCCGGCCGGTCCGGATGACCGTTGCCGGGCAGCCATCGATTCAAGGCTCGTCTAGGAGCTCGGTCATGGGCATCATCGCCTGGATCATCCTCTGCCTGGTCGCCGGAGTGATCGCCAAAGCCCTGGTCCCCGGGCAGGGACCCCCAAGGACTGATCGTCACCACCCTGATCGGCGCCGCCGGAACGGCCAGCGTTCCGGCCGCTCTAACAGCTGGGCAGGCCGCAGGTGAAATGGCCCTGGGGCGGCGGCGGACCGTGGCGGCCCGGACACCCATGAGCCCGCACTCCGGCCCCGCCCCCGGCAAGTGCGGTGCGTAATGCTGGTTCGGAACGCTTTCGAGCCGGCCGCCCCGGAGGCGGGCTCAGCAGCACCGCCGTTGGGCACGCGACGCACTTCAGGCGCCGCCCGGCTCCGCGCTCAACGCATCCGCCGGCAGGGAGCCACGAGTTCTGTCGGCCGATCACGCCCGAGGGCGCTCGCCCCGCAGGCGGAGACACCGGCGGGCCCGCCCCCACGCGAGCGCGCCGGTGGCGGCCGGGCCGGTGCGAAGCGCGCGCGTTCATCTTCCGGACAGCCGGGGTCACCGATGACGGCCGCTGTCTCCCTGCGGTCTTCCGGGACGCGTGCTCCCACGGAGCACATACCGCGCACGGCATGACGAGAGTGGGACATCATGGAGGCGCTGCGACCCGGCGACCCATCACGGCTTGGCGGTTTCCGGATCCTCGGCCGGTTGGGCGAGGGCGGCCAGGGGATGGTCTATCTCGGTGAGACCGGCGGCGGGAAGCCGGTCGCCGTCAAGGTGATGCACCGCGGGGATGACGAGCGGGCACGGGCAAGGTTCGTCCGCGAGGCGGCCGCCGCACAGCGCGTGGCGAGTTTTTGTACCGCCGCCGTGCTGGCCGCCGAGGTCGATGGTGAGCGACCGTTCATCGTGTGCGAGTACATCGCCGGGCCCTCGCTCCGGGACCAGGTCCGCCGGCAGGGACCGCGCCGCGGTGGTGACCTGGACCGGCTGGCGCTGGGCACGGCCACCGCCCTGGCGGCCGTTCATCACGCCGGCGTCGTGCACCGCGACTTCAAGCCCGACAACGTGCTGATCGGCCCGGACGGGCCCCGGGTGATCGACTTCGGGATCGCGCGGGTGCTGGAGGCGAGTACGAGCGCCACCAGCCAGGTGATCGGCACACCCTCCTACATGGCCCCCGAGCAGTTCTTCGGCGAACGTGCCGGGCCTGCGGCCGACATGTTCGCCTGGGCCACCACGATGGCCTACGCGGCGAACGGATCACCGGCATTCGGCGATGACACGATCCCGGCCGTAATGCGACGGATCCTCGACGAGGATCCCGAACTGGGCCGGCTGACGGGACGACTGCGCGCCTTGGCGGCCGCGTGCCTGGCCAAGGATCCGGCCCTGCGGCCCAATGCCGGCCAGGTGATGTGCGACCTGCCTGCGGCCGCCGCCGACTGCCGGCGCGCACTCGCAACCGGATGAGGGGCTGCGGCGAATCTCCGCTTCTGCACGTCTCGCTTCGCGGTTCGCCGATCGGCCCGTGCGCTCCGTACGAGAAGGCCCGGTACGCGGCATCGCCGCGTAATCGCCGCGTACCGGTCCGTGGTCGAGTCGCGGGGCGGCTCAGAGGGTGAGGATCTGGTCCAGCATCTGGTGGTACTGCCGCAGCCCGATCCGGAGCCGCTCGGTGTCACCGCTGGAGATCTCCTGCTCGAGCGCGTGCTTGCGTTCATCGAGATCGTCCGGGGCCGCCCGAGTTGCCCTTCCAACGGACGGCCCCGGAGAGATCCGGCCGGTCCCCCGACATGGCGGATCACTGCTCAGTGAAGATGATCCGTCGAGTGATGGCTATGAGGTATTCGAGTATGGCTTATCTCTTTCAGAGCTTGCCGGAGTCGCATCGCCCGGATGCGGAAGGGGGCGCGGCCGACCGGTGATCATCGCGGTGGCGGGGCCGGCGTCATGATGTGAATGGAGTCGGCTGACCGTGTGGCTCAGGGTCGGTTCACCCGAGCGTGAGCGACGGCGTTCCCGATGGGGGCCTTCTCAGGTGGTGGGAGGGGGAGCGGGCGGGTCCACGACCGTGGTCGCGGCGGGTTGCGGGGCGCCGTTGGGTTGCGGGGCGCCGTTCGGCGTGGTGGCGGGGAGGGCGGCGGCGGCCATCGACTCGCCCTCCGCGCTGATGATCTTGGCGCGCTTCTCCCGCTCGGCCTCGGCCTGCTTGGCCATGGCGCGTTTCATGGTCTCGGGGAGCTGGATGTCCTTCAGCTCGACCAGGCTCACCTCCACGCCCCAGGCGATGGTGGTGACGTGCGGCCGCCGGGGGATACCGCCGACACGGTCTGAGCCGATTACCACGACCGATCACCGCGCCGGTCGGGTGGAGGCCGGTGGATCGGTGACCGGCGGGTCAGCCGGCCGGTTGGTCGGCGGTGACGAGCCAGCCGAGCCGTTCGGACATGCCGCGGGCGCAGGCGACGACGGCGCGGACGTGTGGGGAGTCGTCGGCGGCGCGCCACAGGATCGACCAGGGGTAGAACGAGACCGGTTCGGTGAGCGGGCGCCAGATCGTCCCCGGGAGGGCGGAGATGCAGGAGGAGGGCACGCAGTACAGGCAGCGGCCCTGGGCGACCAGGGTGGACGCGGCGCGGATGCTGTCGACGGTGCCCTGGTGCACCGTGGGGGTGAAGCCGGCGGCGCGGCACATCTCGACGGTGAACTGGTTGAACTCCGGGGCCTTCATCTCCTCGGCCAGCAGCAGCGGCTCGCGGGCCAGGGCATCGACGGGCACCGCGTCCAGGTCGGTGAAGCGATGCCCGCGGGGGACCAGGACGCCGAGGCGGTCCTGGCGGAACAGGTGCGAGGCGATCCCGCTGGGTGCCTGTGCGGCGCGGCCTATGCCCACGTCCAGGCGACCGTCGACGAGCTGCTGGTACTGCTCGGGAACCCCGACCTCGACCTGGTGGATCACCAGGTCGGGGTAGCGTGCCTGGGCCTCGTGCAGGATCTGCGGCATCGAGTCGTAGCTGGCGTCGATGATGCCCACCCGCAACGCCGGCGAGGTGCCCTGCGCGGTCCGGGCGACCTGGGCGGCGCGCTCCACGTGGGCGAGGATCTGCCGCGCCTCGACCAGGAACGCCGCCCCCGCAGCGGTCAGGGCGACGTAGTGCGTGGTGCGCTCCAGCAGGCGCACCCCGAGCTCCCGCTCCAGCCGCTGTATCTGCTGGCTCAGCGCGGACTGCACGATGTGCTCGCGGGCCGCCGCGCGCCCGAAATTGAGCTCCTCGGAGACCGCCACGAAATAGCGGAGCTGGCGCAGTTCCACGTCTCCCGCTTTCCGGGCCGGAACAGCTGGACCCGCCAGCAGCGTACATCGCGGCGTGCACCTGAAGCTCTGCATCGCCGGTCGACGGTTATCGCCGCTACTGATGATCCCTGCCCGCATTGCCCGGTTCGGTCCGGCCCAAGGGCGGGCTCAACTGGGAGTAGGCGCCTTCGGCGCTCCCGAGCCCGCCAGCGGCGTTCGAGCCGGTCGTCCCTCACCGGAGGGCATCTTTCTGGAGTCGAAGACCATGACCACGATCGTCCCCGCAGGCGGCCTTCGAAGCGGCGCACCGGACCAGACCCGCGGACCGGGCAGCGTCCGAGGCTCCCCCCATGCCGCGGCCCAGCCTGCACCGCGCCCAAGCCCTCGTGCGCGAGTTCTGCGCCCGCAACGACATCGCCTACCGCGAGACGACCCTCACCGGCTCCTACGCCGAGGTACTGCGTCACCTGCACGCGGTCGGCGGTCCCCTGCGTCCGGAACCGGAGTACTGACCCGCAACGCGACACCCGGAAGGGGAGGTTCGATGGATCACGAGATGAGGGTCCGCGCGATGGCCTCGGACGTGCCGCACAGCCCCAACGGCGCGGCGCCGCGCTGTGAGCATCTGGACGGCTTGACCCCCGTCACGCCACGATCACTTGGTTGTGCGGCGTGTGAGGCACGGGGTGACCGGTGGACGGCGCTACGGCTGTGCCTGACCTGCGGCTGGGTGGCCTGCTCCGACGACTCGCCCGGACGGCACGCGCGAGCGCACTACCAGGAGACCGACCATCCGCTCGCCGCCGCCGTGGAGCCGGGATCGACCTGGAAATGGTGCTATGTCCACGAACGTCCCGTCTAACACTCTCGCTACGCGAAGTTACCGTCCATGCCGGAGGGCACATAGAGGGCGTGGGGGAACTGAACGAGCCCGAGGACGCCGTGGATCGCAGCGAAGGCTTCGGTGAGCGGCTGCTGGGACAGTTGCTGGACCGGGCGCACGAGATGCCGCCCCAGCTCATCGCACCGCTGGTGGCCGAGGAGGTACGCGCGATCGGCGGCCGGGACGTCTCGATCCTGCTGCAGGACTACGCCCAGTTGACGCTGGTGCCGCTGCCGGGCCGGGGCCTCACCGACGGTGAACCGCTGCCGCTGGAGGGCTCCCCGGCCGGGCGCGCGTTCCTGTCGGAGACCGTCGTCGAACAGCGGCAGGCCGATGGTGTGCGGATGTTCCTGCCGCTTCTGGACGGCAGCGACGAGATCGGGGTGATGGCCCTGACCCTCGACAAGGTCGACGATGACGATCGCCGGCTGCTGCGGCGGCTCGCGGGCCTGGTCGCCGACATGCTGGTGACCAAGAACAACTACACCGACCAGTTCCTGCGGGCACGGCGGCGCGTGCCGATGAGCGTGTCCGCGGAGATCCAGTGGTCCCTGCTGCCCCCGCTCACCATGACGACGCCGCAGGTCGCCGTCGCCGGGATCCTGGAGCCCGCCTACGACGTCGCGGGCGACAGCCTCGACTACGCCCTCAACGACGACATCCTGCACCTGGCCATGATCGACGCGATGGGCCACGGCCTGAACGCCGCCGTACTGGCCACCGTCGCCGTGGGCGCCTACCGGCACGCCAGACGCGCCGAGGCCGGCCTCTCCGAGCTGTACGCGTTCATGGACACCGCCATCGACGAGCAGTTCGGCCCCGACCACTTCGTCACCGCGCAGATGATGCGCCTGAACATCGGAACAGGCCACCTGCAATGGGTCAACGCCGGCCACCCCGCCCCCATGCTGATCCGCGACCACAAGGTCATCGGCGCACTGGAAGGCCACGGCACACTCCCCGTCGGCTTCGGCGGCTCCACACCCCAGATCAACCACCGCCGGCTCCTCCCCGGCGACCGGGTCCTGGCCTACACCGACGGCCTCATCGAAGAGCACACCGCCGGCGGGACTCTGTTCGGCGAGGACCGCCTGATCGCCACCATCGAGCGCGTCGGCCCCGCCAGCGCGACCGCCCAGCAAATGGTGCGCGACCTCTCCCACGCCCTTATGGGTGAGCGAGGCGGAATCACCAGCGACGACGCCACCCTCTTACTCATCGAATGGCGCGGCGGCACCGCCGACCACCTCACCCGGCCCCTCCTGTGACCACGAGACCCGGGCCAGGTGGCGGCCGGGCTAACGGGAGGTGAGGCGGTGAGGGATGGTGCAGATGACGACCGGTCATCTTCTGAAGAGAAGAGACGTTCGGAAATTCCCTGTTTCCGTTGCGGCCGGGGGGCGGTTTGATGGTGCTGAAACGAGCATGCGAGTCCGGTGACCATAAGGCGCATCCGGACCGAATTCACGGCTCGTCCAAGGAGTCCGCTCATGGGCATAGACGCCTGGTTCGTTGATGTGATTTCACCGAAGCGCGGCGTGTGATGCCGATAGCCGGTATCGCTCTCCTCGTGGTCGGCGCGATTCTCGTTTTCGCCGTCACCGGATCCGTGAGCGGTATCGATCTGCACGCGGTGGGCGCCATCTTCATGGTCGCCGGCGTGGCCCTGCTGCTGCTTCCGCTGGTCGTGCGCGGAAGGCCGAGTCCGAAGCGATGGCCGGCCCGCAGCCGCCAAGACGCCATCGACGAAGCGCACGCCAGGCAAAGACGGCAGAGGGTGCCCGATGAGCATGAAGAATGAATACCTTCGGCTGGTGATGGGACTCATCGGCGGCATGGTCATCGCGGTGGCGATCGCCTGCGTGCTCATCGCGGCGGTCGCCGTCGTCGTTTCCTGACAGGATCACCGGTCGGCGGCCGGGTCCCGTTGCCACCAGGCGAAGGAGAAGGTCGTGGAGGACCGCCGTCAGCTGGTCACCGAGGTCCGCTGCCGCCGACCCCAGCCCCCACGCTCGCAGCGCATCGCGAACCGTGCGGCGGACCCGTCCCGCCGCCGCCCTCCCGCGGGCGACCGCCACCGGCCGGTGCGCAGACCGGGACGCGCGGCGGCATCGACGTCGTTCTCGTCGGGGACGCTCACAGTCCTCTCCGATCGGAAACGAGCCCGGACCTGGACGTGCGCCGCAGGGTGGGCCGGTCTCGCGGAACCGGGCTCGGTCTGGTCACATCGCCTCTCTTGTGCCCGGCGCCCATGCGGTCATGCGGCGAGCCCGGCGCGGACTGCCCGAGCGGGCAGGACGATGAGCGCGCGGTCGAGCCCGGTGGCGCGGAGCAGCGCGGCGACCTGCGGGCCGGGGGCGGCCAGGCGCAGGGTGATGCCGAGTCCGGCGGCGCGGCGGCGGATGCCGATCAGCACGGCCAGTCCGGCCGCGTCGGCGGACGTCACCGCGCTCAGGTCGAGTATCAGCAGGCGGCCGCTGGGCCGCAACGCGCCGATCAGGTGTTCGCGCAGCGCCGCGGCGGCGGCACCGTCCAAGGCGCCCGACAACGCGACGATGGTGTGACCGGGGCGCCGGTGGGCGGGCATCCGCACCTCGTGGGGGCCTCGCACGAGATCTGCGTCGGCGGGCGGGGCGGTGGTGAAGGTGGTCATGGGGATCTCCGTTCGGAGAGGGGGCGGAGGTTCCGTGCCCGGGCGGCCGCACGACGGGCCGGCCGGGCAACGGGTCGGATCAGCAGGGCGCCGGGTCTCCGCGAAGTCGTCCGCCCTCGGATTCCCAGGCGTCCTCCGAGGCGTTCTGGGTGCCGGCCCGGTCCGGTCGGCCGGGCGCCGCGGTGAGGGCCGCCAGCAGGCCGGGGGTGTGCAGATGGTTGGCGGGGTGGGACGCCAGTTCCATCACCGCCTCGGCTTCGGTGCGGGTCGTGGAGACCGGGACGGTGAGCAGGTCAACGCGCCGCCCGTCGGCGTGAATCGCGGTGAGGAGCCCGGCGGGGAGTGAGTCGAACCAGCTCAGCCGCACCACCCGGGTGTCGGCCGGACCGTCGATCCGCAGCCGGCGCGGTCGGCTGTCCCAGTCGTCCACCCGCAGCAGGACGTGGGTGATGGGACGGTGGTCGTCGATGGGGCCGTGGTCCTGCAGCGCCAGGACCAGCCCCGGCAGCTCCGCGACCGGGTCGGCCGAGCGGGGCCACCAGGCGCCGTCCAGCGCGGTCCGCACCGAACCGGGAGGAGCCGCGGGGCGCAACCGCAGCCGTGGCGTCGAGGGTGGTGACAGGCTGATCGTCGTGCGGCGTTCCGTGGTGGTCCACATGGCCGGCACCTTCTTCTGGCTTTCGATCGATGCGGCGAGCCGGTTCCTCATCGGAGGCGCTCGCGGGTCAGCGGCCGCAGTTGGGTGAGGCGGGCGGTGCCCAGAATCAGGGTCACCGCGATTCCGGCGGCCATCGCGGCCAGGAGCACGACCGCCAGCGGCAGGACACCGCTCATGCCGGCGAAGGAAATTCGCGCGTCGCCGGTGTTGCTTACCACGACCACCATGAAGACGGCCGAGACGGCCCACATACCGGACCACGCCACGCTGGTGCGGGTCACCGTCACCGTCTGCGGGGCCGACCGGGTCTTGTGCTGACCGGGCGAGCCGGGGCCGGGCTGGAAGCCCGCGCCGGGACGGCCGCTGGTGCGAGGCTCGTACGAATTCGGCATGACTCCCCCTCTCGGGGGCGAGCCGGTGTGACGGAACAACCTCAGAATGAGGACGTCATCGTTGCCGGATAATTTGATCCTACCCGACGATTCTTGAATGTTTGCAATTATCTAAAGAGATTTCTTTGGAAGGTGCGCAGGGGCAAGGCATCAGGATTCAAAGGCATCAGGATTCATTCGAGCTCCGGGCGGGCGGTCATCGGTGCAAGTGATGGAGTGTGCGCTCTCTGGCTGTTTCCCACCATCAGGCCGTCCGAGTTGAATGAGAAGCAGCCGGTCACCGCTGGGGGGCTGCGCCCGGCTGGTCCAGGACCGTCCGCTCCTCCCCGAGCCGGCCGGCCCTGGGCCACGGCCGACCCGTGGTGAGGCGAGACCTTTGGCCGGGTTGCTGAACAGGAAGTGAACCCCATGACCGTCCGAGACCGGATCTCCCCGATCCGAACCTCGAAATGCAGCACCCCTCCCGGCGCGCCGGACTGGGCCGACCACCAACGGCGGCCCTCGAACGCGGACGCCGCCTCGCCGGCGGTCGTGTCAGTCGGCCTGCCGGCGCCCGCACCGCGTTTCGTCCAGCAGGCGCGCGCCTTCCTGACCCCCCGCCACGCCACCGGCGTGGACGAGTTTCTCTGGCAGTCCAGGGAACGGCCGATGCCCGACCGCGACGCCATCGGCGCGGTCCTCGACGCCGGCGACCGGGCCCAGCACGGAAACGGCGACAGCCCCGAGCCGGTCGAGGTCGCTGCGGCACTGCTGGTGCTGGGCGCGGTCCGCCTGAATCTGGACCAGACCGAGGCGCGCCTGCTCAACACCGCCCAAGCCGCGGGCCTGAGCTTCGAACAGATCGCCGCCGTCCTCGGCCTCGGCGTCGAGGAGACCGAGGAGCGCTACCGGCAGCTCAAACCCCGCCTGGACGAACCGGCCGCCGCGCCATCCCCGGCACCGCCGCCCCGCGCCGGCGCTTCCGGCAGATCCCCCCACCGTCCGGGCACACCGCCCACGGATCAGCCGACCTGGGACGAATTGGACGACGAAGACTGGGGAAACTGATTCAACCGGAAAATGAAGGAGTGCCAATGATCCAGATGGCCGACATCAGGGAATGGCGCACCCGCGCCGTCCGCGACTCCGGCGGCCACAAGATCGGCACGCTGGAGTCGGTCTACGTCGACACCAGCACCGACGAACCCGCCATGGCCACCGTGCGGATCGGTCTGCCCACCCGGCACCGCCTGGCCTTCGTCCCCCTGGAAGGTGCGACCGCCGGCCCCGGCTATGTGCGGGTCGCCCACGACAGGTCGCAGGTCAAGCACAGTCCCGCGATCGGCACGGACGACGTCCTGCCCGCCGAGGGCGAGGAAGCCGTATTCCGGCACTACGGCCTGCACTACGAACCCGGCGCCGGCGGCGAGCGCCAGCTCGCCCGCCGCTGAACACTCGAACCCCGACCGAAGGAGTGAAGGCACATGATGGTCTTCGTCCTCGTGGTGGTCATCGCCGCGCTGGTGCTGGGCATCCTCTTCATGACCACCGGACGGGAAGCGCTCGATGATGCCGCCAGCGGGATGCGAGCCTCCGAATTCACCCCTGCGGGAGGGCGTTGCTGACTGCTCTGGTGGTCCTGCAGTCGGTTCAGTGGGTGGTGTGGCCAGCTTGGGTGGGTGGAAGGTGCCCGGCTTCTAGGCTCGACCAGGGTGGGGGCAGGGCCCGGAGCGAGCCGCCGAGCCGACCTCGAGCCGAGGTGGGGACGAAGTGGGGCAAACGCGGCGGCGGACAAGCCGGGCATTTTCGCGTTTCCCCTGGTCAGGGGTGGTGGGTCGCGTGGGACTCGAACCCACAACCTACGGATTAAAAGTCCGGAGCTCTGCCAATTGAGCTAGCGACCCGTCCCGGCAAGGGTACCGAGATCGGCGGGGGGTTCGCGACGGGGTTAGGGGGCGGGGGCCAGGTGGACGGGGAGGTGCTTCAGGCCGTTCTGGAAGTTGGAGGCCAGGCGGACGGGGGTGCCGGTGAGGGTGACGCGGTGGGGGAGGAGTTCGCGGAAGACGGCGCGCATCTGGGTGCGGGCGAGGTGGGCGCCGAGGCAGAAGTGGGGGCCGAAGCCGAAGCTGACGTGGTCGTTGGGGGTGCGGGCGATGTCGAAGCGGTCGGGGGAGGGGAAGACGGTCTCGTCGCGGTTGGCGGAGGCGTGGTAGACGACGACCTTGTCGCCGGGTTCGATCTTCTGGCCGCCGAGTTCGAGAGGGGCCGTGGCGGTGCGGCGGAAGTCCATGACCGGGGGCCAGTAGCGGAGCATCTCCTCGACGGCGGACGGCAGGAGGGACGGGTCGTCGCGGAGGCGGGCGAGTTCGGCCGGGTGGTCGAGCAGGGTCAGGAGGCCGCCCGGGATGCCGTTGCGGAGGGTCTCGTTCCCGGCGACGGCGAAGAGGAAGAACATGTTCTCGAACTCGTGCGTGGTGAGCCCGCCTTCGAGCATGCGGGACATGATGTCGCCGGACGGGTGGGAGCGCTTCTCGGCGGCGAGGGCGTGGGCGTAGGCGAACATGTCGGCGAGGGCCGTGTAGGAGCGCGGGTTGATGGGGCGGCCGTCGGGGCGGACGGTCTCGGACGTGCGGTACTTCATCGCCTCGCGGGCCATGGGGGTCATCGAGGCGGCGTCGGCGGTGGAGAGGCCGGCGTAGTCGGGGTCCTGGTAGCCGATGACGCGGGACGCCCAGTCGTACAGGAGGCGGCGGTCGGAGTCGGGGACGCCCATGATGTGGGCCAGCGTCCAGACGGGGAGGTCCGCGGCGAGTTCGACGAAGTCGGTGTCCTCGCCGAGGGCGGACGCGACGAGGGTGCGCGCCCGCTCGTTGATCGTGTCCTCCAGGGCGCGGACGGCGCGGGGGGTGAACGCGGCGGCGACGATGCGGCGGAGGCGGGAGTGGTCCGGCGGGTCCTGGTTCAGCATCATCGCGCGGACGAAGGCGAGGTCCTCGGGCGTGTCGGGGTCGCGGATCTGGGTGGCGCCGAGGTTGGAGGAGAACAGCTCCGGGGAGCGCAGGACGTGCTTGACGTCGGCGTGCCGGAAGACCGCCCAGTAGCCGGGGCCGGCGGGCCAGGGGCCGACGGCCGGTTCGCCGATCCAGGCGACCGGTGACCCGGCGCGGAGCTCGGCGAAGGTCGCGTAGGGGACCCCGGCGGCGTAGGTGGCGGGCAGGAAGATCTCCTCGTGCATGCCCTCAGCGTGCATCATGTCGGGGTGACGTTGAAGCCTGAAGAGATCCTCCGTGACAACTTCGCGCCCTGGGTGCTCGATCTGGGCCTCGTGCCCGAGGAGGTGGGGGACGGCAGGGCGGTGCTGCGGCTGCCCTGGTCCGACCGGCTCGCCCGCGAGGGCGGCGCGCTGTCCGGGCAGGCGCTGATGGCCGCGGCCGACACGGCGGTGGTGCTGGCGGTGTCGGGGGCCAAGGGGGCCTTCGTGCCGATGACGACGGTGCAGCTGAGCACGACGTTCCAGCGGCCCGTCATCGGACGGGACGTGCTCGTCGACGCGGAGCTGTCGAAGCTGGGCCGGACGCTGGCGTTCGCGGAGATCGACATGACGGCCGACGGGAAGACCGTCGCGCATGCCAGCGCGGTTTACGCCATCATCGGCTGACATGACGCGTATTGAGAAGGTTGTCGTTCCGGACGGCGAGTTCGACCTGCGGGTGTGGGGGACGCGCGGTCCCGGGATCCTGCTCCTCCAGGAGATCTTCGGCGTGGGCGACTACATGGAGGCCGTCGCCGAGGACCTGGTCGCGCTTGGGTACGTCGTGGCGGCGCCCGACATGTTCTGGCGGATCGAGCCGAACTGGACGACCGCGCACAACGAGGAAGCCCTGCCCAAGGGAATGTCGATGGTCTCCCAGTTCGACTGGGAGAAGGGCGTGGGGGACGCCGTGGCGGCGCTGGGGGTCCTCAAGGGCCTGCCGGAGGTCGGCAAGGTGGGCGTCCTGGGGTTCTGCTTCGGCGGGACGCTCGCGTACCTGGTGGCCGCCAACGCCGAGGTCGATGCGGTGGTCTCGTTCTACGGGTCCGGTGTGCCTGACATGCTCGACCAGCTGGACGCCATCCAGGCGCCCACGCAGTTCCACTTCGGCGGCGACGACGCGTACATCCCCCGTGAGGGCGTCGCCAAGGTGGAGCGTGCCGTCGAGCAGAAGGACCACATGGAGATCCAGGTCCAGGAGGACGGCGGGCACGCGTTCCACAACCGCAAGGCTCCGATGTTCTACCAGCCGGAGCCTGCCGCGCGCGCTTGGCGGCTCACAGAGGAGTTCCTCGCCCGGACGCTCCCCGTCAGCTAGCGGATCGGGCAGTGGGCGGCGTCCAGGGCGTCGCCCACTGCGAGGCCTGGGCCGGAAGGCTCATGCGGGCTCCGGGAGGAGCCGGGACAGCTCCTTGCGCGAGGAGATGCCGAGCTTGGGATACGCCTTGTAGAGGTGGTACTCGACCGTGCGGGGGCTGAGGAACAGCTGGGCGGCGATGTCGCGGCTGCTGATCCCCTCCGCCGCGAGCCGGACGACCTGCAGTTCCTGCGAGGTGAGGCGGTCGAGGAGGTGCGCGGCCGCCGGCGTCGAGGCCGTCCCGGCCTCGCCGGTGGCCCGCAGTTCGCCGCGCGCGCGGTCGAACCAGGGGGCGGCGCAGAGCCGTTCGAAGGTCTCGGCGGCGGAGCGGAGCGGGTCGCGGGCCTGCGACCGGCGCCTGCAGCGGCGCAGCCACTCGCCGTAGAGGAGTTCCGTGCGTGCCCGCTCGAACGGGCGCATCGACTCCCGGTGGAGTTCCACGGCCTTCACGTAGGGCTCTTCGGCGTCGTCAAGGAGCGCCTCGCACCGGAGCGCGACGGCCAGGGCCCAGGGCTGCTTGCTCGCCTCGGCCCAGGCTGACAGGTCCTCGTACGCCGTGCGGGCCTGGTCGGGGCATCCCGCGCGGACGGCGGCCTCCACCAGGTCGGCCGCGAAGAGCACGGCGTCCGCGCCGTACCGGTGCGGGCGGGCGGCGGCCTCCAGGTGGCGCAGCGCGTCGTCGTACCGGCCGAGGCCGAGATGGAGCAGGCCGCGCGCGGCGGCGAGCGGTCCCGTGTCCGGGGCGGGCGCGATGGCGGCCAGCTCGCGCAGCCGGTCCTCGTCGCCCTCGATCGCCGCGATCCTGGCCAGGACGGCGCCGTACCGCCCCTCCGGGTTCGGCAGGCCCGTGGCGCGGGCGAGCGCGACGGCCTCGGCGGCGCTGGACGCGGCGTCGGCGTGCAGCCCGGCGGCGAGCCGGGCCCGCGCCTGGGTCCGCAGGACGGCGGGGAGCGCGCCGATGAGGCTCTGCCCGCGGCGGTGGGCGACCTCGGCGGCGGTCAGGTCGAGGGCGGCCTCGTCGTCGCCCAGTACGAGCGCGAGCTGCGCGGGCTCGAGGTCGTCGGCAGCGGGTCCGGCGGGGGCGGCGGTGCGCGCCTCGGCGACCACTCCGGCGAGCAGCGGCAGGCCGCGCGCGTGGTCGCCGTCCGCCAGCAGGGCGAGGCCGCGCACCGCGTCGTCCTCGGGCAGCAGCTCGGCCGCGCGGCGCAGGGCGGGCGTCTCCCCGGCCGCCCACGCGTAGGCGGCGCCGGTGCGGAGCATCGCGGGGCGGTCGGCGGGCGCCGCTCGGGACGCGTGCTCGACCAGCATGCGAGCGGCGACGCGCGGTTCGCCGCGCTCGTACTCGACGGCGGCGAGGACGCGGCCGAGCCGCGCGTGCTCGGCGGGGTCGGCGGTGAGCTTCGCGGCCTGGGCGGCGAGGTCGCCGGCCTGGTCGGGCTGCCCGGCCCGCAGCGTCATGGCGGCCGCGGCGCCGAGCCGCGCGGCGCGCGCGGCTGGGGTGGGCGAGAGCTCCGCCGACTGCCGGTAGAGGGCGGCGGCGGTCGGGTGGGCGGCGCGGTCGCGGGCGCGCGCGGCGGCGTCGGCGACATCGGCGGCCACGTCCTCGTCCGGTGCGAGCGCGGCGGCCGCCCGGTGCCGGGCGCGGCAGCCGGGCTCGTCGGAGGCATCGGCGAGGGCCCGGTGGACGGTGACGCGCCGTGCGGTCGGCGCGCCCTGGTAGACGGCGGCCCGGATCAGCGGGTGGCGAAAGGCGATCATCCGGCCGGTCACCTCGACCAGCCGGGCGCGCTCGGCCTCGGCGAGGTCGTCGAGTCCGACGCCGAGCGCGTCCGCGGCGGCGAGCATGGCCGGCATGTACCCGCGGCCCTCGGACGCGGCGACCAGCAGCATCAGCCGGGCGCGGTCGGTGAGCCGCCCGATCCGGGCCTGGAAGGACACGACGACCCGGTCGGTGACCGGAAGCGGGCGCGGGCCGTCCGGCGCCCGGTCCGCGGTGGCGGCGAACTCCAGCAGGGCAAGGGGGTTGCCGGCCGATTCCAGGAGGACCCGCTCGCGGGCGGAAGACGGCAGGTCGCGTTCGGAGAGGACGCGTTCGGCGTCGTCCCGCTCCAGCCTGCACACGGCCAGTTCCGGCAGTCCCGTGCCGGTGAACGCCTCGTCCCTGGTGGCGAACAGCATCACCACCCCTTCGGCGGCGAGCCGCCTGGCCGCGAACAGGAGCGCCTCCTGCGTCGCGGTGTCGAGCCATTGGGCGTCGTCGACCAGGCACAGCACCGGGCCGTCCTGGTCGGCGAGGTCGGCGAGGAGCGTCAGCACGCCCAGACCGATGGTGAACCGGTCCTGGACGGCGGCGCCCGACGCGGGGTCCACCTTGCCCAGCGCGACGCCGAGCGCGGACGCCTGCGGAGCGGGCAGCGCGCAGACCTCGTCGCGGACGGGCCAGAGCAACTGGTTGAGGCCGGCGAAGGCGATGCCCGTCTCCGCTTCGATCCCGACGACCCGGAGCAGCCGTCCTCCCGTCCCGTCCTCGGGGAGGAGTCTCGCGGCCTCGTCGAGGAGCGCGGACTTGCCGATGCCCGCCTCGCCGCGCAGCACGAGGACGCCGCTGCGCCGATGGTCGCGCGCGGCGGCGACGAGCGCGGCGATCCGCTCCTGTTCGGTTCTCCGCCCGTAGAGCACGTCTCCAAACTACGGGGCCCACTACCGAAACCTTACGGATTCGCCCCGTACCTCCCGGCTCCTAGCGTCATGACCACTGGGGACAGCCGCTAGGAGGACGTGATGGACGAACTGTTCGAGCCGCTGCGGGCCGGGAAGCTGGACCTGCCGAACCGGCTGGTGATGTCGCCGATGACCCGCAGCCGGGCCGCGGCGGACGGCAAGGTGACCGCGTCGACCGCCGAGTACTACGCGCAGCGCGCCGCCGCCGGATTGATCGTCACGGAGGGGACGCAGCCGAGCGTCCGGGGGCAGGGGTACGTCGCCACGCCCGGGCTGCACTCGGACGAGCAGGTGGAGGCGTGGCGGGCGGTGACGGACGCGGTGCACGCCGAGGGCGGCCGCATCTTCGCCCAGCTCATGCACGCGGGGAGGGTCGGGCACCCCGTCCTGTACCCGGACGGGGGGCTGCCGGTGGCGCCGTCGCCGATCGCCACGGGGGAGAAGATCTTCACCCCGGACGGGATGCTCGACCACCCGCTGCCCCGCGAGATGACCGCGGACGACATCGCGCAGGCCGTCCAGGAGTTCGCGGACGCGGCCCGCAACGCGTCCGAGGCCGGGTTCGACGGGGTGGAGCTGCACGGCGCCAACGGGTACCTGATCAGCCAGTTCCTCGCGGACGGCAGCAACCGGCGGACGGACGGGTACGGCGGGACGGCCGAGAACCGCGCCCGGTTCGGGATCGAGGCCGCGCGGGCGGTCGCCGGGGCGGTCGGGCCGGAGCGGGTCGGCTTCCGGGTCTCGCCGGGAACGACCGCCAACGGCGTCCGCGAGAGCGACACACCGGAGGTGTACTCGGCGCTGGTGGCGGGGCTGGCGCCGCTCGGGCTCGGATACCTCCACGTCATGGAGCGCGACCGGGAGCAGACCCGGCGGATCCGCGCCGAGTGGCCGGGGACGCTGATCGTCAACCCGCGCCCGCTGCCGGGGACCGACGCGGGCACGCCGGAGGCCGGCGTCGAGGCGCTGCGGGAGGGCGTGGCGGACGCCGTGGCGTTCGGGCGGCTGTGGCTGGCGAACCCGGACCTGCCCGCCCGCATCAGGGCCGGCGGCCCCTACAACGAGCCCGACCCGGCGACCTTCTACGGCGGCGACCACCGCGGCTACACCGACTACCCCGTCCTCGGCTGACCGGCCCCCGCGGACGGACCCGGCGGGCATCCGGAGGCGGAGAGGCGAACAGCCGGGAGGGAAGGCGAAGGCCCCGCGCCGGGCGGGCGGCGCGGGGCCTGGCGTGCGTCCGGGGTCAGTAACCCGGCCGGACCGCGCCGTGGAAGTTGCGCTTGTAGTAGCCGTTCAGCTTGATCTTCTTGACCCGCTTGCCGGAGCTCGGCGCGTGGATCATGTAGCCGTGCCCGGCGTAGATGCCCATGTGGGTCCGGCCGCCGTAGAAGAACAGCAGGTCGCCCTTGACGGCGCCCTTCCACGAGACCTTCTTGTGGACGGCCTTGTAGATCTGCTGGGTGGTCCGGGGGAGCTTCACCCCGGCCTTCCGCCAGGAGCCTCCGGCGAGCCCGGAGCAGTCCCACGAGCCGGGGCCCGTGCCGCCGTAGCGGTAGGGGTCGCCGATCTGCTTGGCCGCGTACTTCACGGCGTAGGCCGCGCGCTTCTTCTGCTTCGCGATCCGGGCCTGCTTCGCGGTGACCGTGGTGCCGGTGACCGTCGAGGCCGGAGCAGCGGCGAGCGTCGCCCGCTGCGGAGCGGCCGACGCGGGGCCGGCCGCAAGGACGGACGCGCCGAGCGCGGTGGTCGTGGTGAGCACGAGCCCGCCCACGGTGAATCCGGCCTTCAGGGGGTTTCGAGGGGTATGCAGAATGTCTCCAGACCTCGCGGTTGATGCCTACCGGGCAGCCGTCACCCACCGGATTTCTTCGGTGGGCGGGGATGCCGCGACCGATTTCGCAGCGTCATTGGCGGAGGACGCAGGGAAATGGCGGCCGCTTCCGGTTCCGTGCCTCTCGTCTGCACGGATTCGGCGTCCGACGACGGCTTCCGGGCGAGGTCCCTGGGGGGACGACCTGGGGGGTCCGCGCCGGCCTCCCGTGGAGGCCGGGCGCGCCGCCGCCGCGCGTCGGGGTGCGTGTTCTGTTGTCCCAGCGGCTCAGGTGCCGCATGAACCGGGCAGGAAGCTAGCCAGCACCTGGCGCGGGTGGCAAATCACCAGGCCGTTGTCCATGGTGCCGGTGGTCCGTTTGAGACTGCGGTCCAGCGCCCTGCCAGCGGCGATCAATCGAGCCTTTCATGAATTGTGAACTGAGTCACACGCCATTGAGAAATGGGCAATTCCTTTATTGATCTGTGATTTGTGGCACGTTGGGGGAGTGTGCTGGAGTTGCCGGATCTGGCCGTGTCCGGCCATTGACGGGGCCCCGCGCGCCCCCTGTTATGCGAAGGAGGTTCATGTCCGCCTCCGGAGGGAGCGCCCCGTGTTCGGCAGGTCCGGCAGAGCACGCCCCGTCCATCTCCTCTCGGCCCTCACGCTCTCGGTCGGCCTCGCGCTGACCGCCGCGTCCCCCGCCGCCGCGTCCCCCGTCCCCACGGAGACCGGCAAGCCCGCCACCGCCAAGTTCCCGCCGGGCTTCCTCTGGGGCGTCGCCACGTCCGGCTTCCAGAGCGAAGGCTCCTTCCCCGACAGCAACTGGACGAGGTACGCCGACCGCGAGGCCCCAGGCGTCACCGACCCGTACGAGAACTCCGTCGACTTCCGGAACCGCTACCCAGGCGACCTGAAGCTCGCCCAGGGGCTCGGCGCGAACGTGTTCCGGACGTCCATCGAGTGGGCCCGCGTCGAACCGCGCCGCGGTCACCGCGACCCCGGGGCGATCGCCTACTACGACGACCTCGTCCGCCGGATCAAGGCGGACGGGATGCGCCCGATGCTGACGCTCGACCACTGGGTGTACCCCGGCTGGGTGGCCGACCAGGGCGCCTGGGACAACCCCAGGACGCAGGAGGACTGGCTCCGCAACGCCCGCTTCATCGTGGACAGGTACAAGCGCCAGGGCGTCGTCTGGATCACGTTCAATGAGGCGAGCTCCTACATCTACAAGGAGCTCTCGGCCCGCCCGATGGACCTCGGGCAGATGCTGAAGATGCGCGACGCCCTCATCAGGACGCACCGCGCCGCCTACGACATGATCCACGCGGTGGACCCGGGCGCCCCGGTGTCGAGCAACGTCGCCTACGGGTCCCCGGTCAACGGCATCTTCGACGCGGCCCTGTTCAACGACGTCACCGACAAGCTCGACTTCATCGGCATCGACTACTACTACGGCGCCAACCTGCAGAACGGCACCGCGGCCAACGCGCTCACGGGCGAGTTCTGGAAGATCGACCCCGAGCCCGAGGGCCTGTACTACGTGCTCAGGAACTACCAGCGGCGGCTGCCGGACCTGCCCGTCTACGTGGTCGAGAACGGCATGTCGACCGACAACGGCAAGCCGCGCGCGGACGGCTACACGCGCTCCGACCACCTGCGCGACCACGTCTACTGGATCCAGCGCGCGATGGCCGACGGCGTGAAGATGATGGGCTACAACTACTGGAGCCTCACCGACAACTACGAGTGGGGCAGCTACCGGCCGCGGTTCGGCCTCTACACGGTGGACGCGCTGACCGACCCGTCCCTGGCGCGCCGCCCGACCGACGCCGTCCCGACCTACCGGTCGATCATCGCGAACCGGGGCGTCCCCGCCGGCTACGTGCCGGTGCGCAAGCCCGGCTGGTGCTCGGTCGAGGACCCCGTCGCCACCTGCCTCGGCACGACGCCCACCCCGCCCGCCGCCTACCGCCTCGCGGGATGACGATCCGGGCGCGGCGAGCCCGGACCCGAGTCAGGAGGCTGCGCGGAGCAGGTCGAGGACGGCCTGCTCCACCGGCCCCTGCGTCGCCAGCTCGCCCTCGGCGACGTCCACGCCGAGCCGTCCGAGGGCGGGCGCGATCGTCGTCCCCTCCTCGTACAGCTCGATGATGCGCGGATCGATGTAGGACGCCCGCGCGACGGCCGGGGTGTTGCCGAGGTAGGACGCGACCTCCTTGACGACGCGGACGACGGCGCGGTTGCGGGCGGCCTCGGTGTCCCCGGCGCGCACCGACACCGCGAGCCCCACGGCGGCGAGGACGGTGGCGTGCCACGTCCGGAAGTCCTTGGCGGTGAAGTCGCCCTCGGTGACCTCGCGGATGAACTCGTTGATGTCGGACGTGGTGACGTCGTGCCAGCCGGCCGGCGTCCGGTAGGCGAGCAGCTCGGGCGAGTCGTCGCCGCGCCGCCTGAGCCCGCTCACCACCTTGCAGACGTTCTCCTCCGCCACCGCCTGGAACCGGTCCTTCGACCCCTTGGCGGGATACTCGAACGTCACCTGCCCGCGCCCGCAGCTGACGTGCTCGCGCAGGACGGTCGCGAGCCCGAAGGTGCCGTTCTCGGCCGCGTAGGCCTCCCCGCCGATCCGGAAGAAGCCGAGGTCGATGAGGCGGACGGCCGCCGCGAGCACCCGCTCGCGCGTGTAGCCCCGTCCGGCCAGGTACTCGGTGAGCCGCTGGCGTACCTTGGGCAGGCGCTCCGCCAGCTCCAGGACGTGCTCGTGCTTCTCGCGGTCGCGCTGCTCCCGCCACGCGTCGTGGTACAGGTACTGGCGGCGCCCGGCCGCATCCGTGCCGACGGCCTGGATGTGGCCGTCCGGATCGGGGCAGATCCAGACGTCCTTCCACGCGGGAGGGATGACGAGCGCCTTGATCCGCTCCTTCTCGGCGGGGTCGGGGAGGGGGCGTCCGTCGAGGCCGAGGTACACGAATCCCCTGCCGCACTTCCGGCGCCCGTAACCGGGTTCGTTCAGGTCGCTGCGCTGCAGTTTCACTTGTCGTTCCATCAGTGCCGTTCCGTCAGCCTGGATGGATCTCCCCGCCGGCGGGCACCAGGGTCTGCCCGGTGTAGTAGGACGACTGGCGGTTCGAGGCGAAGAACACGTAGGACGGCGCGATCTCGTCGGGGTCGGCGGCGCGTCCCATCGGGGCCTGCTGCCCGAAGCCCTCGACCTTCTCCTCGTCGAAGGTGGCGGGGATGAGCGGCGTCCAGACCGGGCCGGGGGCGACGCAGTTGACCCGGATCTCGCGGTCCATGAGGTTCTGGGCGAGGCAGGTGGTCAGCGCCATCGCCGCCGCCTTGCTGGCGGAGTAGTCGATGAGCGACTTGTTGCCGCGCAGCCCGTTGATGGACCCGGTGATGATGATGTTCGAGCCGGGCCCCATGTGGTCGAGGGCCTCCTGGACCGTCCAGAACAGCGAGAACACGTTCACCTCGAACGTCCGCCGCAGCTGCGCGTCGTCGATCTCGCGGACGTCCTTCACCGGCGTCTGGGTGCCGTGGTGCAGGACGAGCACGTCGAGGCCGCCGAGGTCGCGGACGGTGTGCGTGACGATCTCGCGGGCGTGCCGCTCCTCGGCCAGGTCGCCGCCGAGGGTGACGCAGCGCCGCCCGGCCGCCTCGACGAGGCCCGCGGTGTGCCGGGCGTCGTCGTCCTCCTCCAGGTAGGTGATCGCGACGTCCGCGCCCTCCTTGGCGAACGCGACGGCCGTCGCGCGGCCGATGCCGGAGTCGCCGCCGGTGATCAGCGCGCGGCGCCCGGCCAGCAGGCCGCTGCCGGTGTGGTCGCGCATCTCGTCGCGGGGCTCGGGCGTCATGTCCTTCGTCCGCCCGGGGTAGGACTGGCTCTGTGCGGGACGCTCGCTCATGGGGGTCGGGTGCCCCTGTCCGGGAGGAGCAAACGTTCTCTATTGTGACTCCCGGGTAACATCGCGGCTCCGCAATCCGCAGGGGTGTGAGCAGAGCGCGCGACGACGTCTGGATAGCATCACCCCGAACCACATTCGGTCCCTCACGTAAGGTGTCGCTTATGGACCTGAACGGAGTTTCCGCCGTCGTATCCGGTGGCGCGAGCGGCCTCGGTGAGGCCACCGTCCGCGCGCTGGCCGCCGAAGGCGCCAAGGTCGTCATCGCCGACCTGAACGAGGACAAGGGCAAGGCGCTCGCCGACGAGGTCGGCGGCGTCTTCGTCAAGACGGACGTGTCGAGCGAGGAGCAGGCGCAGGCCGCGGTGCAGGCCGCCGTCGACACCGGCGCCCCGCTGCGCGTCATCGTCAACAGCGCCGGCATCGGCTGGGCCTCGCGGACGGTGAACCGCGACGGCAGCCCGCACGACCTGGCCTCCTACGAGACCGTCATCCGGGTCAACCTGATCGGCACCTTCAACCTCATGCGGCTCGGCGCCGCGGCCATCTCCAAGACCGAGCCCGCCGACGAGGACGGCCTGCGCGGCGTGGTGATCAACACCGCGTCCATCGCCGGCATCGAGGGCCAGACCGGGCAGATCGCCTACTCCGCCTCCAAGGGCGGCATCATCGGCATGACGCTGCCCGCCGCGCGCGACCTCGCCGCGATCGGCGTCCGGGTCAACACCATCTGCCCGGGCATCATCGACACCCCGATCTACGGCGAGGGCGAGGCCGCGGACGCGTTCAAGGCCAAGCTCGCCGCGCCCGTCCCGTTCCCGAAGCGGATGGGCAAGGCGTCGGAGTTCGCCCACCTCGTCAAGTCCCTGATCGAGAACGACTACATGAACGGCGAGACGATCCGCTTCGACGGCGGTATCCGCTTCCAGCCGAAGTGAGGCCTGAATGACCGACGCTGTCCTGACCGAAGAAGACGGCGCCGTCCTCGTCATCACCATCAACCGTCCCGAGGCCCGCAACGCGGTCAACGGCGAGGTGGCGAAGGGGATCGCGGCGGCCGTCGACGAGCTCGACTCCCGCAAGGACCTGTCCATCGGCATCCTCACCGGCGCGGGCGGGACGTTCTGCGCCGGCATGGACCTCAAGGGCTTCCTGACGGGCGACAACCCGACCGTCGAGGGGCGCGGGTTCGCCGGCATCACCGAGCGCCCGGCGGCCAAGCCGCTGATCGCCGCCATCGAGGGCTACGCCCTGGCCGGCGGCTGCGAGGTGGCGCTGTCCTGCGACATGATCGTCGCGGCCCGGGACGCCCAGTTCGGGCTGCCCGAGCCGAAGCGCGGTCTGGTCGCCGCGGGCGGCGGGCTGCTGCGGCTGCCGCAGCGCATCCCGTTCCACATCGCCATGGAGATCGCCCTCACCGGCGACAAGTACCCGGCGGAGCGGATGGCCGAGCTCGGGTTCGTCAACCGGCTCGCCGAGCCGGGCGGCGCGCTCGCCGCGGCCAAGGAGCTGGCCCTGAAGGTCGCCGAGAACGCCCCGCTGGCGCTCGCGGCCACCAAGAAGGTCATCGTCGAGTCCGCCGACTGGACGTCCGCCGAGGCGTGGAAGAAGCAGCAGGACATCACCCTGCCGGTCTTCATGTCCAAGGACGCCCAGGAGGGTCCGGCGGCCTTCGCCGAGAAGCGCAAGCCGAACTGGAAGGGCGAATAGTCCTCTGGCCGGAGTAGCGCTCCGGCATCGCGTCGGCACGCAGAGCGCCCGGAACTTCACAGTTCCGGGCGTTTTGCGGTTTCCGTGGCGTCCTGATCCGGTCGCCCAGTAAGTTCCACTTACTCAACAGTAAGTAATGCCGTACTCTTTTGCGCACGCTTGCTGTGATCTTGGGAGCTGTGGATCTTGCGACAGATGAGACGGAACGCGGTGCCGGCGACGATCGCCGCCCTCGCCTTCGCCGCCGGGACGGTCGCGGTGGCCGCCCCCGCGCAGGCCGCCGGCTGGAAGAGCATCGGCAGTACGGCGCTCGCCTACAACGGCAGCCTCGACCGCGTCGACTTCGGCGCCAAGAACGCCGGATGGGCCGTCGGCGCCGCCGGCTCCTTCTTCGGCCCGGAGGCCAAGCTCGTCAAGTGGAACGGCTCGGCGTGGGTCGCCGACAAGAGCCCGGTCGGCTTCACCCCGACCGACGTCGCCGTCTCCAGCGCCACCAAGGCGTGGGTCATCGGCTACAACATGAGCGGCACCCTCGGCCTCTACTGGAACGGCACCAAGTGGAGCCAGGTCGCCTACCCGATGGTGGGCTTCCCGACCGCCGTCTCCGCCGCCGCTGACGGCACCGCCTACTCCATCGCGGGCGTCGACGCCGCGTCCGGCGGCCCGAGCGCGATCCTGCGCTGGACGGGCACCGCGTGGGTCGACCCCAAGGTCCCGCTGCCTGCCTCCACGTCCATCACCGCCGTGGACGTCCGGGCCAAGAACGACGTGTGGCTCGCGGGCACGACGTCCGCCACCGGCACCTCCGTGACCGGCCTGGTGATGCACTTCGACGGCACGTCCTGGAAGAAGATCGACGTCCCCGGCTCCCTGGGCGTCCCCGGCTACCAGGGCACCCTGCACCGCATCGTCGCCAACTCGGCGACGAACGTGTACGTCCTGCGCGTCCGGCAGAACGCCCAGATCACCAACGCGATCCAGCGCTACAACGGCAAGACCTGGACGACGGTGAACACGCCGCTGAACGCCGCGGGCATCGGCCTGTCCTCCGACGGCGCGTCCGGCGTCGTCATGCTCCCGATCACCACCGGGACCAAGACCCAGTACATGCACTACAACGGCACCGCGTGGACGACCCTCAACGGCCCCTCCCGCACCGGCACCGTCCAGGCGTCCGACATCGACGCCCGCCCCGGCACCACCGGCATCATCAGCACCGGCACGGCCTCCACGCCGGACAAGAAGACCCCCTTCATCGAGTACTTCTCGTAGCCTCCGCCGGCCGCCGTTCCGTCCGGGCGAGCAACCCGGACGGAACAGCGCCCGCCCGGCGCCCTATTCGCCGATCTTCTTCGAGTAGAGGGTGATCGTCGATTCGGGGCCGACCTTCGCACCGGCTCTCGGGGACTGCCGGACGACGACCCAGTTCCGATCCCACAGCAGCATCCGCCCCCGCCCCGTCGCGTCCTTCTCCGCAAGCATGAAGAACCCGGCGGCATGCAGTTCGTTCTGCGCCGTCTGGTGGTTGCGGCCGACCACCTTCGGACGCGGACCTTCACCGGCGACTT
The DNA here is from genome assembly GCF_040649235.1 of Spirillospora sp. NPDC049024. NCBI lineage: Bacteria > Bacillati > Actinomycetota > Actinomycetes > Streptosporangiales > Thermomonosporaceae > Spirillospora > Spirillospora sp. NPDC049024. The sequence goes on from NZ_JBEZFD010000002.1 coordinate 564,879, forward strand.
CGACGGGGCCGCAGTGGTGGCGCCGGCCGATGGAGCGCGGCTCGCCTCCCGGGTGCCGGGTGCGGACGCAGGCGACGTGGACGGCGGGGGCGTCGTGCCCGGCTGCTCGGCCGCGGCGGGCTCGCCGGAACCGCTGTCTCCGCTCCCCGCTGCGCAGCCGACGAGCACGCCGGACAGGCAGAGCAATCGATGAGGCGTGTGTGGGACGGACGCGCCACCGGCTCCGTTCACACGCAGTTAGTCCTTGTCACCAACCGGCCACAGGGAAGCCTGCACGGCGCGGCCGCCTGACCGCGGATCCCGCCGACGGGCCGGGGTGAGATGACCTTGGTCGGGGTAGAGAGCGAAGTGTGCTGGGCTGGGCACGCTCCGTTCGGATGAAAAGTCTGGAGCCGCGAAATGCGTTCGATTGCCACGCGGGCCTCAGTTCTCTCTGTCGCTGCGGTGCTCGCTGCGGGTCTTCCTGCGCCGCTGGCGTCCGCTCAGGAGGGGGCGTTGGAGCCCTGCCAGGCGCTCGGCCAAGGGAAGGCGCGCTACGGGGCGGGTGCGGCCCGGCATGTGGTCTTCGCCGTGGCGGCCGGGTACGGGACGACCGAGGTGACCGTCACCGAATGCGTCCGGAAGGGGCGCTCGTGGAAGACACTTCTGAGCGCTCCCGGGCACATCGGGCGGAACGGGTACGCCGCACAGGGGGCCAAGCGGGAGGGCGACGGAAAGTCGCCGACCGGCTCGTACAGCCTCACCGAGGCGTTCGGTGAAGGGGACCCGGGCACCCGCCTTCCCTACCGCAGGCTGCGGGAGAGCGGCGACTGCTGGGGGTCGACGATCGGGGACCGGCGGTACAACCGCTACTACCGGGGCGCCTGCCTGCCCGCCGACGAGGACCTCTCGAAGATCATGCGGAACGGGCCCTACCGGCAGGCCGTGGTGATCAACTACAACCGGCCTCCGGACTCGCGGATCGTCCAGGGGAGCGGTTCGGCGATCTTCATGCACATCGGCACGGGGCAGACCGCGGGCTGCGTCTCGATGGAGCGGCCCGTCCTGGAGTCCGTCATGCGTACCCTGCGGCCGCATGACCGGATCATGATGGGGACGAGCCGGGCCCTGTTCCGCGACTGACCCTCCGGCGCCGGGGAGGCCGGTCAGAGGTAGTCGGCGGTGTTCCGCACGGTTCCGAACCTCGGGAACGTCCGCCGTACGGCGAAGTCGTGCTCCTCGGCGGTGAGACCGGACATGGCGTCCGCGACGAACTCCAGCCCGTAGCCGTGGTCGCTCGCGGCCCGCGCGGTCGACTCCACGCCCAGGGTCGTGACGAGTCCGCCGAGGACGAGCGTCGTCACTCCTCGCTCGCGCAGCCGCTCGTCCAGGTCCGTGCCGTGGAACGCGCCGATCGTCCGCTTCACGACGACGGCGTCGCCTGGCTCGGCGAGTCCGGGCGCCAGTTCGCTGCCCGCCGGCTGGTGGGCGACGCCCGGACGCTCGACGCGCACGAGCACGACCGGCCGCCCCTGCGCCCGGAACGCCCTGGCGAGCGTCCGGCAGCGGTCGAGTACGTCGTCCCCGGAGTGGGGGGCGAGCGGCAGCGCCACGATGCGCGGCATGAGGTCGATGAGCACGAGCCCGGCAGACATGAAGATCATTCTAGTGTCTCGGATCCGCGGGCCGCCGCGGTCCTGGGCACCGCGACCAAGCGCACCGCGCCCCCCGCATTCGAAGAGATGTCCCGCTCACTGAGACGGGCACTGAGGTAGTCGGTACATGGTGGCCGTCTGCGTCTTCTGTCCTTGGACGATGTTGAACTGGGCGCATTCGGCCGCTTCGACTTCGCCGGCGGGGGTGAGGGAGATGTAGTCGGCGACGATGATGGTCTCGGTCCCGTTCCGCTGGAAGGACCAGAGCGAGCTCAGGTCCCCGCTGACCATCGGCCGGACCCGTTGCTCGGTGAGGCGGCCGGCGGCCGCCGCGGTGTGGAGTTCGGCGCGGGTGGCTTCAGCGGTCTCGCGGATCTGCTCGATGGCCCGGGGACGGGTGCTGGGAGGGCGCGGGCACCGGTCGAGTCTGGCCGTTTCTATACGTGGTCGCCGAGTGGGAGCTCGGTCGACGGTGAAGCGGTAGCAGAAGTCGTCGACGCCCTTGCCGAACATGCCGCCGTAGCCGATCTGCAGGACGACGATCTCAACGTGGGTTCCAGTGGTGGTGAAGTGCACCATCTGGGAGTGAGCTGCGGCGGCGGCGTGCAAGGCCGCATGCTGATCGATGCCGCCGCGGCGGGCCGCCGCGTCCAGAGCAGTGGTCACCTGGTCTTTGACCCTGCCCTCGGCGTCGCGTTGGGGTTTGTCCAACCACCAGGGCAGCCCGAACCACAGCAGGAACGGGACGGCGGCGACCGCGACCAGTCCGGTGAGGCAGCCGAGCCGGCCGAGCATCCGCCAGCCTCGGTCTGGTTCCGGATGGTCGGCACGGGGACCCTGAGTCACGATTGAGACTCTCCTTGCGTCGAGGAAAGCGCCGAACAGGGATGTCAACGGGGCCATGGAGACGCTCCCGGGCCCGCCCTGCTCAGGACGGACCCGGGAGCGTCAAGGGCGCTCAGGTCGCTGCGATCGCGATCACGAGTAGCCGAGCGCGGGCCAGGAGGCGGTGATCAGGTCGGCGTAGCCGGTGGTTCCGGAGCTCTTCGGATGGAAGGATTCGCGGCTGAAGCAGAACGTGCCATTGGTGATGCACAACGGTGTTGGTCGGTCGCCTTGGTGGAAGTCTCCGTCGCCATTGGGGCCGTCGACGAACTTGTTGATCCACTCGTCCGAGTCGCAACCGGCGTGGCCGGTGAACTTCTCCACGACCTTGTCCAGAAAGACGATCTTGTTGTCGCCCAGCCCGGCGACCAGTTTCCTCTGCTCGGTCGTCCCGTAACGAACCAGGTCGCCCAAGGCTTGGGTCTCGGTCAGATCATAGTAGAGGGAGCCCGCGCACTTGACGGTGCGGCTGAGGAGCTCGGGGTAGCCGACCAAGACGATGCGGGCGTTCGGGGCCTTGGCGCGGATCTTGCTCAGAGTTTCGCGGGTGTTGCCGATCGACTCGTCGACCAATGGCTTGTACTTGGTCAGCAGGCCGCCGGAGCAGTTGGTGATGTTGCCGCATTCCAGCATCGCGGCGGTGAAGGTGTCGCGGTCGTTGCCGCCGATGGTGAGGGTGACCAGAGTGGTGTCACTGCTCAGCACGCCCGAGTTGATCTGGGCCACCTCGCGGAACTGCCCTTCGCCGCGTTCGTACTCGTTGCGGATGTCCCAGTGGGAGGGATGGCCGGGATACCATTCGTTGTAGTAGACGCCGGTGACGTTGCGGTTCCATGCTCCTGAGCACGCCACGAACCCGAGTTCCACGTTGGCGTTCCAGTCGTCGGCGAGCGTGCCGGTCGGGTCGTTGGTGCCGGGCAGTCTCATCTTGCGGGGCCAGGCGTTGAGACTGCGGCGGCAGGCGTTCCAGCGGGTGTCGCCGTGCTGGGTGTCGGTCTCGGGAAGGTAGTTCCCGGCGCCCTCGCCGGAGGAATAGGAGTCGCCGAGGGCGGCGACGATATGCCGGGGCTTTCCGGGGAGCTTCTGGAAGGCGATCGCGTCGTAGGCGATGTCCTCCTCGCCGTAGCCGTCCTCGGTCTGGTTGGTCAGCTTGACCTGCGGTGTGCCGGAAAATTGGTAAACGCCGATGGAAACCCAGGCGTTCCCTCTTCGGTTCTGGTTGACATACCGGGTCCGCGTACCGTTTCCGAGGTTGATCTGGTACTTGGCTTGCTGGGTGTGGGCACCGTGGTCGGGTAGATGGACGAGGACCCGTGCCCAACCGCTGATCTGTTGGCCCAGCGTCCAGGTCCCGGTGAAGGCGAGTTTGTTGCGGTCACCGGGCTTGCGGGTGTGGCCGAACCAGAAATGCCCGCTGTAGCCTCCGCCGAGCTGATGAAGATCGATCTTTCCGGGGTAGGTGCCGGGTTGGTCGGTGTCTTCGGTGAAGGTGAAGCCGAAACTGCCGGCACTGCTGCTGGAGCCGCACTGATGAACGGGGGTTCCGCTGGGGACGTCGTCGACCACCAGCGCGCCCGATGGCAGCCCCGCGGTCTTGTTGCACTGTGGCGGGTAATGGGTGCCGTCGGGCTGTTCGGGGTAGTCGTCCTCGAACCGGTTGATCGGATTGCCGCATGACGAGGCGCAGTTGTCATCCTTCCACTGCGCGGGCTGGTTGTAATAGCAGTGCAGGTCGTACAGGCCGTTGGCGGGATTCTTGTGCGCGCACGGCCCCGCGGGCTGCCCGATGACGTCAGGGTCGTTCGGCACGTACCTGGCGCCGGGCTCGCACTGGTTGGTGCCGTCGCAGAAGGTGTCGTAAGGTGCGGTGGCCTTGGTCCGGTTGTCCTCGGTGGTCCACCAGGCGGGCCGGAATCCCGGACCGTCGGGGGTGTCTATGGAATAGGAGGCGAACCCCAGGACCTTCTCCGGGTACGGCCAGTCCTGCGGGTGGGCCGCGTCGCCCCAGCTGTTTCCGTGCAGGAACGGGTTTCTGTCGGCGGGATACCGCGGATTGATCGGGTTGTTGAACCAGCCCAGACCCCAGGCGCCGTTGTTATTGGCCGCGTCGGCCTTGGGGTAGAAGCCGCTGTTGTAGGCCCAGGTCGCGTAGAACCAGTTTTCGATTCTAGTGGAGTCGCCGTTGTGCAGCTTCATGCCGGCGGTGTACGTCTGGTTCCACTTGTCCTGCACCAGTTGCAGTCCTGCGGCGATGCTGGTGGCGTAGTCCAGCGCGGCGGCCTTCTGCGCGTTGTACGGCAGGGTCGCCTCGCCGTCCTTGGCATGTTCGGGCTTGCGCATCCCGTCGGTCAGCTGCGAGATACCGTATCCGCAGTCGGCCTTGTCCCAGTGAATGACCCAATCCTTGATGTCACCGGTCTTGTCGTCCAGTTCGAGACCGTAGATGTTGCCCGCCAGCGGGTTGCCGTATTCGCCCGACAGCGCGGTGCGGGAGGCCTGCCAGAGGTTGGACTCCTGCGACAGGATGCCCAGGAAGATCTGCGGCGGGACGTTGACGTCGTTGCGCCTGGGGAAGAGGCCCTGGGTGGAGTACGCCGCGAGCCCGAATCCCTTGAACCCGGCGGGCCGGCTCACATCCGCCCCGAGCACCGCCATGTCCACCGCCCATTCCACCTGCCGGGGTGTGGGCTGGTAGGCCATCGCGCGGATGTCATTGCGGGAGATCGAACACCAGCCGTCGGTGTCGGTCGGGTTGGTGGGAGAGCCGCTCGCGGCTCGCAGCCGGGTCGATGAGGCCGGAGCCGTATCGTACACGCGCACTCGGGCCTGGCCCTGCCGGTGCCTCGGCGACAGCCGGGCATCCGGGTCGACGGTGAACGCCGCGGTCCTGCCGGTGCCGGTGACGGTGGCGTTGATCGTGACGCGTTGCGGGCCGTCGGGATCCGGCGCCGACTCGGCGGTGCGGACCTTGCGGAACGGATCCTGCCTGGACGTGACCGTGGTGAGCGCGATCGCCCCGTGGGTGGAGATCTCCGCTCGGGCCGGCGCGTTCAGCCGCTTGATGCCGGCGGGCAGGCGGGAGACCCTGCTGGGGCGGCCGGTGAGATAGAGCCGCCCGCCGGTGCCCTGGCGGAGGCCGAGCTGTCCAGCGGGCGCCTCCGCCAGCACCGTCGTCTTCTTTCCGCGGGTACGCAACAGGCGAGTGGTGCCGCCGTTCCGATCCAGGTACGAGACCGCGCCCTCGCGGTCGACCCGCAGGGACGACGGGACGCTCGCGGTCGCGGCGAGCCGTCGTACCCGGCCGGCGCCGGTGATGTCGACCAGGCGGTACCCTTCGGCCGCAGTGATCCCCGCAGAAGTGGGGACGGCCGAGGTGATCTGCCCCTTCACCTGGACGCCCTTGCCCGCGCGGCCCGTTGCGGTGTCGACCTTCACGAGCCGTGTCCTCCCCAGGTCCTCGTCGCCCTCCTGAGTCAGGACAGCGGTCTCACCACTGCCGCAACCCGGGTTGAAGTAAGCGAGGCTGGTGGTGATCGGAAGCTTGCGCACCGCGCCCGTCCGGAGGTCCACCACAGCCGTGAAGCCGCCCCGGCGGGCCAGCTCGGCCGTGTTGGTGAAGGAGCGCGGCGCATACACCACCATCGCCCGACGCCCCGACGCGGTCAGGCAGGCGTTCCCCACCCACTGGTCGGTCTCCAGCCCCGGCACCGAGAGCGTCGCGGCGGTCCGCCATGTGTAGCCCGTCTTCGCATCCGCGACCAGCACATGGAACCCGGTCGCGTCGCCGATCGTGGTCCAGGCGGTATCGCTCGATTGCTTCCAGCCGCTCCCCAGCAACCCTGCCCTCTGGTCGGGTCTGACCTGTGGCACCTCGGGCGAAATCTCCTGGCCATTCGGAGAAGGCCGCTGCGGTGCCGGCGTGGGATCGGCGGCGGCCGGGCCTGTTTGAGCGCCCAGAACGGGAAGTGAGCAAGCAAGAGCCAAGGTCAGGATGGTCCTATGGCGCGGCTGTAACCTCAACCGACCCTCCAGGGGAATGGGAAGCCGACTCGATAATCGACGGTCGTGTTCGGAGCATGGTCCACTACACCGCTTGCATGCGGCTTGCGCCGTTCTTGCACGTCCGTCCCAGATTGGAACGACCCCTGTGGCAGCTATGACCGGCCCACGAGCTTGGTGATCCGCGCCGTAAGTTCCCTGGTCGTCGGGCTGCGGCGGCAGGACGGGCGAATTGTCATAAGGGTGTGGTGTTGTTTCTCTTCTTGCTGCCGGATTCGGCCCGAGATGACCTCGCGCCGCGGGATGGGAAGTGTCTCCGCTTGGGCGCTGTCAGTCCCAGCGGGCGTTGCGTTGGCGCTTCACGGCGCTGCGGCGCTTCTTGTTCTCCAGGCGGCGCTCGTTGATGCCGCGGGGGATCTTCTTCGGGATGCGCTTCTTCGGGGGAGGGGCCGTCGCCTCGGCCAGGATCGTCGCCAGGCGGGTGCGGGCGGCGTCCCGGTTGCGCTGCTGGGAGCGGTACTCCTCGGCGCGGATCGTGAGGACGCCGCGGACCAGCCGGCCGGAGAGGCGCTCCAGGGCGCGGGCGCGCAGCGGCTCGGGGAGGGACGGGGAGTTCGCGACGTCGAAGGAGAGCTCGGCGGCGGTGGCGCTGGTGTTGACGTGCTGCCCGCCCGGCCCCGAGGAGCGGGAGAAGCGCCAGGCGAGCTCGGACTCCGGGATGGAGACCGAGCCGCGGACATGGATCTGGGCGGGCATGTCCCCATTGTCGCAGGGAAGGGACGGATCGTCGCTCCAATAACTTCCGGCCCGCGGCCCTCGCTGGCGACAAGGAAAGTACTTACTTACACTGGGCGCCATGAACGCGCCTGCTGAGAACGTGCCTGCCATGGACGATGGACTGTTCCGGGACGACGACCTCATCCGCGTCATCACGCGGGAGGGCGTGCTGATCGCCGCGGGCGGCGCCGCGTCGCTGCTGCAGACGGCCCATCCCAAGGTGGCGCAGGGCGTCTACGACCACAGCTACACGGCGGACGACCCGCTGCGCAGGCTGCGGAACACGATGGGGTGGCTCTACGCGGTGCAGTTCGGGACGCGGGAGGAGGCCGAGACGCTCAGCGCCCTCGTCACCAAGGGGCACGCGGCCGTCACCGGCCCCGACTACGAGGCGAACGACCCCGAGTTGCAGGTGTGGGTCGCGTCCACGCTGTTCGCGGTGGCGGTGCAGTTCTACCAGCTCGTCTTCCGGCGGACGTTCACCGAGGCGGAGCTCGCGGAGTTCTACGGGCAGACCAAGGTCTACGCGACGATCCTCGGCTGCCCGGAGGAGCGGATGCCGGAGACCTACCCGCAGTTCCGCGGGTACTACGCGGACATGCTGCACAGCCTGGAGATCAGCGACGCGTCGCGGGCCATCGCCGAGCAGGTGCTCCACCCGAGGCTGCCGGGCGGGCCGCTGCACGCGCCCGGCCTGATGGCGATCCGGCTGCTCACCGCGGGCCTGATGCCCGCGCCGATCCGCGAGCAGTACGGGTGGAAGTGGACCCCGGGACGGGAGCGCCGGTTCCGGCTCCTGATCGGGGCGATCGCGCTCGTCTATCCGCGGCTCCCGCTGCGGGTCCGCACGCTGCCGCGGGAGTACTACCTGCTCACGACGCGGCGGATGCTGGCGAAGGTGAGGCGGCGTCCGGCCGTCCGGGTGCGGAGCTGAGCGCGGGGCGGCGCAGAGCACGGGCGGCACAGAGCGGCCGCGTGACCCGCAGGCAGGTCACGCGGCCGCTCATCCCTTGCCAGGTCCTCCCACCCGGCCCGGCCGGGAGGACCCCCTGCCCCGGTCCGCCGTCCGTCCGCCCGCTCCCCCAAGAGCCCTGGCCGGACGGCGTCCCGGGTCAGACCTGTGCGCCGGCGATGATCGCGTCGGCGGCCTTCTTGGCGGAGTCGATCGGGATGGCGAAGCCGACCCCGATGTTCCCGCTGCTGCTCCCGGACGTGGCGATGGCGGTGTTGACGCCGATCACCTGGCCCGCGGCGTTGACCAGCGCGCCGCCGGAGTTGCCGGGGTTGATGGCGGCGTCGGTCTGGATCGCGTTCTTGATCACGGTCTGCTGCTGCTGCGACAACCGGCCCTGGAGCCCCGGCGGGAGTTGCTGCTGGTCGCCGCCCTCCTGGATCTCGCGGCCCAGCGCGCTGACGATGCCGGACGTCACCGAACCGTCCAGCCCGAGCGGGCTGCCCACCGCCAGGACCTGGTCGCCGACCGCCACGGCGCGGCTGGAGCCGAGCGTCGCCGGCCTCAGGCCCGACACCCCCTCCGCCTTGACGACGGCGACGTCCTCCCCGGTGTTGGCGCCGAGGACCTGCGCGGACGCGGTCCTGCCGTCGCTGAACTTCACCGCGACCTGCTGGGCGCCGGACACCACGTGCGCGTTGGTGAGGATCACCCCGTCCGAGCGGAGGATCACGCCGGAGCCGCCCTCCACGCCGGACGCCGTCCGGGCCTGGATCGACACCACGCTCGGCTGGACGGCGGCGGCGACCTGCGCGGTCGTGCTCTTGGACGCGACCCCGGAGACCGCCGTCGGGCTCGAGTAGACGGTGCTCTTGTGCGTCAGCGCCAGCGTCACCCCCGCGCCGGCGCCGCCCGCCCCCAGGGCCAGTGCCGTCGCGGCGCCCACGGCGGCGAGCTTGTGCCGCGCCGTGCCGAACATCCCCGCGCCGAACATCCCCGTGCCGAACATCCCCGGACGGGACGGAGCGTCCGCCGGTGGCGGCGGCACGTTGCCCGTCCACTGCGGGTACGGGTCGAATCCGGGTCTTCCGGGCTCCCCGGCTCCGCCGGGCTCCCAGGGCTGCTGCTGCGGCCTGTCGGCGTTCATCTGGATCCCCCTGTCGCTCTCTCACCATGAAGAGTGCGCCCCGGGTCTGCAGGCCGCCTGGAGCCGACCTGAAAGTGTGCTGAACGCCTACAAGTCATGAAAAAGCGGCCGAGGGGTCGTCCCCTCGGCCGCGGTGACCGGCCGGTCGTACCGATCGTCCGTCCAAGCTGGCCAGGGCGCGGCCTCCCGCTCCCCGTCGAGACCGGGGCGCGCCCTGTGCGTCCATTGGAACCCACGATCCTGAACGTTTCCTGAATGCCGCCTCTAGTCTTCCGCCAGAGGAAGGACGACCGTGAACGTCGCGCCCTCGCCGGGTGCGGAGTCGGCGCGGACCTCGCCGTCGTGGGCCGCGACGAGCGCGGCGACGATGGCCAGCCCGAGACCGGCGCCGCCGTGGTCGCGGGAGCGGCCCTCGTCGGAGCGGTAGAAGCGCTCGAAGACCCGGTCGACCTGCTCGGGGGCCAGGCCGGGCCCCTGGTCGGCGACCGCGACGACCGCAGCCGGCTCGCCGCGCAGCGTGCCCGGCGACAGCCGCACCTCGATCGGCGTGCCCTCCGGCGTGTGCGCGACGGCGTTGCTGAGCAGGTTGCCGAGGACCTGGCGCAGCCGCGGCTCGTCCCCCCGCACCTGGTACGCCAGTCCTGCCTCGACGGTGAGGTCGATCGTGCGCTCGGGTGCGAGGATTCTCGCCTCCTGGACGGAGTCGGCGGCGACGGCGAGCAGGTCCACCGGGCGCCGCTCGATCGGGCGCTGCCGGTCGAGCCGGGCGAGCAGCAGCAGGTCCTCCACGAGCAGGCCCATCCGGGAGGCGGTCTCCTCGATCCGGCCGATCAGCCGCTCCGCCTCCTCGGGGGTGCGCGCCGCGCCCTGCCGGTAGAACTCGGCGAACCCGCGGATCGCGGTCAGCGGGGTCCGCAGCTCGTGGCTGGCGTCCGCGACGAACCGCCGCATCCGCTCCTCCGAGCGCAGCGCCGTCTCCTCGGATCGCCGGGCCGCGGCCTCCGACTCCGCGCGCGCCCGGAACGCCGCCTCGATCTGCCCGAGCATCGTGTTCAGCGACCGTCCGAGCCGTCCCATCTCCGTCCCCGGGTCGGCCTCCGGGACGCGCCGGGAAAGGTCGCCCGCCGCGATCGCGCCCGCGGTCGCCTCCACCGCCCACAGCGGCCGCAGGCTGGCCCGGACGACGGCGACGCCCAAGACCACCAGCACGGCCAGCACCAGCAGCCCGACGATCGCGTCGATCACCACGAGCCGCTGCACGGTCCGGTCGATCTCCTCCATGCTGAACGCGAGCACGAGCACCGTGCCGTCGGAGATCGGCTCGGCCAGGATCCGCCAGGTCGACCCGCCGGTCCCGGTGACGGTGAACGGCCGGTCGATGTGCTCGTTCAGGTTCGCCGGGAGCCGCGGGTGGCCGGCCTCGCTCCACGCCTCGTTCTGCCCGAGCGAGCGGCCGTCGGTGGTGCGGACCTGCCCGTACATCTCGCTGGGAATCCGCACGGTGATCCGCGTCTGGCCGCTCTCCAGCTGCGGGACGACCTGGTCGATCGCCCGCCCGACCGAGCCGCGCAGCTGGTCGTCGGCCCGTCCGACGAGGTACTGCCGCAGCACCGACGCGCCCGCCGCGCTCATCACCGTCATGCCGAGGGTGACCAGGACGAGCATCCCGGCGATCAGCTTGACGCGCAGCGACGTGCGGGCCCACGTCCGTGCGAGGCCCCCGGTGGGCGCCGCGCCGGCGGCGCCCCGCACCTCGGGAGGGGCGGCGGTCGCCGGGGCCCGCGTGGCCATCAGCCCGTTCTCGTCGGCTCGCGCAGCACGTAGCCCACGCCGCGCAGGGTGTGGATGAGCCGCGGCTCGGTGTTGTCGACCTTGCGGCGCAGCGCGGACACGTACGACTCGACGATGCCCGCGTCGCCGCGGAAGTCGTAGTTCCACACGTGGTCGAGGATCTGCGCCTTGGACACGACCCGGCCCGCGTTGGCCATGAAGTAGCGCAGCAGCTTGAACTCGGTCGGCGACAGCTGGACGGGCCTGCCGCCGCGCCACACCTCGTGGCTGTCCTCGTCCAGCTCGACGTCGGCGAACACCATCCGCGGCGGCGGCTCGGTCGCCCCGCCGCGGAACCGGCGCAGCACCGCCCGGATGCGGGCGATGACCTCCTCCAGGCTGAACGGCTTGGTGACGTAGTCGTCGCCGCCGATCGTCAGCCCCTTGATCCGGTCCTGGACGGCGTCCCGCGCGGTCAGGAACAGCACGGGGGTGTGGTCGCCGCCGGACCGCAGCCGCCGCGCGACGTCGAACCCGTCGATGTCGGGCAGCATCACGTCCAGCACGATCAGGTCGGGGCGGTGCCGCCGCGCCGACTGCACCGCGTCCGCCCCGTTGGTGGCGGTGATCACGTCGAATCCGGTGAAGCGCAGGCTGCCGGCGAGGAGCTCCAGGATGTTGGGCTCGTCCTCGACGACGAGGAGCGTCGCCTCCGCCGTCCTGCCACCGTTCGCCGCACGTTCAACCACTTGCACAGTCCCCCTCCACATCATCGCAGAGGTTTACATCCCAACCTGAACGTCTCCTGAATGCGCGCGGAGGACAGGTTGAGCGCACGCGCCGGACAGGTGGTCCGCACGGGACGGGAAGTGCCGGCGCCGCCTACTCGCGGAGCGCGCGGATCGCCCGCATGGCCTCGCGGCGGGCGTCCCCGGACAGCACGTCGATGTAGACCCTGCCCGCCAGGTGGTCGCACTCGTGCTGCAGGGCGCGGGCGAAGTACCCGGTGCCCTCGACGCGGACGGGACGGCCCTTCACGTCCACGCCCTCGACGACGGCGTGGTGGTAGCGGGGGGTGTCGAAGCGCAGGCCGGGGACGGACAGGCAGCCCTCCGACTCGACGACCTGCTCGCCGTCGGCGGCCACCAGCTCCGGGTTGACGACGTGGCCGATGTGGCGGCGGCCCTTGTCGTCCTCGACGTCGTAGACGAACAGCCGCAGCCCGACGCCGATCTGGTTCCCGGCGAGGCCGGCGCCGTCCTCCTCGTACATGGTGGCGAACATGTCGTCGACGAGGCGCTCCAGCGACGCGTCGAACGTCCGGACCGGGTCGCACTCGGTGCGCAGGACCGGGTCCCCGAGAAGCCTGACCGGGCGGGCGGTTCCGCGCGGATGGGTCCGTTTGCTCACGATCAAGATCCTATATCCCGGGAAACGCGGTCCCCCGGAACACCGCGGGCGGTGCGGCGGGCCTGCTCAGGACCCGCCGC
>NZ_JBEZFD010000003.1:0-59894 GCF_040649235.1 Spirillospora sp. NPDC049024
CAACCGACCCCGCGCTATCTTCGGATTCAAGAAGCCCAAGGAAGTGTTCGCCGAGCTACTGACCAGCGGAATTGCTTCCACCGGTTGAGGGCAGGATGACCAGCGGTCGGGGGCCATGGTCCGAGGTTGCCCTGTGGCATTGCTTTCGCATTTCCCAGCATGGCACTTTGCGCGATGCTCGGCCAGGGGATGCCGGAAACGAAGGTCGGAATGTTCGACCCGAACGTTTTGACAGTTCCCCATGAAACGGTCATAGCGGAATGCATTTTCGCAATCTGCCTGGCGAATCGGACAGGACGGAGCGGCTCGTCGTATGCATCCATTCACAAAGGACGTCGCGGGGATATGCGGCGAGGACGTTTCCACGCTCGTCCTCGAACCGGACGAGCAGGCGCCGGCCAGGGCGCGGCGGTTCGTCGCCGAGCGCTTCGCCGCTTGGGAGGTCAGCGACGACCACAACGGGCAAGTCATCGTCTCCGAGCTGGTCACGAACGCGCTGCTCCACGGGGAGGGGCCGATCGTCCTCCGGGTGTTCCGGGACGAGCGCGACGGCCTGCCCACGATCGAGGTCTGGGACGGCGGCGCGGGGCGGCCTGTCGTCCGGCAGGAGAGCCTCACATCCATCGGCGGGCGCGGTCTGCTGATGGTGGCCGCTCTCGCACTCGACTGGGGGACGCGGCCGCTGGTGGAGGGAGGGAAGCTCACGTGGGCGAAGTGCGGGCTGTAGCCGCCCTTGCCGAACGCCACCTGCTGCGGTGGCGCACCCGCCGGGGCCACGAGACGGCCGCGCGGTACCTGGACGAGCTGGCCGCCGTCCTGGCTCCGCAGGGCTGGCGGTTCGTGAAGTTCTACCGGCGCGAGGAGTTCCCCGTCCCGGTTCCGCTGCTGTGGATCCACGCGAGGGGGACCAAGGACGTCGGCATCGTGGTGAGCGTCCTCGCGACCCCGGGAGGCGCCTGGGCCTACCACGACGCCCAGCGGGGGCGGCACGGCTACCTGTGTCCGTGCGGCGACGTCAAGAAGGCGGCCGCGCAGATCGACCTCCTCCTGAAGCACCGCCTCTTCCCCTCCACCTGGTGACGGCCTCACTCGGCGGCGCGCCGGACACGCGTTCTATCGCGTTTTGTCGAAGGCGTCCTAGTCTGTCCCCGTGGCTGACTCCCTCCCCCTTGAGCCCGTCCCCAGCGGCTCGGTCGAGTTGAGGCTGCTGTCCGGGGTCGCGTGCCGGGGACGGGACGTCACGAGCCCGCGCCTGCGCGGGCTGCTCGCCCTCCTGGCGGACGAGCCCCGGGCGGGCGTGTCCGTCGTCCGGCTGGTGGACGGGCTGTGGCCGGAGGAGCGTCCGGAGAACCCGGTGAAGGCGCTCCAGGTCGTGGTCTCCCGGGCGAGGTCGCAACTGGGCACGGACGTCATCGCCAGCATGCCGACCGGGTACCGCCTCGGCTTGGACGAGTCCGCGGTGGACGCCTCCGCCGTGCTGCTCGCCGCGTCCGCGAGCGCGCGGAGTTCCCGCGACGGCGACCACGCGGGCGCGCTCGCCCACGCGGAGGTCGGGCTGGCGCTATGGGACGGGCCGCCCGAGCCGGACGACGGTGACGATCCGCTGTCCGTCCTGCGCGCGAACCGGGCCTCGACCTATTGGACGCTGACCCGGGCCCGCGCTCTGGCCCTGGCGCGCCTCGGCAGGCACGCGGAGGGCTTCGAGGCGCTCAGCGGCGTCGCACGGGACCGTCCGCGCGACGAGGAGGTGCTCGCGGAGCTGCTGCGCTGCGAGGCCGCGACGGCGGGTCCCTCGGCCGCGCTGGCGCGGTACGAGTCCTACCGGCGCTCGTTGCGGGACGATCTCGGCACCGATCCGGGAAGCGCGCTCCAGCGCGTCCAGCAGGAGTTGCTCCGGGACGAGGCGCCTGCCGTCCGGCGCGGCGTGGCGCACGAGCCGAACCAGCTGCTCGGCCGGGACGGGGACCTCGCCGCCGTCCTGGGCCTGCTGCGCACCTCCCGCGTCACCTCGATCGTCGGGGCGGGCGGGCTGGGCAAGACGCGGCTGGCGAACGCCGTCGCGCGGGAGGCTCCGGAGCGGGCGGTGCACTACGTCCCGCTCGCCGGAGTCGCGCGGGACGAGGACGTCGCGGGCGAGGTCGCGTCCGTCCTCGGGGTGGGCGAGTCGCCGCGGGCCCGCGGCCGCCTCGGCGGGCCGGGCGACCTGGCCTCGGCGATCGCCGAGGTGCTCGGGCCCGGCTCCGCCCTGCTCGTGCTGGACAACTGCGAGCACGTCGTGGAGGGCGCCGCCGGCCTCGCGGGCGCACTGGTGTCGACGACCGGGGACCTGCGGATCCTGACCACGAGCCGCGCGCCGCTCGGGCTGTCGTCGGAGTCGGTGTACCCGCTGCCCGCGCTGGACCCGCCGACCTCCGCCGAGCTGTTCCGCCGGCGTGCGCACGCGGCGCGTCCGGGTGTGGACCTGCCGCCCGGCCCGGTGGAGGAGCTGTGCCGCCACCTGGACGGGCTGCCCCTCGCGATCGAACTGGCGGCGGCACGCGTCCGGGTCATGTCCGCGGCCGAGATCGCCCGCGGTCTGGACGACCGGTTCGCCCTGCTGCGCGGCAACGCGCGCGACGCGCCGTCCCGGCACCGGACCATGCACGCGGTCGTGGACTGGAGCTGGAACCTGCTCTCCCCGTCCGGGCGGCAGGCCATGCGGCTGCTGTCGGTCTTCCCGGCCGGTTTCACCGCGGCGGCGGCGCGCCACGTCCTGGGCGGCGGCGACACGCTGGAGGTCCTTCAGGACCTTGTCGACCAGTCCCTGCTGGAACCGGCCGAGGGCGGTCCCGAGACCCGGTTCCGGATGCTGGAGAGCGTCCGCGAGTTCAGCGCGGCCCATCGGGAGGCGGAAGGGGAGACCGACCGTGCCGTGAGCGGCATGCTCGCCTGGGCACGGGAGTTCGGCGCGGCGCACCACGAGGCGCTGTTCGGCACCGAGCCGTTCGCGGCCGCAGAGCGCGTGCGGGTCGAGCAGGACAACCTCCAGCAGGCACTGCGCCACGGCCTCGCCCGCCGGGACGGCCCGGCCGTCGCGGCGGTGACCGCCCTCCTCGGCGGCGCCTGGACGCTGGAGGCGGCCTACAGCCGGCTGACCGTCCTGGCGGAGGAGACGGCCGGGCTCCTGAGCCGCCTGCGCCCCGGCCCGGAGGACATCGAGGTCACACGGGCGGCACTGTCCCTCAACGTCCTCGCGACGGGCCTGCTCAAGGGACCGCAGGCGACCCGCGCGCTCGTCGCGCTGCGCCGCCTCCCGCCCGCGCCGCCGACCGGCCTCGTCTCCGCGCTGGCGACGGTGCTGGCCGCCCTGCCGGAGATCCTCGCCCCCGGCGGCTCCGTCCTGGACGAGATGTGCTCCCGGGACGATCCGCTCGTCGCCGCCCTCGCGAACTGCGCCGCCGGATACGTGCGGGAACGCGACGGCGACGTGGCCGGGGCGCTCGCGGCGACCGAGGCCATGCTCGAGAAGACCTGCGAGCCGGACATCCCGTGGTGCCGGCTGCTCGCCCATTCCCGCCTCAGCGAACTGCTGATGCAGCTCGACCAGGCTGACCGGGCCCTGCACCATCTGCGGATATCGCTGGGGCTGCTGGAGCGGTACAGGTGGCCTGACATGTTCGGGCTGATGTGGGCCATCGCGTCGGGCCACCTCGCGCTCGGCGAGTACGACGAGGCCGAGCGGTGGCTCGACCGGTCGCTCGTCCACGGGCCGGAGGAGTCCTTCGGCACGGCCGCCTTCTACCTGGGAGCCCGTGCGGAGATCGCCCTCGGCCGCGGCGACGCCGACACCGGTCTGCGCCTCTGGCGGGAGGCGGTGGAGCGGCTCGCGGCCGAGGAGGGCCCGATGCCGCACACCGGCCTCGACCCGTGGACGGTGGAGGCCCACTGCGTCACCGCCGTCGCGCACGCCCGGCACGGCCGCGTCGCCCTCGTCGAGGACATCGTCACCGGCCTCCTCCCCAGACTGGCGACCCTGGTCGACAGTCCGCCGTTCCCGATGCCCGCGTTCTACATGGACCTGCCCGTCTGCGGCGGGCTGCTGCTCGCGCTGGCCATGGTCGACCTCGCCCGTCCCGATGCCGCCCAGACCGTCCGGACGCGGGCCGCCCGCGCGATCGCGCTGGCGCAGCGCCTCCACCACATCCGCTCCTTCCAGTCGACCATGTCCACGGCGGCGATCAGCCGCGCCGCGCTGGACGCCGACGGGCCGGCGTACCACGACGCGGTGTCGGAGTACGCCGGCCTGGGCCGTGCGGAACTGCTGGCCGCCGCCCGCGAACTCGCGCGCGAGTACACGGCGGGCTGAGCGGCGAGGCGCCGGGTTAGCGGGGCGCCTTCCGGTCGAACAGCACCTTGGAGAACGCGTAGCCGGCGACGGCGAGGCCGACGCACCAGGCGACGGAGACCGCCGCGTCCCGCCCGCTCGGCGTGCCCGCCAGCAGCCCGCGCAGCGTCTCGATCATCGGGGTGAACGGCTGGTACTCGGCGAACCACCGGACCCCGGCCGGCATCGACTCCGGCGGGACGATCGTGCTCCCGACGAACGGCAGGAACTGGATGATCAGCGGCGTGTTGCTCGCGCCCTCGGGGTTCTTCGCGAGCAGCCCGAGCGTGACGGCGACCCAGGTCAGCGCGAACGTGAGGAGCAGCAGCAGGCCGGCGGCCGCGAGCCAGTCCGCCGCGCCGGCGCTCGTCCGGAAGCCCATCGCGACCGCGACGAGGACGACGGCGGCGGTGCTGACCACCGTCTGGATCATGCTGCCCACGACGTGCCCGGTGAGCAGCGACGACCGTGAGATCGCCATCGTCCGGAACCGGTCGACGATGCCCTCGGTCATGTCGACGCACACCGAGACCGACGTCGCCATGCATCCGGACGCGATGGCCATGAGGATGATGCCCGGCGCGACGTACTGGATGTAGTCGCCCTTGGCCGCGCCGCCGACGCCTTCGCCGAGCGCGTTGCCGAACACGCCGACGAACAGCAGCAGGATCAGGATCGGCATCATCATCCCGCCGATCGTCAGGGACGGGTAGCGCAGCGCGTGCCGCAGGTTGCGGCGCAGCATCGTCGCGGAGTCGGCCGCCGCGTGCGTGAGCGTGGTCATCGCGAGGTCACCTTCTCGTCGGTCCTGCCGGACGTGCGGGTCGTGTCGGTCCTGCCGGTGAGGGCGAGGAAGACGTCGTCCAGATCGGGGGTGTGGACGGACAGTTCGCCGACCTCGATCGAGGCCTCCTCCAGCCGTCCGAGCAGCGCCCGCAGGGAGGCGACGCCGCCGTCCCCGGGCACCTGGAGGGCGAGCGCGTCGTCGTCCCGCGTCACCGGGCCGAGCGTCCGCGCCGCCGCGTCGAGCGACGCCTGGTCCGAGAACCGCAGCCGGACGTGGCCGCCGGGGACGAGCCGCTTCAGCTCGTCCGAGGTCCCCTCGGCGACGAGCCGGCCGCCGTCGAGGACCGCGATCCTGTCGGCGAGGTGGTCGGCCTCCTCCAGGTACTGCGTCGTCAGGAAGACCGTCACGCCGCCCCTGACCAGCTCGCGGATGATCTCCCACATGGTGCGGCGGCTGCGCGGGTCGAGCCCGGTCGTCGGCTCGTCCAGGAAGATGATCTGCGGGTCGCCGATCAGCGTCATCGCGATGTCGAGCCGCCGCCGCATCCCGCCCGAGTAGGTGGCGGCCGTCCGGTCCGCCGCCTCCACCAGGTCGAAGCGCTCCAGCAGCTCGGCGGCGGCCCGGCGCCCGCCGGCCTTGCCGAGCCGGTGCAGGTCCGCCATGAGGATCAGGTTCTCCCGGCCTGTCAGCAGCCCGTCCACCGCCGAGTACTGGCCGGTCACGCCGATCGCCCGGCGCACCCCGTCCGGGTCCCTTCCGAGGTCCCGGCCCGCCACGCTGACCTCGCCGCCGTCCGCGGGGATCAGCGTGGACAGGATCCGCACCACCGTCGTCTTCCCCGCCCCGTTGGGGCCGAGCAGGGAGAAGACCGTCCCGCGCGGGACCTCGAAGTCGACCCCGGCGAGGACGGTCTTGTCCCCGAACGCCTTCCGCAGCCCGGTCACCTGGATGGCCGTCTGCCGTGCCTCGATGTTCATGCCCCGAAGCGTGCGCGCCCCTGGCTTCAGGCCGCTTTCAACCGGCTTTCAGCCCCGGCTCCGAGCCCTTCAGGGACTGAAACTCACCAGGTCAGGGGCAGGGTCTCCAGGCCGAGGACGAGGCTGGCGTGCTCGACCGGCCGCGCGTCCGGGGCGATGCGGTAGTCGGGGATGCGTGCGTGCCACTCGCGCAGCGCGATCTGGAGTTCGAGCCGGGCGAGGTGGGAGCCGAGGCAGCGGTGCGGTCCCGCGCCGAAGGCCAGGTGCCGGGCCGGCGGCCGGTCGATGTCGACGGCGGAGGCGGCGGGCACGGCGCGCGGGTCGCGGGTCGCCATGGCGGTCGGGAGCATGACCATGTCGCCCGCCTTCATCGGGCAGCCGTGGATCTCGACGTCGCGGGTGAGCTTGCGGGCGGGCAGGACGGGCGCGTAGACGCGCAGGAACTCCTCGATCGCGTCGGGGATGACGTCCGGGTCGCCGGCCATGCGTGCGCGGGCGGCGCCGTCGCGCGCCAGATGCCAGAAGATGTAGGAGAGCTGGGCGGCGACGGTGTCGAGGCCGGCGAGGAACAGCAGGACGCAGAGTTCGAGCAGCTCCTCGTCGGTGACGGGCCGGCCGTCCACGGTGAACCCGGTCGCGGCGCTGATCAGGTCCTCGCGCGGACGGGTGCGGCGGTCCTGGATGAGCTCGGTGAGGCAGGCCGTCAGCGCCGCCATGGCCGCGCCCCGTCCTCCGGTGGAGGGAGGCGAGTGGAGGATGGCGTGCTCCCACTCGAGGAACTCCTCCAGCCGCTCGGTGGGCAGGCCCACCAGCTCCAGGAAGATGGCGGTGGGGTAGAGCCGGGCGAAGTCGGTGACGAAATCGCATGATCCCCGGGACGCGAAGCCGTCGATCAGCGCGGCGCAGTGCCGGGTGATCCGGTCCCGCAGGACGGCGGCGGCGACAGGGGTGAAGAACGGCCGGAGTAACCGCCGCCACGTCGTGTGGAGCGGCGGGTCCAGCATGACGGGGATCCACTGGTGCGCCGGGTCGGGGTCGGTGACGGCGATCGCGCGGCTGGAGAACGTCTCCGGGTCCTGGAAGGCCGCGAGGATGTCGTCGTACCGGGTCAGCACCCAGAACCCGTGCCCCGCCGTGCTGCGGAACGCCGGGCGCGCCTCGCGCAACTCGTCCATCCGCGCGTGGGACGCCCCGGCGGGGTACGGCCCGGCGAACGGATCGAACTCCACGCGCGGCCCGCCCTCCCCGCTCTGCCCTGTCAGGTCCTGCACGATGGCCTCCTCAGTCACGAGGGCGCGGGGCGGTCCGCACCGCCGCCTCCCCGCTGGATTCAGTTGTGTCCCGTTGGCCAGGATGACACGAGTCCCGGAGCCGGGCGCGGGGTCGGCGGCGCCCGCCAGGCGGGCGCTGCGAGCCGTCGCAGATCAACCCGCCGGTGCTACTCCGCGGTCCGGAGGGTCGGCGCCCGCCGGACGAGGGTCGTGGTGAGGAAGACGGCCAGAAGGGCGGCGATCAGGAGCAGGATTCCCGGGACGCCCACGGCCGGGGCGGCGAGGGTCACGAGGAGGACCAGGAGGGCCGTGGCGACGAGGAGCGCGGGATGCGCGCTCATGGACCCCATCGGAGCGTGCAGCACCCAGAGCATGACCAGGACGATCGCGACCGGGACGGTGACGGAGGCGGCGACCAGCCGCGGGCCCGCCTCGGCGTGATGGGCGAACGAGGCCACCGCCGTCTCCAGGCCCGCGCCGATGGCGGCGAGCGCGGCGAAGAAGACGTAATGGCCGTACCCCCACAGGAAGCGCAGGTCGCGGCTCCGCCCCAGGCCCTCCCCCGCCGGTTCGAGGTAGTAGATCCACCAGAGCGCGAACAGGATGGCCAGCCCCGCCAGGGCGATCGTGATCAGCTCGCCGCTGACCCCGTGGGCCACGGACTGCTGCACCGCGTCGGTGGAGGCGAACACGCTCTCGCCCAGCAGGATGATCGTGAACAGCCCGTACCGCTCGGCGATGTGGTGCGGGTGCCAGGCCGTCCCGCGCCGCCGCTCGGCGAGCGGCGGCACGGACAGGTCGAGCGCCGCGAGCAGGAAGAACACCCACGTCGGGCCCTGGTCCGGCAGGCCGAGCCGCGCCACCCAGAACACCTGGGTGACCGACAGGCCCACCGCGTACCGCAGGGCCGTGGCGCGGCCCTCGGGGTCCTCGACGGCCGCGCGCAGCCAGAGGGCGACCAGCCCGACGCGCATGACGAGGTAGCCCATGGTCATGGTGGTGACGTCGCCGTCGAACGCGGAGGGCACCCCGGCCGCCAGGACGAGGACGCCCGCCAGCTGCACGAACGCCATGAGCCGGTACGGGACGTCGTCGGTGTCGTAGGCGGAGGCGAACCACGTGAAGTTCATCCACACCCACCAGATCGCGAAGAACGTCATCAGGTAGGGCGTGAAGGAGCCGCCGAGGCGGCCGCTCTCGATCGCGCCGCCCAGGCGTCCGACGGTCTGGAACACCGCGGCGACGAACGTCAGGTCGAACAGCAGCTCCAGCGGGCTGGAGACCCGGTGCGGCTCGTCGGGGTCGCGGGCGACCATGCGGCGTCGGAGCGGCGGCATGGCGATCACTCTACGGGGTCGATCATCGCCCCAGAGTGACGCTCCGTCCGCGGTCAGAGGAAGGCGGGGCCCCGGCGCAGGAGGGTCTCGTACAGCATGTGCTGGACCCTCTCGCGGACGTGGTCGGTGAGCTCGAAGACCGTCATGGGGTCGTCGGCGGCGTCCTCGTCGTACTCGTCCAGCGTCATCGGCTCGCCGAAGCGGATCACCCACTTGGACGGGAGCGGGATGAGGCCGGCGGGACCGAGCAGCGGGAACGTCGGGGTGACCGGGAAGTACGGGAGGCCGAGCAGCCGGGCCAGCGGGCGCAGGTCGGCGATCTTGGGGTAGATCTCCTCGGCGCCGACGATGGCGCACGGCACGATCGGGACCCCGGCGCGCAGCGCGGTGCCGACGAAGCCGCCGCGGCCGAAGCGCTGGAGCTTGTAGCGCTCGGAGAAGGGCTTGCCGACGCCCTTGTAGCCCTCGGGGAAGACGCCGACGAGCTCGCCCTTGGAGAGCAGGCGGGCGGCGTCGGCGTGGCAGGCGAGCGTGTGGCCGGCCTTGCGCGACAGATGCCCGAGCAGGGGGATCTGGTAGACGAGGTCGGCGCCGAGGAGGCGGACCTGCCGGTCGGCGTGGTCGTGCAGGGCGACCGACAGCATCAGCGCGTCGAGGGGGATCGTGCCGGAATGGTTGGCGACGAGGAGGGCGCCGCCGTCCGGGATGTTCTCCAGGCCGTCGAGCTCGACGCGGAACCAGTGCTCGTAGAGGGCGCGGGCGAGCGGCAGGAGGACGGCGGAGTTGAACTCGGGATCGAAGCCGAACTCGTCGACCTCGTACTCGCCGGACAGCCTGCGCCGCAGGAACGCCAGGCCGGAGGCCAGCGCCCGTTCGAACTGGCCCGGTTCGGCCGGGTCCTTGCCGGGCGCCTCCCCGCCGGGCGCGCCCCCGCCCGGGCCGTCCCCGCCCGGGGCGTCGTCGCGGACCGCGGCGAGCCGGATGACCTGCGCGCCCTCGTCGTCCCCGGAGTGAGCGTCCATCGTCATCTCGGCTCTCCTTTCAGGCGCGTCCCGAACGGCTCAGGCCCGTCCCAGCAAGGCCGTCAGGCCGCCCCGGACGAAGCCCCGGGCGGCGGCGAAGTCGGCGAAGGCGGCCTCGGAGCTGTACTTCGGGTGCCAGGCCAGCTCCCGCTCCAGTGCCGTGGTGTCGATGACCCGGCCGTACGTCAGCCAGCGCAGCAGCTCCGGGGAGAAGCCGGACAGGCCCGCGAAGCGGCGCCCCATGTCGCCGAGCACCGAGATGGACGGCGCCGGGACCGGCAGGTAGGGCCGCCCCGCGCGGCGCAGGGCCTGCGACAGCAGCAGCACGCCGTCCCCGGCGACGTTGTAGCAGCCGGGGTGGTCCTCGACCGTCATGCGCCGCAGCACCTCGACGCCGTCGTCCTCGTGGACGAACTGCAGCCGCGGGTCGAACCCGAGCACGGTCGGGACGACCGGCAGGCGCAGGTACCGGGTGAGCGGCGAGTCGACGCCCGGGCCGAGGAAGTTCGCGAACCGCAGCACCGACACGGCCAGGTCGGAGCGCCGCCGCATCAGCCCGCGGACGTACCCCTCGACCTCGACGGCGTCCTTGGCGTAGCCGCTCTTCGGCGGCTCGACGGGCTCGTCCCGCTCGGTGAAGACGGCCGGGTCCATCGGGGACGAGCCGTACACCGCCGCCGACGACCGGACGACGAGCTTGCGCATGTCGGGCGAGCGCTGGCAGGCCGCGAGGAGCTGCATCGTCCCGATGACGTTCAGCTCCTTGACCTTCGCCCGCGGCACCGACGAGGAGGTCACCAGGTTGAGGTGCACCACCGTGTCCACCGCCGCCGACGCGATGATCTTCGCGATGCCGGGCGTGCGGATGTCGACCCGGACGAACTCGGTGCGGCCGAGCGACTCCGCCGGCGGCACCGTGTCCACCCCGATGACACGCTCGATGCCCGGGTCGGCTTGCAACGTGTTCGCGACCCGCGCCCCCAGGAAACGGGAGACGCCCGTGACGAGGACGACACGGGCCGCGGCGGCGGGCATGGAGGACACTGGGCCCTACCCCTTCACGGCTGGACGGCCGGTGCGGTCACTTCTTGTTGCGGCGCTGGATGCGCGTCTTCTTCAGCAGCTTGCGGTGCTTCTTCTTGGCCATCCTCTTGCGGCGCTTCTTGATGACAGAGCCCACGGAACCTCGCTCGGCGTATCGGGTGATGTGCAGGAGACGGGCGTGCCGCAGGAGAGCGACTCTCGGTGAGCGGGCACGGTCCGAGGCCCCAGGGTACCGCTGCGGCGGTGGAGATCATGCCGCGGCCTGCCCCGCGGCCCCGGAAAGGCGGGTACGGACGGCGGCCGGCACCGCGCGTAGCACGGCGCCGGGCACCGTTCCGTCCGGGCGGGCGTGGCCGCCGGCCAACGCCCGTCCGCTCGGTGTCCGGACCGTTCTGCCGGTCCTCGTCCTGCTTCCCCAGCTTCGGGACGGTCCCTCGGGACCCTCCCGACGCCCCCTGCACGGCCGGGTACTGAGTTCGCGGCGGGGTCATGCCCCGCCCTTACCCGTTATCCGGCTTCGATGTACGCGTCGCGCAGGTAATCGTGGACGGCCTGCTCGGGAACCCGGAACGAGCGGCCCACGCGGATCGCGGGAAGCTCGCCCGAGTGGACGAGGCGGTAGACGGTCATCTTGGACACCCGCATCACCGCCGCCACTTCGGCCACGGTCAGGAACCTGACCTCGCTCAGAGGTCGCTCGCCTGAGGTCATCGGACGCCCTCTTCCACACGTGCCGCGCACCGGCCCTTCGGGTGACTTTGATCACGCACGTGTACTTCCTCCAGCGTAAATCGCGCACCGGCAGTCGCAAGAGGGGAGTTCCGCACATTTCCGTCTCCGACCTGACCGTGGGGATACAGTGCTGATTCCCTACGGAGCGTGGAGCTGACGGCACCGCCCGTGCCATGACGAACGGTTGTCAACCAAAACCACGGATTGACCTGCGGTTTCGCAGCGTCCGACGGCTCCCGGCAAGCCCATGCGCCTCGTTACGGCAGCCCTGTCACACGCCGTGACAGGCGAGCGGTCGCCACCCAGGCGTCCCCCCGGAGTAAGCCTCCGGTACGGCCGGTCAGCCGGACGGGCGCAGGCCCGCTCGATCGAGGATGTACGCGGTCAGCGGCGCGTAGTGGTGCGCGGAGACCCCGTCGTCGAGCGGGACGACCACGTCGATCTTGCCCTCCGCGGCCCCGGCGAACAGCGCCGGGTCGTTACAGTCCGCGAACCCGACGGTGTCGATGCCCGCCTGCCCGGCGGCCCCGGCCCAGCCGTGGTCGGCGATGGCCAGATCCGGCCAGATATCGGGTTTAGCTTCCCCGCTCTCCCGAAAACCGGTAGTGGCGGCCTCGGAACCGGCGGCGGCGAGCTCCCTGAGCATGGCCTCCATCGGGTGCGGATCGTGCGTGTGGTGCGTGCGGAGGTCCTCGCCCTCCAGCATCGCGACGCCGGGGTCGGCGTACACGAGGCGGCGCAGCTCCGCGCCGCCGTACCCGGTCTCGACCTCGTAGGTCCAGCCGGCGGCGGGCGTCAGCACCCGGCAGCCCGCCTCCCGCAGCGCCCGCGCGACCGCCTGGTACAGCGGCGTCAGCGTGGCCGGATGGCCGGTCGCGACGACCACGCACTCCTTGCGGCGGGCGGCGAGGCCGATGCGCTCCCCCATCGCTTCGAGCGTGTCGAGCGTGATCTCGGGATCGATCGTGTCGTCCCCGTAGATGTGCCTCGGGTCGGGGTCGACGCCGCACCGCTCGACCATCATCTCCAGCACGGAACGCTCCGTCCACGACGGCTTCAGTTCCAGGCCGAACTGGTAGTACGGGTGGCCGTTGGCCATCCGCCGGAAGTGCAGCAGGTTGTTCTGGCGCGGCGTGGCCACGTCACCGGCGATCATCGTCCGGACCAGGTGGGCGCGCAGCTCCTCCCTGGTGGGCACGGGGTTGCCGGGCACCCGGTTCTCGGACACGGCGTTGTCGGGCACAGCGTTCTCAGGCACAGCGTTCTCAGGCACGGCGTTCTCAGGCACGGGGGTCATCGGGTCCCTGGGCGGAGGTCATGAGCGGGGTTCACTCGTCGGTCATCGGGTCGAGGCCGTGCTCGGGGAACACCGCCCGGCGGGTCGCCAGGACCGCCTGGTCCACGGGGTTCCCCGGGTCGTAGCCGTCCCCCCACCTGCTGACGTCGACCGTCTCCGTGCCGTCCGTCATGCGGCGCGGGGCGATCTCCTCGGTCCGCTGCCGGACGAACTCGCGCCAGTCGTCCGGCGTCGCGGTGGCCGGCGGGACGGGGCCGCCCGCCGCCTCGGCCAGCAGATGCGTCCACGCCCGCGGGACGACCTGGACCAGCTCGTAGCCGCCGCCCCCGGTGAGGACCCACCGGCCGCCCGCCGTCTCGTGCGCCAGCCGGTGCAGCATCGCGTAGGCCGTCCGCTGCCCGTCCACGCTGAGGATCAGGTGGGCCAGCGGGTCGAGCGCGTGGCCGTCGGCGCCCTGCTGGGTGACGAGGACGTCCGGGCGGAACCGGCGCAGCAGCGGCGGCACGATCGCCTCGAACGCGCGCAGCCACGGCCGGTCGCCGGTGCCGGGCGGCAGGGAGATGTTGACCGAGGTGCCGTCCACGCCGGTCTCGTCCGGGAATCCGGTGCCGGGGAACAGCGTCCGCGGCGACTCGTGCAGGCTGATCGTCAGCACGCGCGGGTCGTCGTAGAAGGCGGCCTGGACGCCGTCGCCGTGGTGGACGTCGATGTCGACGTAGGCGACGCGCTCGGCGCCGTTCTCCAGCAGCCACGCGATCGCGATCGCCGGGTCGTTGTAGACGCAGAACCCGCTGGCGGCGTCGCTCAGCGCGTGGTGCAGGCCGCCGGAGATGTTCGCGGCGTGCTCGGCGCGGCCCGTCCAGACCGCCTCGGCGGCGGCCACCGACGCGCCCGTGACCAGGGCGGACGCCTCGTGCATGCCGAGGAACACCGGGTTGTCGGGCGTCCCGAGGCCGTGCCCGAGCTCCGGCAGGCCGGTGGCCCCGGAGTGCTTGACCGCCGCGATGTAGGACTCCTCGTGGACGAGCCGGAGCAGCTTGTCGTCCGCCGCCGCGAACTCCGAGACCCGGACGTTCGGGCGGTCCAGGACGCCGAGCCCGCGGGCGAGCGCCATCGTCAGCTCGACCCGCACGGGGTTCATGGGGTGCCCGGGGCCGAAGTCGTAGGAGATGAGCCGCTCGTCCCAGAAGATCTCCAGCCCGCAGTTCTCGGGACCGGCGGACTGGGACGAATCGGAACTGCTCATGACCTCACGGTATCGCGAGGGGGACGTGACCCGGCTCACGGCACCCGCACCGCGGACGCACCGGGGCGGCCCGGCCGGGCCGCCGCCCGCAACACACCTGTGACGTGAATTACACGCAGGAAACGGGCATACCTACATCAGACAGATATCTCCTACGGGGGGGTAAATGGACGACGGCCCCAGCGTTCGCAGCCGCGCGATCAGCAATGCGCTCCGCCTGGGCGTTCGTCCCTTCCTGCACTACCTCCCCGGCCACGCCACCAGCATCCGCACCGCGCGCTCGACGGTGGACGCCGCGTCCCTGCTGCTGCGGCACAGCCCGCACGTGCGCGTCGAGTCCCTGAACGACCCGCCGCCCGACGACGAGGACGGCCGCCCGATCAGGGGCGAATGGATCGTTCCGCGGACTCCCTCCGAGAAGCACGCCGCAGAGGAGCACGCGGCCGAGAGGCGCGCGACGCGGAAGCACGCCGCCGAGGAGCCCGCCCCCGGCGCCGTCCTCTACCTGCACGGCGGCGGCTACGTCGTCTGCTCGCCGCGCACGCACCGCCCGATCACCTCGCGGCTCGCGCTGGACACGGGCCTGCCCGTCCTCGCGCCCCGGTACCGGCTCGCGCCCGAGCACCCGTTCCCGGCGCCGCTGGAGGACGCCGTCGCCGCCTACCGGTGGCTGCTCGCGCGGGGCGTCCCGGCGTCCGGCATCGTCCTCGCGGGCGACTCGGCGGGCGGGCACCTGTCCGCCGCGCTGACCGGCGAACTGTGCCGCCAGGGCCTGCCGAGCCCGGCCGGGCTCATGCTGTTCTCCCCGTGGGTCGACCTGACCTGCGAACTGTCCATGGGCGCGCAGAGCCGCGCCCGCGACCCCTACATCAGCGCGGCCTCCGCGCGCCGGATCGCCCGCCTCGTCGTGGGGCCGACCGGGTTCGAGGACCCGCGGCTGGCCCTGCTCACGTGCGCCTGGACCGAGATGCCGCCCGTCCTCATCCAGGTCGGCGGCGCCGAGGTGCTGCGCACCGAGGCCGAGGCGTTCGCCGACGCCCTGCGCCGCGCCGGCGCCCACTGCGACCTGCAGATCTGGAAGGGGCAGATGCACGTCTTCCAGATCCTGAACCGCGTGCTCCCGGAGGCGAGCGCCGCCATGCGGGAGGCCGCCCACTTCGTCCGGACGGTCACGGGCAGGCCGGCGAAGCGGGCCAAGGCCGGGAAGCGGACGAAGGCCGCCTAGCTCCGGCCGTCCTTCCGCTTCGCCAGGAGCCCGGCCAGCAGGGCCGCAGCGTGGTCTGCCATGAAGCGCGGGACCCGTGCTTTGAGGAGCGCCCTGTGCAGTGCGGACGCCGGGAACGGCATCTCGCCCGGACCTTCGCGCCGTTCTTCCATCCCGGCCCCCATTCCAAGATCAACTGGATGGTAGCCGGGCAGGGGCGGACATGACGCCGAAATCAAGATCTTTTCCTACGCCCCGCGCAAGCTCCATCACGCTGAGTCCACACCTCGCGGCGTCACTCCGCATGCCTTTCGCTCAACGCGCGCTTTCGGGTCCGCGCGGCCGGGCCCGGGTCAGCCGCTCGCGAGTTCGCGGCCCCGGTTGCGGGCCGCCTCGATGGCCTCCAGGACGGCGGCCCGGACGCCGTGCCGCTCCAGCTCGCGGATCGCCGAGATCGTCGTCCCGCCCGGGGAGGTCACGGCCTCGCGCAGCAGCACCGGGTGCTCCCCGGAGTCGCGGAGCATGATCGCGGCGCCGACCGCCGACTGGATGACCATCTCCAGCGCGGCGGCGCGGGGCATGCCGAGCAGGATGCCCGCGTCCACCATCGCCTCGACCAGGTAGTAGAAGTACGCCGGGCCGCTGCCGGACAGGGCCGTGGCGCCGTCCTGGAGCGACTCGGGGATGCGCAGCACCTTGCCGACCGGCGACAGCAGCTCCTCGGCCAGCTTCAGGTGCTCCTCGGCCGCGTGCGACCCGGGCGAGATGACGCTCATCGCCTCGTCCACGTGGACGGGCGTGTTCGACATGACGCGGACGACGGGCACGCCCTCGGGCAGCCGCGCCTCGATGAACCCGGTCGTGATGCCCGCCGCCATCGAGATCACCAGCCGGCCGGGCGGCACGTGCGGGCCGACCTCGTCCAGCAGGGCCCCCATGTCCTGCGGCTTCACCGCGAGGACCAGCGTGCCGGCCGTGGCGGCGGCCTCCGCGTTCGACACGATCTCGATGCCGTACCGCTCCCGCAGCAGCGCGCCCCGCTCCTCCCGGCGCGCGGTCGCCATCAGCTCGGACGGGCGGCGGCCGGCCCGGAGCACCCCGGACAGCAGCGCCTCGCCCATCTTCCCGGCACCCAGAATCGCGATCATCGACATACCTTGACGTGGGGTTCCAACGACCCGTCCAGCCTATCGCCGGGCCGGCCGGCCCCGCCGCGGGACCGCCCTAGGACCGCCCCGCCAGCGAGCGGATGAAGAAGCGCAGGTTGGCGGGCCGCTCGGCCAGGCGGCGCATGAAGTACTCGTACCATTCGCGGCCGTAGGCGACGTAGACGCGGACCTGCGCGCCGTCCGCGGCGAGGCGGCGCTGCTCCTGCGGACGGATCCCGTAGAGCATCTGGTACTCGAACGTGTCGTCGTCGCGCTCGTCCAGCACCGACAGCGCGGCGGCGACCTCGATGAGCCGGGGGTCGTGCGTGGCGAGCATCGGGTAGCCCTTGCCGGCCATCAGCACCTTCATGCAGCGCACGTACGACCTGTCGACCTCCTCCTTGTCGGTGAAGGCGACCGCCGCGGGCGCCGCATACGCGCCCTTGCACAGCCTCACCCGCGAGCCCTCGTAGGCCAGTTCCGCGCAGTGCTCCTCCGCGCGGCGCAGGTACGCCTGGACGACCGCGCCCACGTCCGGGTAGTCACGCCGCAGTTCGTGGACGATCCCCAGCGTCGAGTCGACGGTCGTGTGCTCTTCCATGTCCAGGGTGACGGTCGTACTGGCCGAGCGGGCGGCGGTGCACACCCGCCGCGCGTTCTCCAGGGCGAGGTCTTCGTCGAAGGTCTGCCCGACGGCCGAGAGCTTGAGCGACACCTCGGCACGCCTGCCGAACCCGGCGGCGCCCAGCCGTTCCAGGAGCTCCACATAGTGCGCGACGTTCGCCTCGGCGCGGCCCTTGTCGTGGGTGTCCTCGCCCAGGACGTCCAGGCTGACGAGCAGGCCCTCGCCGGTCAGCCCGCCGGTGACGCGCATGGCGTCGTCGATCGTCTCGCCGGCGACGAAGCGGCGGACCACGTCCTTGGTGAACGGCGCGGTCTCCACCAGCCTGCGCGCGCCGCCGCTGCGCGACGCGGCCAGCAACGCCTGACGAAGCACTGTGCGAACCCCTCGTCCCCGTGCGAACCCGGTCCCCGTGCGTACCGTTTCCTGGCTACCGTCCCAGGTTATGCCGCCGGGGCCCGGCGATCACGACACGGTGCCGAGGCTGTTCCCGGGCCCGTACTGCTGCACGTACTCCTGCATCTTCGCGGTCTTGACCGCCTCGAACAGGGTCTTGGCCTTCGGCCCGTCCAGGAACACGACGCTCTGCTTCTTGCGCATGCCGGTGCCCTTGTGCGGCAGCGTCATGAACATCACGTCGGACGGCCGGATGCCGCGCATGCTGAGCGCCAGCGAGCGCAGGTCGCCCGCCGACACCCCCTCGTCCACGCTGATCGACTTGGTGAGCGCCGACAGGAACCGGTCGAGCTTGAGCGGGTTGGTGAGCGTGCCCCGGTCGGCGGCCTGCTTGGCGAGGGCGCCGAGGAACGCCTGCTGGCGCTTGATCCGGTCGAAGTCGCCGTTCGGCAGGTTGTAGCGCTGCCGGACGAACAGCAGCGCGTCGTCGCCGTTCAGCTTCTGGCGGCCCGCCTCCCAGCGCTTCTTGCGCGCCGGGTCGTACACGCTCTGCTTGATGTTGACGGTGACGCCGCCGAGCGCGTCCGTCATCGACTTGAAGCCCTCGAAGTCGATCGCGCCGAAGTGGTCGATGCGGACGCCGGTGAGGTTCTCCATCGTCTCGATCAGCAGCTTCGGCCCGCCGAACGAGAACGCCGCGTTGATCTTCTGCGCCCCGTAGCCGGGGATCTCCACCCACGAGTCGCGGGGGAACGAGACGATGTAGGCCTTCTTCCGGTCCGCCGGCAGGTGCAGCAGCATGATCGTGTCGGTGCGCTGCTGCCCCGGCTTCCAGACCTGGTTGCCCTCGCCGGTGGTCGCGGAGTCGGCCCGCGAGTCCGAGCCGACGAGCAGCCAGTTCTCGGTCCCCTCGACGTTCTTGCCCGGCCGCCGCGCCCCGTCGTCCGGCATCACGCCCTTGATCCGGTCGATGTTGCCGTTGTAGGAGGACTGGCGCTGCCACGCCAGGCCGCCGATCCCGGCCACGACCAGCGCCAGGAACACGCCCACCGCGATCAGGACGCGGGGCCACCGCCGCTTGCGCCGCGTCTCGCCGCCGCCGTCCGAGCCGCCGCCCCAGAACGCGTCCTCGGCGCCCGGCCCGGGAGCGCCCGGAGCCTCGGCGGCCCCCGGCCCCGCGGGCGTACGCGCCCCCTCGTCGGACGCCTGCGGCCCGTGCGAGCCGTGAAGATCTGGGGAGGTCATGGCGCGAAGCTACCAGCCCCGCCGCGCGGGGACGGCCGACTTCGCCCGCTCTGTCCGCTTACGGCGCACTCGCCCGTCCGGGTAAACCCCGCCCCCCGTTCGCGGGTCGGGGGGCTGCACCAGGCGGGGCTCACGCGCTCCGGCGGCGGAGGGTCACCGCGCCCAGCAGGAGGGCGACCGCCACGAAGGCGGCCATCACGGAGACGTCGAGGGCCAGGGTGCCGCTGAAGTCGGGGCTGGTGCTGATCTGCTGCATGCCCTCGACCGCGTAGGTGAGGGGGAGGACGTCCGCGATCGCCTGGAGCCAGGACGCCATGTTCTCGCGCGGGACGATCAGGCCGCAGAGCAGCAGCTGCGGCAGGACGAACGCGGGCAGGAACTGGACGGCCTGGAACTCGGTGCGGGCGAACGCGCTGGCGAACAGGCCGAGCGCCATGCCGAGCACCGCGTCCAGCACCGACACCAGGACCAGGGACGCGAGCGAGCCGCTCAGGTCGAGGCCGAGCCAGGTCAGCGAGATGGACAGCACGACCGCGACCTGGACGAGCGTGAGCAGCCCGAAGGCGAGGGCGTAGCCGAGCAGCAGGTCGAGCTTGCCGAGCGGCATGGTCATCAGCCGTTCGAGGGTGCCGCCGGTGCGCTCGCGGAGGGTCGCGACGCTGGCCACGACGAACATGACGGTGAACGGGAACAGGCCGAGCAGCATGGGCCCGATCCGGTCGAAGACCATCGGCTGGTCGAACACGTACCGCAGCAGGATCATCAGCAGCGACGGCACGCCGACCAGCAGGGCGAGCGTGCGGTGGTCGTGCCTGAGCTGCGCCAGGATGCGGCGGGTCGTGGCGAGTGTGACGGCAGCGCTCATGTCGGGCTCCCGGCCCTCTCGTGGATCAGGTGGAGGAACGCCTCTTCGAGGTCGGCCGCGCCGGTGCGCGAGCGCAGGCCGTCCGGCGTCCCGTCGGCGAGGATCTCGCCCTCGCGCATCAGCAGCAGCCGGTCGGTGCGCCCCGCCTCGTCCATGACGTGGCTGGACACGACGAGGGTGGTGCCCCGGTCGGCCAGCTCGCGGAACAGCTCCCACAGCTCCTGCCGCAGCACCGGGTCGAGGCCCACGGTGGGCTCGTCCAGGACGAGCAGTTCGGGCGCGCCGAGCAGCGCGACGGCGAGGTTGAGGCGGCTGAGCTCCCCGCCGGACAGCGTCGCCGCCGTCTGGTGGCGGTTGCGGCCGAGCCCGACCTCGTCGAGGACGCGGACGACGTCCGAACGCGGGGCGCCCAGGACGGACGCGAAGTAGCGCAGGTTCTCGGTGACGGTCAGGTCGGCGTAGACGGCCGGCGTCTGCGTCGCGTACCCGACGCGGCGCCGCAGGCCGGGCGACCCGGCGGGCTCGCCGAGCACGGTCACCGTGCCGCTCAGCACGATCTGGACGCCGACCAGCGCCCTCATCAGGGTCGTCTTCCCGCAGCCGCTCGGGCCGAGCAGCCCCACGATCGAGCCGCGCGGGACGTCGAAGGCGAGGTCGTGCAGCACCTCCTGGCCGCCGCGGACGACCCGCAGGTCGCGCACCCGCACGGCGGCCTCGGACGCCTGGGCGGGACTAGAACTCATCATGTGTTGAATTTATGTCGGCATGGGGATCCGGTCAAGTGCCCGAAGGTCCTTTCGCGCAGGACGACCGTCGAGAGCGCGAGCACGAGAACTCGGCGCGGCCCGGTCGCGACCGGGCCGCGCCGAGGAAAAGGCGCGTCGGGAGCGACGACTGGACGAGCAGCGGTGAAGGGGCGGCGGCTCAGGGCGCCAGGTAGCGCTGGAGGGTCGGCGCCACCAGCTCGACCAGTTCCTCCGTGGAGGCGGAGGCCAGCGGTTCGATGCGCAGCACGTGCCGCAGCACCATCAGGCCGACCATCTGGCCCGCGGCCGCCTGGATGCCGAGCGGGGCCGCGTCCGTCGCCTGCGAGGCCCGCCCGAACAGCGCGGACGCGACGAACTCGCGCAGCAGCGCGGCCGCCCGCTCGTTCGTCATCGCCGAGCGGAGCATCGCGAGCATCGGGGCGCGGCGCTCGTCGTCCTCCCACACCTGGAGGAAGGTGCGCGCGACCGCCTCACCGCGGCGCTCCCGGGGGAACGCCAGGATGCGCGGCAGCAGGACGGCCGGATCGACCGGGAAGCGCATCGCCTCGATGAACACGCCCTCCTTGTTGCCGAAGAAGTGGTGCACCAGCGCGGGGTCGACCTCCGCGGCGCGGGCGATGGCGCGCAGCGACGCCCCGTCGTAGCCCTT
Organism: Spirillospora sp. NPDC049024; assembly: GCF_040649235.1. Taxonomy (NCBI): domain Bacteria; kingdom Bacillati; phylum Actinomycetota; class Actinomycetes; order Streptosporangiales; family Thermomonosporaceae; genus Spirillospora; species Spirillospora sp. NPDC049024. Next base: position 20,973 of record NZ_JBEZFD010000003.1, read on the forward strand.
CTCGGCGAACAGTTCCCGCGCCGAGGCGAGGATCTTCTCGCGCGTCTCGGTCGGGCCCGGCCGGCGTCCCGGACCCCGGCCGCGCGCCCTGGCGGGTTCCGCCGCCCCGCGCCGTTCCCGGGGTTCGCTCACCGGCGCACGCCCCGCCGGGTGACCTCCCCGGCCGAGGTGACCTCCCACGTGTGGGCGGCGGCGGCCAGGTGCAGGCGCGCGAACGCGAGGGCCTCGGCGAGGTCCTCCATCCGCTCGACGCGGCTGGACGCCCGCCGCGTGTTGACCTCCAGGACGATGTGCCCCTTGAAGCCGCCCTCGGCGAGGTTCTCCAGCATCGCCCCGCACGGCTGGTTGCCCCGGCCGGGGACGAGGTGCTCGTCCTTGTTCGTGATGCCGACCCCGTCGGCGAGGTGGATGTGCCGCAGGCGGTCGCCCAGGCTCCCCGCCATGTCGATGGCGTCCGAACCCGAGACGGCGGTGTGCGACAGGTCGAGGGTGACGTGCGGGTAGTCCTGGTCGACGGGGTTCCAGTCGGGCAGGTACATGCCCGCCTCCGCGCCGCGCGCCTTGAGCGGGAACATGTTCTCGACCGCGAACAGCACGTCCGTCTCGTCCTGCATGCGGGCGAGGCCCTCGACGAACTCCTTCGCGTACTCGCGCTGCCAGCGGAAGGGCGGGTGCACGACGACGACCTCGGCGCCCAGTTCCTCGGCCACGTCCTTCGAGCGCACCAGCTTGCCCCACGGGTCGCGACCCCAGACCCGCTGGGTGAGCAGCAGGCACGGCGCGTGGATCGACTTGATGGGGACCTGGTGGTAGTCCGACAGCCGGCGCAGGACGTTCAGGTCCTGGGACGAGGCGTCCGTCGAGACCATCACCTCGACGCCGTCGTAGCCCAGCAGCGCAGCGATCTCGAAGGCGCTCGGTACCTTCTCCGGGTACACGGACGCGGTGGAGAGCGTGATCGGCGCGTCCGGTACGCGGAGCGCCGGTGAAGGGACGCCGTTGTGCTGCGGAGTCAAGGCTTCCTCGCCAGGAATGATCGCTAGGCCGTGTTCGTGAAGCTGTCTCGCGAAAGCTGTGTTCGTAAAAGAGAGCCTATGCCGCCGCGGCCGTGATGAAACACTCGCCCGGAGTGATCTCGCTTGCTCTGCCCGGAGCGCGGCTACCCTCTGTCCCCGTGGCCGAGATCGCGCGGGGCGCCGTGCCGAGCCCCAACATCTGGAACTCCCCTCAGGTCTACGAGCTGGAGAACCGCGCCGTCGACCCCGACGGCGTGCTGGCCGGCGCCATGCGGGCGATCCGTCCCTGGAAAGGCGCCGACGTCCTCGACGTCGGCTGCGGCACCGGCTTCCACCTGCCCTTCTTCGCCGAGGACGCGCGCCGGGTGATCGGCGTGGAGCCGCACGCGGGCCTCGCCTCGGCCGCCGCGCGCCGGACCCGGGACCTCCCGGGCGTCACCGTACGCGTCGGCACCGCGCAGGCGCTGCCGCTGCCCGACGCGTCCGTCGACGTCGCCCACGCGCGGTGGGCGTACTTCTTCGGCCCGGGCTGCGAACCGGGCCTCGCCGAACTGGACCGGGTCGTCCGGCGCGGCGGCGCGATCTTCATCATCGACAACGACGCCACCCGCTCCACGTTCGGCCGCTGGTTCCGGCGCGGCCTGCCGAAATACGACCCCGCCGCCGTCGAGCGGTTCTGGACGCGGCGCGGCTTCCACCGGGAGCCGCTGACGATCCGGTGGGCGTTCCAGAACCGGGAGGACCTCGCGGCCGTCCTGCGCATCGAGTTCCCGCCCGACCTCGCCGACGCCTGCCTGCGCGAACACCCCGGCCTTGAGGTGGACTATGCCGTGAATTTGTGGTGGCGTTGCCCCTGAGTTACCAGTCGGTTGGGTCACGGGAGGAACGCACCATGGGTCGCGCCGCCGCCACGAGCCGAGTCACCGCCGGGAGGGCGCTCGGCGGTCTCCTCGCCGCCACCGCCCTCGGCGCGGCCGGCGCCGGCGCCGGGCTGGTCGCCCAGCGCCGCGCCATGCGCGCCCTGCAACTGCGCCCCGACCCGTTCGCGGGCGAGCCGTTCGGGTCGCTGCGCGGCCGCCCCCTGCCGGTCCGCGCCGACGACGGCACCCGCCTCTACGCCGAGATCGACGGCGAGGACCGCACCGACCTCGCCGTCGTGTTCTGCCACGGCTGGACGCTCACCCAGGACTCCTGGCACTTCCAGCGCAAGGCCCTGCGCGGCCTCGGCCGCCTCGTCTTCTGGGACCACCGCGGCCACGGCCGCTCCGACGGCGGCGCCCGCGACGGCTACGCCGTCCCCCGCCTGGCCCGCGACCTCGGCGCCGTGATCGACGCGACCGTCCCCGCCGAGACGCCCGTCGTCCTGGTCGGCCACTCGATGGGCGGCATGACGATCATGCGGTACGCCGACGAGAACCCCGAGCTGGTCGGACGCAAGATCCTCGCGGCCGGGCTGCTCTGCACGTCGTCCGGGGGCCTCGGCGAGGTCACCCTCGGCATGCCCGCGCTCGTCGCGCGCGTCGCCCACCGCGTCGTGCCCCGCGCCCTCGGCGCGCTGGGCGCGAGCTCCGGCGCCGTCGAGCGGGTCCGCCATCTGGGCCGCGACGCCGCCGCCCTCCTGGAGGACATGGTCGCCTTCGGCCCGGACGCCTCCCCGGCCGCGGTCGCCTTCGCCGAGCAGATGATGACCGACACCAGGATGGACGCCTTCGTCGACTTCCTCCGCTCCATGATCACCATCGACGTGATCAGCGACTGCGCGTCGCTCGGCGGCGCCGACACCCTCGTCCTCGGCGCGGAGAACGACATGCTCACCCCGGTCGAGCACAGCCTGAAGATCGCCGCCTGCGTCCCGTCCGGGCGGCTGGAGGTCGTCCCCACCGCCGGGCACATGGCCATGATGGAGCGGCCCGGCACGGTGTCCGACCACCTCGGCGACCTGATCGAGCGGGCCCGCAAGAACAGCTGACCTCGCCGCGCCCGCGCAGAAACCGGGACGAACCGGGCGCGGGACGGGTGCGGGACGAATACTGTCGGTGTCCGGCTCTACGCTTCCGCGCATGGCGAAGGCGAAGACGGCCAAGGCCGCCTACCGGTGCTCGGAGTGCGGGTGGCAGACGTCCAAGTGGGTCGGGCGCTGCGGCGAGTGCCAGACATGGGGAACGGTCACCGAGGCCGCGTCGGCGACCCCGGCCCGGGTCGTGTCGGCCGGGCCGGTCAGCTCACCGGCCCGCCCGATCGGGCAGGTCGACGTCCGGTCCGCGCAGACGCGCCCCACCGGCCTCGACGAACTCGACCGCGTCCTCGGCGGCGGCATCGTGCCCGGGGCCGTCCTGCTGCTGGCGGGCGAGCCCGGCATCGGCAAGTCGACGCTGCTGCTGGAGGTCGCCGCCCTGGCCTCGACCGCTTCCGGCGACACGGGCGGCTCGGGCGGCTCGGGCGGCTCCGCGGGGCCTGCGGGCGAGAACGTCCTGTACGTGACGGGCGAGGAGTCGGCCGAGCAGGTCCGGCTGCGCGCCGACCGCGTCGGCGCGATCACCGACCGGCTCTACCTGGCGGCCGAGACGGAGCTGTCCGCCATCCTCGGCCACATCGAGTCGGTGGATCCCGGGCTGCTCGTCGTCGACTCCATCCAGACGATCGGCACCTCCGAGGCCGACGGCGCACCCGGCGGCGTCACCCAGGTCCGCGAGGTCGCCGCCAACCTGATCAGGGTCGCCAAGGAGCGCGGCATGACCGTCGTGCTGGTCGGCCACGTCACCAAGGAGGGCTCGATCGCCGGGCCCCGCCTGCTGGAGCACCTGGTCGACGTCGTCCTGTACTTCGAGGGCGACCGGCACTCCCGGCTCCGGATGATCCGCGCCATGAAGAACCGGTACGGCCCCACCGACGAGCTGGGCTGCTTCGACCTGTCCGAGGTCGGCATCGTCGGGCTGCCCGACCCGAGCGGGCTGTTCCTCACCCGCCGCGAGGAGGCCGTGCCCGGGACCTGCGTCACCGTCACCCTCGAAGGGCGCCGCCCCCTCGTCGCCGAGGTGCAGTCGCTCGTCGCCAAGTCGCACCTGCCCGCGCCGCGGCGCGCCACCTCCGGGCTCGACACCTCCCGCGTCGCGATGGTCCTCGCCGTCCTCGCGCAGCGCTGCAAGATCTCCATGCACGAGCAGGACGTGTACGTCTCGACCGTCGGCGGCGTCCGGCTCGCCGAGACCTCCGTCGACCTCGCCCTCGGCCTCGCCGTCGCGGGCTCCACCGTCGAGCAGGCCCTCTCCACCAGCCTCATCGCGCTCGGCGAGGTGGGCCTCGCAGGGGAGGTCCGCATCGTGCCCGGCGTCCAGCGGCGGCTGGCCGAGGCGGCCCGGCTCGGGTTCAAGTACGCCGTCATCCCGCGCGGCTCCCTCGAACTGGCCGACGGGCCCCTCAAACGCGCGGATCCGCAGCTCAGCAGCTACGAGGGAATGAAGGTCATGGAGGTCGACAGCCTCCAGCAGGCGCTGCAGGTGGCCTTTACCGCGCCCTGACAGGCGTCCCGCCAGAGTATTACTTCACACAACGCACGCTTGCGACCTGGGGAGGAACCAGCGCGCGGCCCGCCTCGGTAAACTGGCGCCCGTCCAGCGACCTCCGGGGGTCAGGTGCCAGTACACGACAAGAGTCATGACGAACGACGCCGCGCCACCTTGGCCGCGGTGGCTCCGGGCACCCAGATCCGCGACGGGCTGGAGCGCATCCTGCGGGGCCACACCGGCGCGCTGATCGTGCTCGGCTACGACAAGCCCGTCGAGGACCTGTGCTCGGGCGGCTTCGAGCTCGACGTCGAGTTCTCCGCCACCCGGCTGCGCGAGCTCGCCAAGATGGACGGCGCGATCGTCCTCGACGACAGCCACACCCGCATCGTCCGCGCCGCCGTCCACCTCGTGCCGGACTCCACCCTCCCCACCGAGGAGTCGGGGACCCGCCACCGCACCGCCGAGCGCGTCGCCCGCCAGACCGGCCTGCCGGTCATCTCGGTGAGCCAGTCGATGCACATCATCGCGCTCTACCTCGACGGCATCCGCTACGTCCTGGAAGACTCCGCCGCCATCCTCTCCAAGGCCAACCAGGCCCTGGCGACGCTCGAACGCTACAAGCTGCGCCTCGACGAGGTGTCCGGCACGCTGTCGGCGCTGGAGATCGAGGACCTCGTCACCGTCCGGGACGTCAGCGCCGTCGTCCAGCGCCTGGAGATGGTGCGCCGCATCGCCGACGAGATCGAGGGCTACGTCGTCGAGCTCGGCACCGACGGCCGGCTGCTGTCCCTCCAGCTCGACGAGCTGGTCTCCGGGGTCGACGTCGACCGGCAGCTGATCGTCCGCGACTACCCGTCCGCCGACACCCGCACCCGCGGCGTCGACGCCATCCTGTCCTCCCTGGACACCCTCTCGGCCAACGAACTGCTCGACCTGTCCACGGTCGCCGAGGTGATGGGCTTCGCCGGCCCCGACGCCCTCGACCTGCCCGTGAGCCCCAAGGGCTTCCGGCTGCTCGCCAAGGTGCCCCGCCTGCCGAGCACGGTCGTCGAGCGGCTCGTCGAGCACTTCGGCGGCCTGCAGAAACTCCTCGCCGCCAGCATCGACGACCTCCAGGCCGTCGGCGGCGTGGGCGAGTCCCGCGCCCGGAGCGTCCGCGAGGGCCTCTCCCGCCTGGCCGAATCCTCCATCCTGGAGCGCTACGTCTGACCAGGCCCCCAGGCCACCCCTACCAAACCGCCCGCTGAGGTCCGCCCCACCAGGCCGAATCCTCCGTACTCGAACGCCTCGTCCAGCCCAGGCACCGGAATCAGCGAACCTGCCCCCCGGAGTGTCCGCGAGGCCTGCCCCGCTAGCCCGAATCCTCCATCCTGCGGCCCTTCATCCAGGGCGTGGTTCGAAGTGGGGTGAGCGCGTGAGCCTGACGCAGTCGGGTCTCCGGTAGATGGGTCTCGCCACGAAGGAACCCAACTACAGGGGCTGGGTCAGCGGAGGGTGAAGACCAGTTTCTTGGCCGTCGCGCCCTTCAGGGTGGCCACGTAGGTGCCGGGGCGGGCGCGGACCTTGCCCTCGCAGTCGCGCCGGCGGTTCCAGGCGACCTCGTCCACAAAGGGGATGCCGCGCTGGAGTGTCGCTTTGGGCTCGCCCTCCTTGCGGCACTTGGCCGACGACCAGATCCGGTCCGCGCCGGAGGTGATGCGAACGTCCAGCAAGCCCCTGTCGAACACGCACGAGCCCTCTCCCGTGCTGACGACCGTGACGCGGAACTCCGGCCGTTCGGTCCTCGCGTAGACGTTCTTCGCGGCGGACATGTTGACGACGAGCTCATCGGGATCGCAGGGGCCGCCGTCGGCCTGCCCCGCCCCGGGCGTGGTCGTCGTGGTGACGGTCACCGTGGGCATAGCGCTCGGCGGCGGCGGAGGGCTCGCGCCGTCGACCGCGCCCGCGTCGCGGACCCGCTCGTCCTCCCCGGCCCCGCCGGTGCCGCCTCCGCACGTCCAGGCCAGGAGGCCGACGGCGCCGAGGACGCCGGCCAGGGCCAGCGCGCGCCGCTTCCAGTACCGGTCGAGCCCGATACCATTTCCATCACTATCAGTGTTCGCCCCCATGCGGGCAGTATGCATTCGCCGAAGCGGAAAGAGCGGACGACCCGCCGCGTGCCACAATGGCGACGCGCCATGAACACCGACTCCGCCTACACCGCCCCGATCCTCGACTGGTACGACGCGAACGCCCGGGACCTGCCGTGGCGGGCGCCGGACGCGACCCCCTGGGGCGTCCTCGTCAGCGAGATCATGCTCCAGCAGACGCCGGTCTCCCGCGTCCTGCCCGTCTGGGACACGTGGATGACGCGCTGGCCGACCCCCGCCGCGCTCGCCGCCGAACCGTCCGGCGAGGCCGTCCGCGCGTGGGGACGGCTCGGCTACCCGCGCCGCGCGCTGCGCCTCCACGCGACCGCCCGCGCGATCACCGAACGGCACGGCGGCGACGTCCCCTCCTCGCACGCGGACCTGCTGGCGCTCCCCGGCATCGGCGCCTACACGGCCGCGGCGGTCGCCAGCTTCGCGTTCCGGCAGCGGCACGCCGTCCTCGACACCAACGTCCGGCGCGTCCTGGCCCGGCTGCTCACCGGCGTCGAGTACCCGCCGAAGACGCAGACCAGGGCCGAGGTCAGGCTCGCGGAAAGCCTCCTGCCGCTCGACCCGCCGACCGCCGCCCGCTGGGCCGTCGCCGTCATGGAACTGGGCGCGCTGGTCTGCACCGCCCGCTCGCCCCGCTGCGTCGACTGCCCGGTCATCGACAGGTGCGCGTGGCAGTCGAACGGCCGTCCCGCCTACGACGGTCCGCCCCGCCGGGGCCAGACGTACGCAGGCACCGACCGTCAGTGCCGGGGCCGCCTCCTCGCCGTCCTCCGGGACGCCGAGGAACCGGTCGCGAAACCGGCCCTCGACGTCGTCTGGTCCGACCCCGTCCAACGCGAACGCGCCCTCGACGCCCTCATAGCCGACGGCCTAGTAGACCCCCTAGAAGACGGCCGCTACGCCCTACCAACCTGACCCAGGGCCCGCGAGTACCGCGTGGAGCGCAATTCGGCGTCTTTAGGTAAGGCGGACGCCGGCTCTCTGGGCGCGGATTTCGGAGCGGACCAGTTCCAGAAGCCGTCCCACCCAGTTGCGGCCTTCGGCTCCGCGTGCAATCCAGTGGTCGGATCCGCTTCCGCTGTAGGCGAGCGGCGCGTCGGCCGTGTCGAGCAGGAGGTCCGCCAATTCCGAATGCTGCGCGTATTTGGCGCGCAGAAGCCCGCTCATCACCGCTGTCCTGACGTGCGGCCAGTCCTGACGGCGGGGCGCCCCTGCCGCGATCTCCCGGGCCTCGTAGGGGCGTTCAGCTGCGCGGATCCGCTCGCGGGCCTCGGGATCCTCTGTCGACAGGGCCCAGTAAGCGTGCGTGACCGTCGGGTAGACGACTCCGCCGACCTCGATCGGAGCCGGGTAGTCGTTCTGCAGGGCGTCGACTCCCGGGTCCGTCGGCCACCCCTTCGGAAACACGCGGCTGCCGAAGTGAATCGTCGCCGACACAGGTTCGGGTGAATCGTCGGCCGGGCGTTTCGCTTCGAACTCGGCGCGAGCGCGCTCCTCCTCGGCGAAGTAGTCGAAAGCCCATTCCCGCATGGCTTCGGTGACCACTTCGTCCTCGAACCAGCCGCCTATCGGACGCTCGCCGATATCGGTACAGAGGAAGACGATCGGCCGATCCTTGCTGTCCATGTCACCGAGCGCGTAATGGCGCTTGTGCTCGGGGATCGCCAGGTACGCCTCGCGCAGCGCCAGCCGGTCGGCCTCGTCCCTGGACTCCAGATACCGGTCCAGCACGGCCAGGCAGCGGTCGGTGGAGTCCGGACGTCCGTTGAGCCGCTCGATGTCGTCGGCCACCTCCCCCAGCAGCATCTCCGCGGTGAGGCCGAACATCGGGTCGGCGGCCTTCCACCGCCCCAGTTCGAAGGCGCTGATCTCGCCGCCCTCGGGTACCTCTGTGACCACCCAGCCGCATTCGAGCTTCTCCCGCAGGCCCTCCAGGTCGACCCACTCCCAGCAGTCGATCAAGCCGTCCGCGAAGACCCGGAGGTCCGTGAGGTGGTACGTGAAGTTGTGGATGAAGACGGGCCTCGCCACTCCCTCGATGCGCCGGCCGTCCTCAACGCGATAGATCCGTTTCAATGCGGGGACTCCTCAATCCTCGTCCAGTGGCGCGGAGCGCGGCCACTCGACCGTTGCCGGCTCACCGGGGGACGCGACACCACATCCCGGACATGCGCGTCCGGAAGATCATGGTCGGGCCTCCCACGGGCGTCAACGAATATTCGCTCGTCAGCCCCGGCCGCCGGCTCGTACCGTACGCACGTGCGCGATCTGCTCAGCCTGCCCAAAGCCCACCTGCACGTTCACCTTGAGAGCACCGTCCGCCACGCCACTCTCCGCGAGATCGGCGCCGCGAACGGCGTGCGGGTCCCGGACGATGTCGGCACGTTCAGTGACTTCGCCTCCTTCTTCGCGCAGAACGAACTCGTCCGCGCCTGCCTGCAGCGGGCCGACGACTTCCGCCGCGTCGCCTACGAGTTCTGCGAGGACGAGTCAGCCCAAGGCGTCCGGTACGCCGAGGTCTCGTTCACCGCCGCCGCGCATGGCGAGCGCCTCGGCGACCTCGGCATGCCCTTGGCGGCCGTCCTGGAGGGCCTGGAAGCGGGCCAGGAGGCCTTCGGCATCGAGTGCCGCCTGATCCTCGACCACTCCCGCCGCCGCTCCGTAGAGCGCGCCTGGAAGACCCTGGAGCTGGCCCGCCGGCACGACCGCGTGGTCGCCGTGGGCCTCGCGGGTGACGAGGCCCACCCCGGTGACCCCTTCACCGAGGTCTTCGCCGCCGCCCACGACACCGGGCTCCACGTCGTCCACCACGCGGGCGAGGGCGAGGGACCCGCCAGCATCCGTCAGGCCCTCGGCCCCGGCCGCACCGAGCGCCTGGGCCACGGCATCCGGATCCTGGACGACCCGGACCTGGTCGCCGAGGTCCGCGAACGCGGAATCGCCCTGGAAGTCTGCCCGTCCTCGAACGTAGCCCTGGGCTTCGTCCCGTCCCTGGACGCGCACCCCCTCCCCCGCCTCCGCGACGCGGGCCTGCTGGTGACCCTCAACACCGACATCCCCGCCCTGATCGACACCCCTCTCGCCACCGAGTACGCCCACGTCCGCACCGCCTTCGGCTACGACGACCCAGCCCTGGCCGAGCTGGCCCGCGCGGGCGTGACCGCCTCCTTCGCCCCGCCCCGCACCAAAGAGACCCTCCACGAAGCCATCACGGCCTGGCTCACGGCACCGCCCACCGCCCCTTGACCAAGCCCTCCCGTCCGCGCGACCCCGCCCCGAGCAGGCCCGAGCCGGACGGCCGGAGCGGGGCCGAAGCCCAGCCACTCTGAGCAGAACCAGCGGGATCCGACGAGCAAGACCCAATCCACCGTGGCTCTGATCCAAGGATCCGCGGCGGCGGCGGACGCCGGCGACCGAACGGCGTTCTGTGGATTACTCGACCGGGGCCTCGGGCTCGCGGATGAAGAGGCAGAACGGGTGCCCTATGGGGTCCAAGCAGACCCGGACGTCATCATCCGGCTGGAAGTCGGCCAGAACGGCCCCCACGGCCTCCGCGTGCTCCAACGCGGCGTCCAGGTCCTCCACCTCAAAGTCCAGGTGGACCATCTGCAGTTGGGCGCCCTCGGCGGCGGGCCAGGTGGGGGCCTTGTAGAGCGGCTCCGTCTGGAACGACAGGCCGGTGCCGCCACCCGGCGGACGCAGCTTCACCCAGTCGGGCTCGTCCTGCACGACCGTCCAACCGAGGAGCCGCCGATAGAAGTCCGCCAGCGCGTGCGGGTCAGGAGCATCGAGGACGGGGGCGGACAGGATCAGACGGCTCATCACGACTCCCGGGGGGCAGTTGATCATGTGAGAGGGATCCTGCCCATGAGAAACCCGGACATGCGGATGCCCGACCCGCGATGGCCCAGAATGTGCGGGCCGATGGTCCGCGGACGTCGAAGCCGCGTCCGCACAGGTGCGGTCGGCTCGACCCGCCTCCTGCGGCAGGACATGACGCTTAGCGCCCACCTCAGCCACTGTCCTCCGGCCAGCAACAACCGGCGGGCCTCGCGATCGCGTCCGAAGGCAGATTCGAGCGAAGCAAGAATCTGATCGCGCAGCGAGCCGCAAGGCGAGCCGCAGCGATGCCAGCGATCGCCGCAGTGCCCGACGCCTCTGGCACCCACCTCAGCCACCACCACAACCACGCAACGACCCCGACACCCGCGATCGCGTCCGAAGGCAGATTCGAGCGAAGCAAGAATCTGATCGCGCAGCGAGCCGCAAGGCGAGCCGGAGCGATGCCAGCGATCGCCGCAGTGCCCGACGATGGAGGGCCGCCAAGGCCCGAAGGAGGAGAGCGCTGCAATAGACACAGAACCCGCACCGGCAAACCGGTGCGGGCCCTTGTGCGCGGACGTCAGTCCTTGTTGAAGTTGACCGCGCCCTCGATGGGGGGCGGGCTGTCCGGGACGGTGGACGGCTTCGGCACGCCCTTGAACGTGAACTTGGCGTTCTCGGCCGAGTCCTTGTTCTCGGGGTCGAAGCCCTCCGTGCCGACGATCACGATCTGGCCGGGCTTGAGCTCGTTGTACAGGATCTTCTCGGACAGGTTGTCCTCGATCTCCCGCTGGATCGTGCGGCGCAGCGGCCGGGCGCCGAGCACCGGGTCGTAGCCGCGGATCGCGAGCAGGTCCTTGGCCTCCTGGCGGAGCTCGATGCCCATGTCGCGGTCGTGGAGCCGCTGGTCCACCTTGGCGATCATCAGGTCGACGATCTGGATGATCTCCTTCGGCGTGAGCTGGTGGAAGACCACCGTGTCGTCGACGCGGTTGAGGAACTCGGGCCGGAAGTGCTGCTTGAGCTCCTCCGAGACCTTCGCCTTCATCCGCTCGTACGAGCCCTGCTCGTCGTTCTGCCGGGCGAAGCCCATGGAGACGCCCTTGGAGATGTCCTTGGACCCCAGGTTCGTCGTCATGATGATGACGGTGTTCTTGAAGTCCACGACGCGGCCCTGCGCGTCGGTGAGGCGGCCGTCCTCCAGGATCTGCAGCAGCGAGTTGAAGATGTCCTGGTGGGCCTTCTCGATCTCGTCGAACAGGACCACCGAGAACGGCTTGCGGCGCACCTTCTCGGTGAGCTGGCCGCCCTCCTCGTACCCGACGTAGCCGGGCGGGGAGCCGAACAGCCGCGAGACGGTGTGCTTCTCCATGAACTCGGACATGTCGAGCTGGATCAGCGCGTCCTCGTCGCCGAACAGGAACTCCGCGAGCGTCTTGGAGAGCTCGGTCTTACCGACACCGGACGGGCCGGCGAAGATGAACGAGCCGCCGGGGCGCTTGGGGTCCTTCAGGCCGGCGCGGGTACGCCGGATCGACTGCGAGAGCGCCTTGATGGCGTCCTCCTGGCCGATGACGCGCTTGTGGAGCTCGTCCTCCATGCGCAGCAGGCGGGTCGACTCCTCCTCGGTCAGCTTGAAGACCGGGATGCCGGTGGCGGTGGCGAGGACCTCGGCGATCAGCTCGTCGGTGACCTCGGCGACGACGTCCATGTCGCCGGCCTTCCACTCCTTCTCCCGCTGCGCCTTCTGGCCGAGCAGCTGCTTCTCGGAGTCGCGCAGCGCCGCGGCCTTCTCGAAGTCCTGCGCGTCGATCGCGGACTCCTTGTCGCGCCGGACGTCGGCGATCTTCTCGTCGTACTCGCGCAGGTCCGGCGGCGCGGTCATGCGGCGGATGCGCATCCGCGAGCCGGCCTCGTCGATCAGGTCGATCGCCTTGTCGGGCAGGAACCGGTCGCTGATGTAGCGGTCGGCGAGCTGCGCGGCGGCGACCAGCGCGCTGTCGGTGATCGACACGCGGTGGTGCGCCTCGTAGCGGTCCCGCAGGCCCTTCAGGATCTCGATCGTGTGCGACAGCGACGGCTCGGCGACCTGGATCGGCTGGAAGCGGCGCTCGAGCGCGGCGTCCTTCTCCAGGTGCTTGCGGTACTCGTCCAACGTCGTCGCGCCGATGGTCTGCAGCTCACCGCGCGCCAGCATCGGCTTGAGGATCGAGGCGGCGTCGATCGCGCCCTCGGCGGCGCCCGCACCGACCAGCGTGTGCAGCTCGTCGATGAACAGGATGATGTCGCCGCGGGTGCGGATCTCCTTCAGCACCTTCTTCAGGCGCTCCTCGAAGTCGCCGCGGTACCGGGAGCCGGCGACCAGCGCGCCCAGGTCGAGGGTGTACAGCTGCTTGTCCTTGAGCGTCTCGGGCACCTCGCCCTTGACGATCTTCTGCGCGAGGCCCTCGACGACGGCGGTCTTGCCGACGCCGGGCTCGCCCACCAGGACGGGGTTGTTCTTGGTGCGGCGGGACAGCACCTGCATGACCCGCTCGATCTCCTTGTCCCGGCCGATGACCGGGTCGAGCTTGCCCTCGCGCGCCGCCTGCGTCAGGTTGCGGCCGAACTGGTCGAGCACGAGGGACGTGGAGGGAGCCGACTCCGAGGGACCGCCGGAGGCGGCCGGCTCCTTGCCCTGGTAGCCGTGCAGCAACTGGATGACCTGCTGGCGGACCCGGTTCAGGTCGGCGCCGAGCTTCACCAGCACCTGGGCCGCGACGCCCTCGCCCTCACGGATCAGACCCAGCAGGATGTGCTCGGTGCCGATGTAGTTGTGGCCGAGCTGCAACGCCTCGCGCAGCGACAGCTCAAGGACCTTCTTGGCACGCGGAGTGAACGGGATGTGGCCCGACGGCGCCTGCTGGCCCTGGCCGATGATCTCTTCAACCTGCTGACGCACGGCCTCAAGACTGATCCCCAGGCTCTCCAGAGCCTTGGCGGCCACGCCCTCACCCTCGTGGATCAGACCCAGGAGGATGTGCTCGGTGCCGATGTAGTTGTGGTTGAGCATCCTGGCCTCTTCCTGAGCCAGGACGACAACCCGCCGCGCGCGGTCGGTGAACCTCTCGAACATCTCGTCGCTCCTCACAGAGCGGTTGGGCAGAGTCCGGAACGTCCGGAACTGTCCTTCCGCATGCTAGCCCGCCCCGAGGAGGCCGCCCGGTGCACTCCCACCAGGAGACGTTCCCCAGCTATGCGCTGTTCAGTCTCATCCAACTACCGCATCGGTGCGTCATGTTCCCGCTACGCCCCAAGCGAACGGGGGACTTTTCGCAGGTCGGTCAAGGCGCGGGCCGAGAGTGCCGAATGGGGGTGGAGTTTCCACCCGCGCGCCCTGTGTACCTCACGGCGGACTCGGCGAACCGCGCGGACGCTACGCCACAAGCGAACGGCTCACCGGGAGAACGGCCGCCCTGCCGACGGAGCGCCCCGCTAACGGCGAACGGCCCGCCCCGCGAACGGTGACGGGCCGCCGGTGGTCCGGGCGGATCAGTTGGCCGCCTCGTACTGCTCGATCACGTGCGCCGGGATGCGGCCGCGCTCATTGACCTTGATGCCGTTGTTCTTGGCCCAGGCGCGGATCTCGGCACTGCGTTCGCGGCTGGAAGCGCCGCGCTGCCGGCGGCGGCGGTTGACCGTGCCCGCCTTACGGGACTTCTCGACGAACGGCTGCAGCGATTCCCGCAGCTTCGTCGCGTTGGCGCCACTGAGGTCGATCTCGTAGGAGGCGCCGTCGATCGAGAACGCTACGGTCTCGTCCGCCTCGCCACCGTCGAGGTCGTCGACGAGAAGCACCTGAACCTTCTGTGCCATGGGGACAGACCTTTCGGCTTGAGCAAACTCTAATCGAGTGCCAAAGATATACCTAGAACTTCGCAGATGACAATTCCGGCGTCCACCATGAACCGGCAGTCGAGGGAAACCGCCTTCCGCCCGTGACCGGCTGTAATCGGCCTCGTCGTTTCGGGTGCGCACAGACCTCGGATGACGCCCGGACCCGGCCCGGGCGCCATGAATTCCCCAACCCGCGGCGACGCGCCCGGGTTTTCAACCGTGACCGGCGTCACTGCGTACCGCGCTGACCTGCGCAGGGGTGCGCGCATTGGGCCGGGTTTGCGGACGGCGCCGCCCCGGCCGCGATTAACCTCCCGTATCGGGCACTAACCGCCTGCCCGCGCGGTAATGCGCAGGTGACCGCAGTGCCTGATCAACCCCCGGTACCGGTGGACGTGGACGAATAACGCCCGAGGGCCCGGCCCCGAAATCTGTTGCCGCGGCAGGACGGGCGCGGTCCTCGCCCTGCTCGCGCCGCGGAAGCGGGGTGCCGACCGGTGCCGCGAAATCAGGAGATCGGGACACAATCCCACCGTCTGCCCCAGTTCTTCAACCCGGCCCCGGAGACCGGCGGAGCCACGCCTCAGGCCCGGCTTCCACCGCGCGGGGCATGCCGTGCGAAAGGTCCGTTCCAAGGGCGAGGGCATGCCATCCGGAGTAAGTCCAGGCCCGCTATCAAGCGGTCGCGTTCTGGCCACGGCAACGGCATCGGAGGGAACTCTCAAAGCGGAGGCGACGTCCGGGACGCGACACATCCCGCCGGTTTCAAGACCGCAACCGGAAGGAACGGGCATATGCCGCCCGCCCCTGGGGCGCCGGAAACAGCGAGCATCTCGGCCAAAGCATGTATGGCGCATGCGAGCGGAGTCGCGTGCGCGCCGGCGCGCGCACGCGACTCCGTGGTATCGGACGGGCGGTATTGGAACCCCGCGAGCGCCTCCCGGCACCCGGGAGATGCCCTCAGAAGGCCGAGGATTCAGGCCGGGGGCGCTTTACCACGAGCGTCCCGGCGACCCTGTCGTGAACGGCCTGGCGGCTCGTGCCCTCGAACACGGCCCCCGCGTTCACGATCCAGAAGATGCTCGCGAGCAGACCGAGAACGGGAATCGGGCGCAGTCCGATCGGCACCGAATAGACGGCGGCGCGCAGAACGCAGCGCAGAACGTCCGGACGCGCGTGTGCACCGGAGGACTCGGCCTCCCCCGGAGACGCGCTCTCCTCGGGCTCGGGGGCCGTCACGGGCACGAATCCGGGCACGGAAACGGGTATGGCCGAGGCGCCCCCGGGACCGGCGGCGCCGGCGGCCTCCCCGGCCCCCTGTGCCGCCGCTCCAGAGGCCTCCTGAGCGGTCGCCGCGACCACCTCGATGCCCGCGACGCGCTTGCCGAGCGTCCGGCCCCAGAGGGCGAGCTGGACCGCCTCGTAGAGCAGCATGCATCCGGCCACGGCTGTCGGAGCCACGACGTCCGCCGTGTGCCCGGACACGAGCTCGCGGACGACGAGAACGACGGGGATGCCGACGACGAGCGTGTCGACGACGCGCGCGAGGAGCCTCTGTCCGGGCTCGGCGAGCGGTGCCGCCATCGTGGCCTTAGCCCGCGTACTCGGAGTACTCGGAATCGTCATATCCGACCCGCTCGTCGATGACGAGCGTGCCGGCGAAGCGGTCATGCAGTGACTGGTGCAGGGGCTGGTCCCAGATCGCCCAGAGGTAGGCCATGAGCGCGCCCGCCCAGACCAGCACCATCCCGTACGCGGCGTAGTCCCACACCATCACCGCCAAGACGAGGAAGAAGAAAACGCCGAGCTGGTAACCGACGTGGGTGATCCCCGCCCGCCAGACCGCCTGCGTCGTGGTGATCGGGCTGCCCGCAGGACGCGCCTGGACGACGCCAAGGCCGAGGACGCGCTTCCCAAGCGTGCGCCCCCACATGGACAACTGGACGGCCTCGTAGATGAACGGCAGCACGGACAGCACGCAGAAGAGGGTGAAGATGATGGGCCAGTTCCACACACCCCCCTCGTCCTCGGTCTTGCTGCCGGGCTTGCCCAGACCGAAGGCACCGATCGTCACCGGAAGGACGAGGGCGAATCCGAAGACCGCGACGAGCGCGTTGTCGATGATCCGGGCGCCCGCCCGGCGGTGGATCGGCGCCAGCGCCAGATCGCCGCCGTCGTCGTAGGAGCCGTGGTGGTCGTAGGAGCCGTGGTCGTCATAGGCGGGCTGCTGGTTCCACTGCTGCTGCGACTGCCACTGCTGCTGAGGCTGCTGGGGCTGCTGCCACTGCTGCTGGGACGACGGCTGCTGCTGCGGCTGCTGCCACTGAGGACCTTGGTACTGGGGCGGCGGGCCGTACGAACCCTGCCCCTGCTGGGGCCGATAAGGCCGCCCGCTGTGGGGGGAATCGCTCATTTGAGTCAGTCCTCCAGGCGAAGCAACATCCGGGTGTTGCCCAACGTATTCGGCTTGACCCGGTCGAGGTCCAAGAACTCTGCCACGCCTTCGTCGTAGGAGCGGAGAAGTTCCTCGTACACCTCAGGCGCCACCGGAGTCCCCAGGATCTGCTGGAAGCCGTGGCGGGCGAAGAACTCCACCTCGAAGGTAAGGCAGAACACCCTCCGCACGCCGAGTTCCCGTGCGGTCTCCAGGAGGCGGGTCACGATCCGGTGCCCGATTCCCCGTCCCCCGCACTCCTTCTCAACGGCGACCGAGCGGACCTCCGCGAGGTCCTCCCACATGACGTGGAGGGCGCCGCACCCGACGACGCGCCCAGGCGTCCCGTGCTGGATGTCCTCGGCGACCCAGAACTCCTGGACGTCCTCGTACAGCTTGACCGTCGTCTTCTTCAGCAGGCGCCGCCCCGACCCGGCGTACAGATCGACGAGCCTGCGTATCTCCTGGACGTCGGCGGTGCGGGCACGCCGGATCACGACTTCCACAAACAGGCGAGATTATCGAACGCCGCCGCTCGCCAGGGGCACCCCTCCGCGCAGGCGGCCGAACGCGCCGCCACCGCGCCGCGCCACCTGCGAATTCGCATGTTCTGGTTGGCATCCCATGCGGGTTCCGTTAGTGTCCATCGCTGACGTCGGCCGACCGCAGGACGGAGGCCGAACCGCCGAGTCCCAAGGCCGCAACCAGCGTCCTGGGAGCCGGGGACCCACTTTCGGAGCGTTTCGGGGGATCGCCCTGACGACCAACCGTGAGGGGTGAATCCGCAGCCGCGAGCGATCGGTCGCGCGCGGCCGCGGACGGGCTGCTCCGGCCCCAACCCGTCAGCTAACCCGGTAGGCGGCTGAGGAGAGGAGTATTCGTGAAGCGATCGCGGCATGCTTCCCTTTCACGCTTCTACGGGCGCGCGGCCACGGCGGTCGGCGCGCTCATCGTCGTTTCGGCCGCTCCGTACGCGCTCGTCCCGCACACGCTCGCCGTCGCGCACGCCGACCCCGACCCCTCGGCCAAGGAGCTGAGGACGAAGGCCCTCAAGCTCGCCGACCAGCTGGAGCAGCTCACCGAGCAGTACAACGGGCTGAAGGTCAGGCTCGCGCAGTCGCAGCGCGCCGCCAAGGTGGCCACGGAGAACGCCAAGCGGCAGGAGAAGACGCTAGAGACGCTCCGCCAGAAGGTCGGATCCCTCGCGGCGACGAGCTACATGCAGGGCGGCTCCGACCCCACGGTCTCCTTCGTCGCCTCCCAGGACCCGCAGTCCATCCTCGACCAGGCCGCGACCCTGCACTACTTCGCCAAGCAGGACAGCACCCAGGTGCTCGGGCTCATGCAGGCCATGCAGTCCGCGCAGCGGGCCCGCAAGTCCGCCGAGTCCCGCGCCAAGCAGGTGAAGGATCTGAAGTCGCAGCTCGAGTCGCAGCGCACGAAGGTCACCGACGCCTACGAGAAGATCCGCGGCAAGCTCGTCGACAAGGACCCCACCCAGCTCGCCAAGCTCCCGGTCGTCGGCACCGGCAAGGCCGCGCAGGCGCTCCGGTACGCGATGAGCAAGATCGGCCGCCCGTACGTGTGGGGCGCCGCCGGGCCGAGCACCTTCGACTGCTCCGGCCTCACGATGTGGGCCTACAAGCAGGTCGGCATCAACCTGCCGCACTACACCGGCAGCCAGTGGAACGCGGGAACGCACGTGTCGCGCAGCGAGCTGCAGCCCGGCGACCTCGTGTTCTTCTACTCCGACCTGCACCACATGGGCATCTACGTCGGCGGCGGCAAGATGCTGCACGCCCCGCAGACCGGAGACGTCGTGAAGATCGCCTCCATGGACGGACGCCCCTTCGCCGGCGGAGTGCGGGTCGCCTGACCGGGGCCCGGCAGGCAACGCGTACGACGATCGATACCGCCGTGGCTGCGGACTTCGCCGCGCCGACCGTGCCAGTGAGGGCGGACGTGTCGGGCAGGGCACACGTGGTGGTCCTGCCGGCTTTCGGGCCGGCTCAGGGGGCGTGCCCGGTTCGAACGCCGTCCGCGGCGGCGCCTTCTGCAGGGACCTACCTGCCAGGGCGCCGGCGCCGCCGCTGCGGGGTCGGACGGAATTCGAACGAGCCGCCAATTCTCCGGATGACGCCCGCCGTCCCCTGGCGAGCGTCGGGGGTGCAGGCTAGATGAGCTGCCTCCGGGCCGCCCACACCACGGCCTCGATAGGGGTGTTGACCTCCAGCCGGTCGCAGATCGTCCG
This sequence comes from Spirillospora sp. NPDC049024, assembly GCF_040649235.1. Classification (NCBI taxonomy): domain Bacteria; kingdom Bacillati; phylum Actinomycetota; class Actinomycetes; order Streptosporangiales; family Thermomonosporaceae; genus Spirillospora; species Spirillospora sp. NPDC049024. The sequence goes on from NZ_JBEZFD010000003.1 coordinate 40,019, forward strand.
CAGCCGGCGCCGCAAGGTCCGAGCGCTCAGTTCCAGCTTGCGTGCCGCCACATCGGCGGTGACACCGCTGGCGATCTGGGCGAGCAGTCGGATCTCCTCTTCGCTCAGCCCGAAATCGTCGGTGCCACGACGTGCGAGTGTGGCTGCTGTTTCCACTCCGTCCTCCCTCGTCCGTGGTGATGACCGCGGGGATGCAGCCGTCCGCTGCACAGGCACGGGTTGGCCTCGATCTGTACGCGCGTTGGGTTGCCGGGTCCGGACCCTTCCGGACTTAGATCATCGGGTTCCTTTGCTGTCTCACGCGCTTGGCCGGAGGTGGCCGCATGGCCGATTGCGGGGGTGTACGGGGGAACTCCGGGTGACGATTCACTCGTTGCCCCGCCGAGGGAGACGGGATGAGATCGCCAGCCATCCGCACCCGCCCCTCTCGCCGAACTCACCGGTCCTCGCAAGTGAACGAAGATCGTGAATCGTTTCAAGCTACGCTTCGGCTCGGAACGCTAGGCGGCCGGATCCGGCCCGTCAAGCGCCGGTCAAGAGCGCTACGCGCCCGTACGTTCACCATGTGTGACCGTGCATTCGGTGCCACGCCATGCAAAACTCCACTACCTGGGAAAACGCCCATGGAGCGGGACGAGGAGCGAGTTGCCACAGACCAGCATCCGTGAGGTCGCGAGGCGCGCGGGCGTCTCAGTTGGGACCGTTTCGAATGTCCTAAACCGGCCAGATCTCGTGGCCGAAGCTACCCGTGACCGTGTCCGCGCGGCGATCGAGGAGCTCGGGTTCGTCCGCAACGAGTCCGCGCGCCGGCTCCGCACGGGCCCCGAACGGACCGCGGGCGAGTTCGGCGACCAGCCGCGCCGGGCGTTCGGCGTGGTAGTGGAGGACCTCACCAACCCGTACGCGACCGACGTCGCGCGGGGCGCCGAGGCCGCGCTCAACGCGGCCGGACACGACGCGCTGTGGCTGTCCAGCGACCACTCCGCCGCCAAGGAGCGCCGCTCGCTGGAACTGCTCACCGAGCAGCAGGCCGCCGGGGTCCTGGTCATCCCGGTCAAGCTCGGCCCCCGCGACATCTCCCGGCTGCGCGCCGCGGGGATGAGCGTGGTGGTGATCGACCGGGACGCCGTCGACGTGTGCTCCGCCCGGGTCGACCACGTGGCGGGCGGCGAGACCGCCGCAGCCCATCTGCTCGGCATCGGACGCCGGCGCATCGCGTTCGTCACCGGCGTCCCAGAGCCGCAGCCCTGCGTGGAACGCCGCGCCGGAGCCGCCCGCACGATCGTCGAGGCGGGTCTCGGCACGCCGACCGTCCTGGTCAAGCACGCTCTGAGCCCGACCGAGGGGCAGGCCGCCGCACACGAGATCATGGCCATGTCGCCGGTGCCCGACGGCGTGTTCTGCGCCAACGACCTGCTGGCGATCGGCCTGATCAACGAGCTGACCCGGCTCGGCGTCCGCGTCCCCGACGACATCGCCGTGGTCGGCTACGACGACATCGAGCTCGCGGCGAGCGCCGCCGTGCCGCTCACCACCATCCGCCAGCCGCGCCGCGAGCTCGGCTGGGAGGCCGCCGAACTCGCCATGGCCGAGATCGGCGAGGGCAAGTCGCACCAGCACCGGCAGGTCGTCCAGCGGCCCGAGCTGGTGATCAGAGAAAGCGCTTAGCGGCCCCGTCCGGCCGCTATTGACATCTCGTCTCAGATTCGGGTCGGCTGGGGGCATGGAAGACAGGACGGGCCAGACCGTGGAGGCCGGGGCGACCGCGGTCCTGGGCTTCGATCCGGGCGATCCGGCTTTCCGGGCCGACCCGTACGCCCATTACCGGACGCTCGGGGCCGACGGCCGCAGCCTGCACCGGACGGACGTCGGGTTGCGCGTCACCTCGTCCTACGAGCTGTGCGAGCGCGTCCTGCGCGACCCGCGGTTCGGGCACCGCCCCACGGGCGGCGGCGTGTGGCGCGAGGCGCAGGGGCGGCACCGGTCGTTCCTGACCATGGACCCGCCCGACCACACGCGGCTGCGCCGGCTCGTCAGCAAGGCGTTCACTCCCCGCCTCGTGGAGCGGCTGCGGCCCCGGATCGATGAACTGGTCGACGCGCTGCTGGCGCCCGTCTCCGGCGAGACCGACCTGATCGCGACGCTGGCCTACCCGCTGCCCGTCATCGTGATCAGCGAGATGCTCGGCGTCCCCGCCGAGGACCGCGACCTCTTCAAGGGGTGGTCCGACAGCCTCGCGCGCGGGCTGGACCCCGACTTCCTGCTCCCGGAGGCCGAGATCGCCCAGCGGGACGCGGCGCGCGAGGAGTTCGCCGAGTACTTCCGGGAACTGGCCGCCGAACGCCGGGCCGAGCCGCGCGACGACCTCCTGAGCGCCCTTGTGAGCGTCTCTGACGGCGGAGACGTCCTTTCGGAACAGGAATTGCTGGCGACGTGCATCCTGCTGCTCGTGGCGGGCCATGAGACGACCGTGAACCTCATCGGGAACGGCGCGCTGGCCCTGCTCCGCGACCCCGCGCAGTTGCGGCTGTTCCGGGAGCGGCCCGAGAACGTCCAAGCGGCCGTGGAGGAACTGCTGCGCTTCGACCCGCCGGTGCAGCTGACCCTACGGTCGGCCCTGGAGGACGTCGACCTGAACGGAACGCTCGTCGAGCGCGGGAAGCTCGTCCTCCTGCTGACGGGCGCCGCCAACCGCGACCCGGCGGTCTTCGACGAGCCCGACCGGCTGGACCTGCTCCGCTACGCCGAGGGACGCGACACGCCGAAGCACCTGTCGTTCGGGCACGGCGTCCACTTCTGCCTCGGCGCCCCGCTGGCCCGGCTGGAGGGCCGCATCGCGCTCGGCAAGCTGTTCGAACGCGATGTGGCCCTCGCCGCCGACGACCTCGTCTACCGCGACAACCTCGTGCTGCGCGGGCTGCGCGAGCTTCCGGTCGTCATTCGGGCTTGACCAGCGGGAACAGGATCGTCTCGCGGATCCCCTTGCCGGTGAACGCCATGATCATGCGGTCGATGCCGGCGCCCATGCCGCCCGTCGGGGGCATCGCGTACTCGAGGGCGCGCAGGAAGTCCTCGTCCAGCTGCATGGCCTCGGGGTCGCCGCCCGCGGCGAGCAGCGACTGCTCGGTGAGGCGGCGGCGCTGCTCGACGGGGTCGACCAGCTCGGAGTAGGCGGTGCCGAGCTCCGTGCCGAACCCGATGAGGTCCCACTTCTCGGTGAGCAGCGGCTCCTCGCGGTGCTGGCGGGTCAGCGGGGACGTCTCGACCGGGTAGTCCATGACGAACGTGGGCTGGACGAGGGTGTGCTCGACCAGCTCCTCGAAGATCTCCTGGACGAGCTTGCCCTGGCCCCACTTGGGGTCCCAGGAGATGTCGCGGGCGTCCGCGAGCTTGCGCACGGACTCGATCGGCGTGTGCGGCGTGATCTCCTCGCCGAGCGCCTCGGACACCGCGCCGTACAGGGTGATCCGCGGCCACTCCGCGAGGCCGAGGTCGTACTCGGCGCCGTCATGGACGACCACGGTGGTGTCGAGGGCGGCGACGACCGCCTTCTGGTACATCCGCTGGGTCAGGTCGGCCATGTCGTTGTAGTCGAGGTACGTGCCGTAGGCCTCGACCATCGTGAACTCGGGGTTGTGCGTGGAGTCCGCGCCCTCGTTGCGGAAGTTGCGGTTGATCTCGAAGACCTTCTCGATGCCGCCGACGACGAGCCGCTTCAGGTACAGCTCGATCGCGATGCGGAGGTAGAGGTCCATGTCGTAGGCGTTGATGTGCGTCCTGAAGGGGCGCGCCGCGGCCCCGCCGTGGATCGGCTGGAGCATGGGCGTCTCGACCTCGAGATAGCCCTCCTCGTGCCAGAAGTCGCGGACCGCGCGGACGGTGGCGCTGCGCACTCGCGCCATCCGCCGGGCCTCGTCGTTGACGATCAGGTCGACGTAGCGCTGCCGGACCCGCGCCTCCGGGTCGGTCAGGCCGGCGTGCTTCTCCGGCAGCGGCCGCAGGCACTTGGAGGTGATCGCGAACCGGTCGGCCATGACCGACAGCTCGCCGCGGCGGGAGGTGATGATCTCGCCCTCGACGCCGACGTGGTCGCCGAGGTCGACCTCGCGCTTCCAGAAGTCGAGCTGCTCCTGCCCGACCTTGGCCAGCGACAGCATGACCTGGATGTCGCCGCCGGCGTCCCGGATGGTGGCGAAGCAGAGCTTTCCGGTGTTGCGGATCAGCATCACGCGACCGGTGACGCCGGCCTTCTCGCCCGTCTCGGTGCCCGGCTCCAGGCCGGTGTGTTTCGCGCGGATCTCGGCGATCGTCGCCGTCCGCGGGAAGGTCACCGGGTAGGGGTCGATCCCGCTCTCGCGGAGCCGGTCGAGCTTCTCCCGGCGCACGCGCATCTGCTCCGGGAGCTCGTCGAAGGTCTCGTCACTCACATCGCAAGGCTATCCAGCCCGTCCGGTGCGGGCGAACGACTTCGGCGCGATCACCGCGCCGAACGCGCCCCGGACGGGTCAGGGCGTGTTGCGCTCGTAGATGAGCCGGAGGCCGATGAGGGTGAGCCACGGCTCGAACTCGTCGATGCTGCGGGACTCCTCCAGGACGAGCGGGGCGAGGCCGCCCGTGGCGATGACCGTGACCTCGTCCGGGTCGTCGGCGAGCTCCTCCGACATGCGCTCGACGATGCCGTCCACCTGCCCGGCGAAGCCGAAGATGATCCCGGACTGGAGCGCCTCGACGGTGTTCTTGGCGATCACGTTGCGCGGCCGGACCAGCTCGATCTTGTGGAGCTGCGCGCCGCGCGACGACAGCGCGTCGATCGAGATCTCGATGCCGGGGGCGATCGCGCCGCCCACGTACTCGCCCTTGGCGGAGACCGCGTCGAACGTGGTGGCGGTGCCGAAGTCGACCACGATCGCGGGTCCGCCGTGGGTGTGGACGGCGGCGAGCGCGTTCACGATGCGGTCGGCGCCGACCTCCTTCGGGTTGTCCATCCGGACGGGGACGCCGGTCTTGACGCCCGGCTCCACGATCACCGCCTGCACGTCGCCGTAGTAGCGGCGGCACATCTCCCGCATCTCGTGCAGGACGGAGGGGACCGTGGAGCACAGCGCGATGCCGCTGATGTCGGTCTCGGCCAGCAGCGGGCTCTGCTGGACGAGCCCCTGAAGGACCACCGCGATCTCGTCGGCGGTGCGCCGCGGGTCGGTGTTGATCCTCCAGTGCTCGATCACCTCGTCGCCCTCGAAAAGACCGAGAACGGTCTGGGTGTTACCGACGTCGATGGTCAGCAGCATCAGGTCCCCGCTGTTCAGGTGAAGTCAAGGCCGATGTCGAACACGCGCGCCGAGTGCGTCAGCGCGCCGACCGCAAGGTAGTCCACCCCGGTCACGGCGACGTCTCGGGCCCGCTCCAGGGTAAGGCCACCACTGGCCTCGAGCTCCGCCCGCCCTGCCACGAGCCGGACCGCCTCGGTCATCTCGGCGTCGGTCATGTTATCCAGCAGGATGCTCGCGGCCCCCACGGCCAAGGCCTCCTCGACCTGCGCCAGGGTGTCGCACTCCACCTGGACGTGCAGGGACGGGTAGACGGCGCGGATCGCCTCGTAGGCCTTGGTGACGCCGCCGGCCGCCGCGATGTGGTTGTCCTTGATGAGCGCGGCGTCGTGCAGGCCCATCCGGTGGTTGACGCCCCCGCCGCAGTGCACGGCGTACTTCTGCAGGGCCCGCAGGCCGGGGAGGGTCTTGCGGGTGTCGCGGACCTTCGCCTTGGTGCCCTCCATGGCGTCCATCCACGCGCGCGTGGCCGTCGCGATGCCGGACAGGTGCGTGAGGAGGTTCAGCGCCGTCCTCTCGGCCCTCAGGATGGCCCTGGTGGATCCGCTGACCGCGATGAGGACCCGCCCGGGAGCGACCCGGTCCCCGTCCTCCACCTTCGCCTCGTAGGCGACGTCCAGCATCTCGAAGACGAGGCACGCCACGGGCACGCCCGCGACGACACCCTCCTCCCGGGCCTTCAGCTCCCCGCTCGCGGTGTCCTGCGGCGCGAAGATCGGCGTGCTGGTGACGTCGACCTCGCCGTCCTCGGCCAGCGCCGTCCGGACGAGGTTTTCCACAGCCTGTGGATCGAGCCCGGCGGCGCTCAGCCTCTGCGAGAGTTCCGGTGTCATGAGCGCTTCCCTTCCAGAGGTTCGTAGGTGGTCGTCAGGACGTTCCCCGCCAGCCGGGTGACGAGGTGGCCGCGCCACGCCTCGTCCGCGCGCTCGGGGAAGTCCTCCCGCCAGTGGCTGCCGCGCGTCTCCTCCCGGCGCCGCGCCGCCGCCACGATCGCGGACGCGACGGTGTGCAGGTTGGTGGCCTCCCAGGCGTCCACCCCGGGCTCCGCGCCTCCGGGCAGCGCGCCGGCGCGCCCGAGCGCCGCCAGCTCCCGCGCCGCCGTCTCCAGCCCCTCGGCCCCGCGCAGCACCCCGGCACAGGAGGTCATGATCCGCTGAACCTCCCCCCGCACCCCCGGCCCCAGCAGCCCGCCCCGCCCGCCTTCCGGCACACCGTCGGCACCTTCCGGCGTGCGGGGTGCCGGGGCGGCCAGGTCTTGGGGTAGGGCTTCGGCGATTCTCGCGGCGAAGACCAGGCCCTCCAGGAGGGAGTTGGAGGCGAGGCGGTTCGCGCCGTGGACGCCCGTGCAGGCGACCTCGCCGCAGGCGTAGAGGCCGGGGACGGACGTGCGGCCGTGCAGGTCCGTGCGGACGCCTCCGCTGGCGTGGTGGGCGGCGGGCACGACGGGGATGGGCTCGGTCACCGGGTCGATGCCGTGGTGGCGGCACGCGGCCAGGATGGTCGGAAACCGGCTCTCCCACATCGCCGCGCCGAAGTGGCGGCCGTCGAGCAGCATGTGGGACGCGCCCGTCTCGCGCATGCGGTTGATGATCCCCTTGGCGACGACGTCGCGCGGGGCCAGCTCGGCGAGCTCGTGCCGTCCCACCATGAAGCGCACGCCCTCGTGGTCGACGAGGTGCGCGCCCTCCCCGCGGACGGCCTCGGAGATCAGCGGCTGCTGGCCCGACGCGCCCTCGCCGAGCCACAGCACGGTCGGGTGGAACTGGACGAACTCCAGGTCGGTGACCTCGGCCCCGGCGCGCAGCGCGAGCGCGACGCCGTCGCCCGTGGAGACCTCGGGGTTGGTCGTGGCGGAGAACACCTGGCCGAGCCCGCCGGTGGCGAGCACGACGGCGCGGGCGCGGACGGCGCCGACGCCGCCCGGCTGCCCAACGCCCATGACGTGCAGGGTGACGCCCGCGGCGCGTCCCGCGGCGTCCTTCACCAGGTCGAGGACGAGCGCGTGCTCGATCACCTCGACGCCGGAGTCCTTGAGCGCGGAGAGGAGGGCGCGGCTGATCTCGGCGCCGGTGGCGTCCCCGCCGGCGTGCGCGATGCGGCGCCGGTGGTGGCCGCCCTCGCGGGTCAGCGCGATGTCGCCGCCGGAGCGGTCGAAGGCGGCGCCGAGCGCGATGAGGTCGCGGACGGCGTCCGGCCCCTCGGTGACGAGCGCCCGGACCGCGTCCTCGTCGCAGACGCCGACGCCCGCGGTCAGGGTGTCGGCCAGGTGCTCCTCGGGGGTGTCGTCGGGCGCGAGCGCGGCGGCGATGCCGCCCTGCGCCCACCGGGTCGACCCGGCGTCCAGGAGGGCCTTGGTGACGAGCAGCACCCGGCCGTGCGGGCGGCAGCGCAGGGCGGCGACCAGCCCGGCGATGCCGGAGCCGATGACGACGACGTCGGTGTCGGTGGTCCAGCCGGGCGCGGGGGCGTGCAGAACGGAAGGGATCACGAGCCCTCCTCCGGGATCGGTTCTCGTCATTATGACCCTAACCCCGGAGAGGCCGGACCCCCGGCCCCCGCCCAAGGGTCAGTTGCGGATCAGGTCGCCCCGCGTCGTGCTGGTTCCGGGGACGGGCTCGGCGGGGTCGGAGCCCAGCGAAATGATCTTGTTGGAGCGGTCGACGTGCACCACGGCGGGGACGAACTCGCGGGCCTCGGCGTCGGTCATCTGCGCGTAGCTGATGATGATGACGAGGTCGCCGGGCTGCACGAGGCGGGCGGCGGCGCCGTTGATCCCGATGACGCCGGAGCCGCGCTCGCCGGCGATCAGGTAGGTCTCCAGGCGGGCGCCGTTGTCGATGTCCACGATCGAGACCTGCTCGCCGGGCAGCAGGTCGGCGGCGTCCATCAGGTCCTGGTCGATGGTGAGCGAGCCGACGTAGTGCAGGTCCGCCTGGGTCACCGTGGCGCGGTGGATCTTCGACTTGAACATCGTCCGGAACATCAGTGCTCCTTGCCGAAATCGAGGGGAACGTTGTCGATGAGGTGGGTGGCGCCGACGCGGCCCGCGACGGCGAGGACGGCCCGGCCGGCGTGCGGTCCGGTGATCTCGGTGAAGGTCGAGGGGTCGACGAGGACCAGGTAGTCCAGCGCGAGGGGCGGGTCGGCGGCCTCGGCCTCGGCGAGGACGGCGCGCGCGGCCGCCAGGACGGCGTCCGGGCCGGAGGCGACGGCGTCGGCCCCGGCCCGCAGGGCGCGCGAGAGCCCGAGCGCGGTCCGGCGCTCGGACCCGGACAGGTAGCGGTTGCGGCTCGACAGCGCCAGCCCGTCCGGCTCGCGGACGGTCGGCGCGCCGAGGACCTCCACGGGGACGTTCAGGTCGGCGACCATCCGCCGGATCATCGCGAGCTGCTGCGCGTCCTTCTCCCCGAAGACCGCCACGTCGGGCCGGACGAGGTTGAGGAGCTTCAGCACGACGGTGAGCATCCCGTCGAAGTGGCCGGGGCGGGCGGCCCCCTCGACGACCTCGCCCATGGGCCCCGACTTGATCGTGACCTGCGGCTCGTCCGGGTACATGACGTCGCGGGTCGGCGCGAACACGATGTCCACGCCCTCGGCGGCGCAGGCCTCCAGGTCGGCGGCGAACGTGCGGGGGTAGCGGTCGAAGTCCTCGCCGGGCCCGAACTGGAGCGGGTTGACGAAGACGCTGACCGCGACCGTGTCCGCGCTGCGGCGGGCCTGCCGCATCAGCGACAGGTGCCCCTCGTGCAGGGCGCCCATGGTCGGGACGAGCGCCAGCGTGCCCGCGGTCTTCGACCGGGCCTGCGCCAGTTCCTCGCGCGTGCGGGCGACGATCGGTGTCACGCTCCGTCCCTCCTCTCACGCGCTAGCGGGCGCCGGCCCGGGCCGGACTCGCCGGAAACACCAGAAGCCAATGCCGTTCCCTTCCTCGTCATCCGGCCGGCGCTCACACATCCGGTCGGCCCTGTCGGTCGGTCAGCACTTTCAGTCGGTCAGCACTCTCGGGTCCAGCACTTTCGGGGCCGGTGCCGTCAGTCGGCCAGCGCTTCGAGGAGCCGTTCGGCGTCCTCCGGTCTGAGCATTCCGGCGCCGAGCGCGCGGTCGGCGGTGAGGCGGGCCAGCGCGACGTAGGCGCGGCGGCTCTCCGCCGACACCTTGGCCAGCTCGGCGACGTGGTCGGTCACCGTGCCGGCGTCGCCGCGCGCGACCGGGCCGGTGAGCCCGTCGATCCCGAGCCGCAGCCCGTTGTCGAGGGCGGCGCCGAGGAGCGGGCCGAGCATCCGGCCGGGCTCGGCCACGCCCGCGGCGCGCAGCAGGTCCATGGCCTCCACGACCAGGGTGACCAGGTGGTTCGCGCCGCCGGCGAGCGCCGCGTGGTAGAGCGGGCGCGCCTCCTCGGTGATCCAGACGGGCTCGCCGCCCATCTCCAGGACGAGGGCCTCGGCGACCGGGCGCAGCGGCTCGGGCGAGGTGACGCCGAACGAGATGCCGGTGAGCCGGTTGACGTCGTCCGGGCGCCCGGTGAACGTCATCACGGGGTGCAGGGCCAGCGGCAGCGCGCCCGCGCGGGTGAGCGGGTCCAGCACGGCGGTGCCGTACCGGCCGCTGGTGTGCAGGACGAGCTTGCCGGTGACCGGGACGCCCGCGGAGACCAGCCCGGCGGCCAGCTCGGGGAGCTCGTCGTCGGGGACGGTCAGCAGCACCAGGTCCGCGGCGGCGACCACGTCCTGCGGGTCGGCGACGCCGGCTCCGGGGAGGCGTTCCTCGACGCGGGCCCGCGACCGCTCGGACACGGCGGTCGCGGCGACCACGCGGTGGCCCGCGAGGGACAGCGCGGCGCCGAGCGCCGTGCCGACGCGGCCGGCGCCGACGACGCCGACCGCGAGCCGCGCGGGCCGGTCCTCCGGGGTCTCAGAACCGCCTTTTCGGGGGGTGTGGGGGGTCGTCCCCCCACCGGGAACCGGCCCGCTTTTCCGGGGGGTGTGGGGGGTCGTCCCCCCACCGGGAACCGGCCCGTTTCCGGGCGTGCCGGAAGGGGGCGTGGCCTGTGGGTCCATCGGTTTCGTTCCAGTCCTCAGGTAGGTACCGGACGTGCGCGCACCACAGTACCCGCGGGACCCGGCCGCGCGGTCCGGTGGGTGACGATCGTCACCCCGTCCCCCCATTCAGTCATGCGCGAGGGACTCCACGATGGACGTCTTCGCGGCGCGCCGCGCCGGCAGCACGGCGGCGAGCATCCCGGCCGCGCCCGCGAGCACCACGAACCCGGCGACCTGCAGGTAGGGCAGCGCGAAGATCGAGTCGCTCGCCATCGCGTTCGTCGCGGCCCAGCCGAAGCCCACCCCGAGTACGACGCCGGTGGCGGCGCCGATCACGGCCATGACCAGGGCCTCCACCGAGAGCATCCGGCGGAGCTGGCGCTTGGTGAGGCCGAGGGCGCGCAGGAGCGCCGACTCCCGGGTGCGCTCCACGACCGACAGGGTCAGCGTGTTGGCGATGCCGAAGAGCGCGATGACGATCGCCAGCCCGAGCATCCCAGCGAAGATCATCAAGACCGTGTCGATGGCCTTGGTCATCGACTCCTTGAACTCGGCGGACGAGGCAACCTTCGCCGCCGGGTAGGGGCGCGCGGCCTCGTCCACGGCCCGGCGCGCCTGGTACGCGGGCAGGTCGTCGCGGGTCCTGACGTAGACGGCCTCCGGGTCCGTGGCGCCGAAGTACCGGGTGAAGTCCGCCTCCGGGACGATGATCCCGTCGAGGCTCGCGCCCGCCCCGTAGACGGCGGTGATCTTCACCGGGACGATGCCGTGCGCCGTCCGGACCTGCAGGGTCTTCCCAAGGCCCCGGTCGGGCGCCTTGGCCGTCTCCTCGTCCACCATCGCGGTGCCCGGCTTCAGCGCGGCGTCCAGCGACCCCTGCTTGAAGTCCGGCTTCAGGAGCCTGCCGAGCGCGGACGTGGTGATCGTCGAGACGGCGTCCTCGTCACCGCCGACCCGGGTCTCCTTGCGGCGGGTCTCGACCGTGTCGGTGACCTCGGGCCGGGTGCGCAGCGACTCGGTCAGCGCATGCGGGAGGGTCCCGTCGAAGCTCTGCGGCCTGATCTGGAACTGGACGGGGAACTGCTCCTCCAGCTTCTGCGCCGCCGTCGCCTTGGCGCTCGCCGCGACCACCGCGAACAGGCTCATCAGCCCGACCCCGACGGTCAGCGCGATCGTGGTCGTGGCGGTGCGGCGGGGCGCGCGCTGCGCATTCGCCACGGCCAGCCGCCCGGGGACGCCGCCGAGCCGCGCCGGGGCCGCGCCCGCGATCCGTCCGAGCGGACGGACGAGCGCCGGCATCGCCGCGATCACGCCGAGGAAGAACACGCCGCCGGCGAACGCGACCGCGTACATCGCCGTCTCGCCCTTGTGCATGACGAGGGAGCCCGCTACGCCGATGGCCAGGCCCGCGGCGCCGAGGAGGACGGCGAGGGCGGTGCGCACGAGGCCGAGCCTGAACCGTCCGCTGCCCGGTTCGAGGTCCGCGCGCAGCGCGGCCACCGGCGCGACCCGGGTCGCCGCGCGGGCGGGCAGCAGCGCGGACAGGACCGTCACCACGATCCCGACCGCCAGGCCGACCGCGACCGTCCGCACCGTCAGGGACGGCCCCGCGACGGCGATGCGCTCGTTCAGCTTGTTCACCACGACCAGCGCGCCCTCGCCGAGGCCGACCCCGGCGACGATTCCGAGCAGCGAGCCGACCAGGCCCACCACCGCGGACTCCACCACCACGCTCCCGAACACCTGCCGGCGGGTCGCGCCGACGCAGCGCAGCAGCGCCATCTCCCGCATCCGCTGCGCGATCAGGATCGAGAACGTGTTGTAGATGACCAGGGCGGACACCAGCATCGCGACCAGACCGAAGATCAGCAGCCCGGTCCTGATGATCTTGGTGTCGGCGCCCGCCGCCTTGGCCAGCCGCGCGCCGAGCTCCTCGCCCGTGTAGACGCGGTCGGAGCCGCCGGCGGCGGCCTTGACCGCCGCCAGGGACCCGCCCGCGATGTCGAGTTCGCGGTAGGTCTTCTCGCCGGTCATCCGCATCGCGGTCGCCGGGTCGAAGCCCACCGCGCCGCGGAAGCTCGCGTCCTGGTCGATGCCGAAGTCGACCAGCCCGACGACCGTGAACCTGTGCGGCCGGTTCCCGTGGTCGAGGATCGTGACCGCGTTCCCGACCGAATAGCCCTCCCGCTTGGCCAACTGACCGTCGAGGACGGTCTCGCCGGCGCCGGCCGGAGGCCGTCCCTTGTCGATCTCGTAACGCAGCAGGCGTCCGGACGGCACGGACATCCCGACCGTCGGGAAGTCGCCGACCGCCTTGCCGTCCTTGCCGACGAGCGCCGCGTCGCCCTTCACGGCGCCCTGGACGTCGGTGACGCCGGGGAGCGCCCTGATCTCGCGGAGCAGGGCCGGTGAGATGCCCTGGTCGGGGTCGTCGCTCTTGGGCAGCACCGCATAGTCGACCTTGTCGGCCGACTTGGCGAACGTCTTGGAGACGCCCTTGTCCAGCGTGTCCGTCAGGACGAACGTCCCCGAGATGAAGCCGACGCCGAGGGTGATGGCCACCGCCGTGAGCAGCAGCCGCAGCTTGTGGGCGCGCAGGCCCGCCAGTGTCGTCCGCAGCATCACGCCCCCAGCGCCTTGAGCCGGTCGAGGACGGCGTCCGGGGTCGGCCGGAGGATCTCCGACACGATCTCCCCGTCCCGCAGGAACACCACCCGGTCCGCGTACGAGGCGGCCACCGGGTCGTGGGTGACCATCACGATCGTCTGCCCCATCTCGCGGACCGAGGCGCGCAGGAACCCGAGGACCTCGGCGCCCGCGCGGGAGTCGAGGTTGCCGGTCGGCTCGTCCGCGAAGATCACCTCGGGGCGGGCGACGATCGCGCGGGCGCACGCCACCCGCTGCTGCTGGCCGCCCGACAGTTCGCTCGGACGGTGCCCGAGCCGGTCCCGCAGCCCCAGGGTCTCGACGACCCGGTCGAACCACGCCGGGTCGGGCTTGCGGCCGGCCAGCTCCATCGGCAGCAGGATGTTCTGCTCGGCGGTCAGCGTCGGCAGCAGGTTGAACGCCTGGAAGACGAACCCGACGCGGTCGCGGCGCAGCATCGTCAGCTGCCGGTCGCCCATCCCGGTGATCTCGACGCCGCCGAGGACGATCCGCCCGCCGCTGACGGTGTCCAGCCCGGCCAGGCAGTGCATCAGCGTGGACTTCCCGGACCCCGACGGGCCCATGATCGCGGTGAACGCGCCCTTGGCGAACCCGACGCCGACCCCGCGGAGCGCGTGGACGGCCGCGTCACCGGACCCGTACACCTTGGACACGCCCTCGGCGGTGACGGCCGGCGGCGCCGAGGCGGCGGGGGCTCCCCCTGGGGGTTCGGCGAACGTGCTGGTCACGGTGGCTCCTTCATGGTCGTGGAGGGACGCGCTCCACGCTAGGAATCCGCGCCGTCCCTGCCATCGACCCGGCGGCCACGCTCCGCCTCACTCTCACGGCCATTCGGGGCTTCTTCGTACGACCTGAGTCGTACTCCCCCGTCCCCCCATCAACCGACCTCACCAGGCCGCGCACGCGGAGGCGCCGGAGACCTCACGGGTCACCGGCGCCTCGTTCACGGCCCAGGCATCCGCCCCGGCGACGGGGATCAGGCCGCGATCGCGGTCTACGCGGGCGGGTCGGTCTGGCCGCTTCGGACGAGTCCCGTCTCGTAGGCGAACACCACGGCCTGCACCCGGTCACGCAGGCCGAGTTTCATCAGAATCCGCCCCATATGGGTCTTCACGGTGGCCTCCGAGACGTACAGCCGTGCGGCGATCTCCGCGTTCGACATCCCGCGCGCCACCAGCCGGAGGACCTCGTTCTCCCGGTCGGTCAGGCTCTCCAGCGCCCCGCTCGCCTTCTGCCGCGCGTCCGGCAGATGCACCGCGAACCGGTCGAGCAGCCGCTTCGTCGTGCTCGGCGCCACCACCGCGTCCCCCGAGTGCACCGCCTTGATCGCCTCGATGAGCTGCGCCGGGCCCGCGTCCTTCAGCAGGAACCCGCCCGCGCCCGCCTTGATCGCGGCGAACGCGTACTCGTCCAGGTCGAACGTGGTCAGGATGACGACCTTCGGCCCGGACCGCGCCACCACCTGCCGCGTCGCCTCGATCCCGTCCATGCGCGGCATCCGGACGTCCATCAGGACCACGTCCGCCCGCGTGCGGCGCAGCAGGTCCAGCGCCTGCAGCCCGTCGCCCGCCTCGCCGGCGACCTCGATGTCGGGCTGCGCGTCCAGCACCATCTTGAACCCGGCCCGCACCAGCTCCTGATCGTCCACGAGCACCACCCGGATGGGCGCCGCCACGTCGTCGACGTCCGTCGTCATGCAACCTCCCTGTTCACGACACCCCACACGCCCGGCGAAAGCCGCCGCAGGCCCCGGTCCCGCCCGCCGCGGCCGGTCACGCGGCGACCTCCTCGCGCACCGGGAGGCTCGCGGCCACTTCGAAACCGCCGCCGGCGCGCGGACCGGCGTGGACCGTGCCGCCGTACACGGCGACGCGTTCGCGCATCCCGGCGAGGCCGTGGCCGCGCCCGTCGTCCGGCGCGGCGGCGCCCCGTCCGTCGTCGACCACGCGGATCTCCACCGCGTCGCCGGAGTAGTGCAGCCGGACCGACACGCTCACCTGCGGGCCACCATGCTTGAGCGTGTTGGTCAGCGCCTCCTGGACGATCCGGTAGACCGTGAGCTGCCGTCCCTCCGACATGGCCGCGGGGGATCCGTCCACCTCGAACGCCACCGCGAGGCCCGCCGCGCGGACCTGTTCGACCAGGTCGTCCAGCTGCGCCACACCCGGTTGCGGCGCGTACGCCCCCGCGTCGTCGTTCTCGCGCAGGACGCCGAGGAGCCGCCGCATCTCCGCCAGCGCCAGCCGTCCCGTCGAGGAGATCGTGTCGAGCGCCTGCCGGGCCCGCCGCACGTCGCTGTCGATGGCATAGGACGCCCCGTCCGCCTGCACCACGATCACGCTGACGTTGTGGGCCACCACGTCGTGCAGCTCGCGGGCGATGCGGGCGCGCTCGGCGGCCATCGCCACCTTGACCTCGTTGTCGCGCTCGCGCTCCAGCCGCTCGGCCCGCTCCTCGACCGAGCGCAGGTACGCCCGCCGCGTGCGCATGTGCAGGCCGAGGACGTAGACGCCCGCCACCAGCACCGTCATCATGACGAACGTCAGCCGCCGGTCGTTGGCGCCGGACGGGTAGCGGTAGGTCACCATGACCGATCCCACCTCGCCGACCAGCGCCGCCGCGAGCCCCCAGCGGAACGTGCACCCGGCCGTGACCGTGTAGAGGCCCATCAGGACGGCGACGTTCGCCGGTACCGGGACCACCCCCAGCACGCACTGGACGCAGGAGACCAGCGCCACGAAGGCGAAGACCGCCCGGGGGAAGGTCCGGCGCAGCACCAGCGGCCCGATCAGCAGGGTCGCCAGCAGCAGGTGGCGCACCGTGGCGACCTGGGCCGAGCCCCCCAGCAGCGACGGCAGGGAGAGGAACACCACGGGGAGCGCGTAGAAGGCGTCGACGAGCGGCTTCCTGCCCCGCAGCCACTCCCATGAGCTCGCCACCATGCCGACAGCGTACGTACGCGCTGGTCAGTCCGGGATCAGCCGCAGGTCGGACCCGCCTCCACCGCGAGGATGGCCCGTCCGGACTCCGCCACTCACGGTAACGTCGCTGGTGTGGAGTCGCTGGTTTCCGGATGGCTGACGTGGCGCACCGCGATGGAGCGGGCCCTGTACGGGGAGGACGGCTTCTACCGGCGCGAACGCCCCGCCGAGCACTTCCGAACCTCGGTGCACGCCTCGCCGCGGTTCGCCGCCGCCCTCACCCGCCTGCTGGTCGAGGTCGACGCCCTGCTCGGCCGCCCCGACCGGCTCGACGTGGTCGACATCGGCGCCGGGTCGGGCCGCCTGCTGAGCAACATCCTGGCCTGCGCGCCACCCGAGCTGGGCGCCCGGCTCGCCCCGACGGCGGTGGAGCTCGCGCCGCGTCCCGCCGACGTCCCGTCCCGGATCGTCTGGCGCCCCGACCTGCCCTCCGGCGTCACCGGCCTCGTCGTCGCGAACGAGTGGCTCGACAACGTGCCGCTGGACGTGGCGGAACGCACCCCCGACGGCGTCCGGACCGTGCTGGTCGACCCGTTCACCGGCACCGAGCGCCCGGGGCCGCCGCCGTCCGACGAGGACCGCGACTGGCTGGAGCGGTGGTGGCCGCTGCCCGAACCGGGCGACCGCGCCGAGATCGGGCATCCGCGCTGCGCCGCCTGGTCCGCGGTGATCGAACGCCTGTCCGCCGGCCTCGCGCTCGCCGTCGACTACTCGCACTCGCGCGAGTCCCGCCCGGTGTACGGGACGCTCACCGGCTACCGCGACGGCGCCACCGTCCCCGCCGTGCCGGACGGGTCGTGCGACGTCACCGCCCATGTCGCGCTCGACGCCTGCCTGGTCGCGGGGAAGCGCGCCGGTGCCACGTCCAGCCTCCTGACGACCCAGCGCGAGGCCCTGCGCGCCCTCGGCCTCTCGGGCGCCCGCCCCCCACTGGACCTGGCCCACCGCGACCCCCGCGCCTACGTGGCCGCCCTGTGCCACGCAGGCGAGGACGCCGAACTGACCGACCCGTCCGGCCTGGGCGGCTTCGGCTGGCTAGCCCAAACCACCACCATCCCGCTCCCCCCTCCCCTGGCGACCGGTTAGCGCTCTACTTGGAGGGCTGTTAGGCCGCGGAGGATGAAGCCGGGCTTCCATTCCGGCTCGGTGGTCAGGTGGAGGGCGGGGGCCGCGCGCAGCATCGCGCCGAACGACTCCACGAGTTCGATGCGGGCCAGGGGCGCGCCCAGGCAGTAGTGGATGCCGAGGCCGAACGTGATGTGCGGGTTCGGGTCGCGGCCGAGATCGAGCCGGTTCGGGTCGGCGAACACCTCCGGGTCGCGGTTGGCGGACGCGAACTGCAGCGCGACCTCGGCGCCACGGGGGATGTCGACGCCGGCGACCTTGATGTCCTCCAGCACCCAGCGCTCGAACATGGGCGCCGGGGTGTCGTAGCGGAGCAGCTCCTCGACCGCGGTGGGGACGAGCGACGGGTCGGAGCGGAGGCGTTCCAGCTCGCCGGGGTTGCGGAACAGCGTCCACCAGCCGTTGCCGGTCGCGTTCACCGTGGCCTCGTGGCCCGCGTTGAGGAGCAGGACGCAGGTGCCGATCAGCTCGTCCTCGGTGAGCCGGTCGCCCTCGTCCACGACGTGCGCGAGCGCGGAGATGAGGTCGTCGCGCGGATCGCTCCGCCTGGTGCGGGCCAGGCCGCGCAGGTAGTCGGAGAACTCCACGGCGGCGCGGACGGCCGTCCGCTGGGCCTCCTCGGGCGGGTTCAGCTCGTACATGCCGCAGATGTCGGCCGACCAGGGGCGCAGCAGATGCCGGTCCTCGACGGGGACGCCGAGCATCTCGGCGATCACGTTCACCGGCAGCGGTTCGGCGACCTCGGCGAGCAGGTCGCCGCCGCCCCGGTCCGCGAGCCCCGACGCCAGCTCCTCGGCGAGGCGCCTGATCGTCGGGCGCAGGCCCTCCACCATCCGCGCCGTGAACGCCTTGGACACGAGGCGCCGCAGCCGCGTGTGCGTGGGCGGCTCGACGTCGAGCATCCCGGCGCGGATCAGGTCCCAGAACGGCTTGAGGAAGTCGGGCTCCGCCATCTGCCCGAACTCCTCGTGGGTCGCGATGTGGAGGTACGAGCGCCCGAGGCGCCGGTCGCGCAGCAGCGCGTCGACGTCCTCGTACCGGCTGATCACCCACTGGCCGGTGGGCTCGTGGAAGAACACCGGATGCTCGGCCCGCAGCCGCTCGAACACCGGGTACGGGTCCGCCACGAACGCGGGGGACCAGGGGTCATAGGCCAGATCGCTCATGCTCAGACGATATGTGCCTCTCATCACCGGCCTGCCCCTTTCTGACGGTGCCGGCCCGCCCTCCCCCCTCGGGCGGGCCGACGCGTTCCATCGTCGGGGGGCGCCGAGGAGCACGGAAGTAGAACGGGATTCTGTGGATAAACCGTCAGCGGGCCCAGCGGGTGGGGTCGCCGCCGCCGGCGCGGCGGGCGGCGAGGGCCCGGCGCGCGGTGGACTCGACGATCGCGCGGGCCTCGCCGAGTTCGCGGTCCGCCGCGGCCACCTGGACCGGGCCCGGGGGCGCGTCCACGTGGACGGTCGCCAGGCCCAGCAGCCGCTGGAAGAGGTTCGCGGTCAACCGGACGCTTTGCGCGCGCGCGTGTGCGATCACGTCCGTGCGGCGGCAGGGCCACCCGTGCCGGGTCACGAAGACGACGTCGTCGGTGCCCGCGCCGTCCGCGTGGTCGATCGACACGGTCTTGGATGACGCCGGGATGAGAGGGACGGCGTCCACGTGCGTCCCCGGGAAGACCTGCGAGACGAGGTGCATGGCGACGTGGCGCGGTGCGACGGGGAGCAGGGTCGACGACAGCGCCTGCCGCTCGCCCGCGTATCCGGCGACGGTGACGTCGACGCGGGCCCATCCGAGGGTGCGCCAGATCGCCGGTTCGACGATGCTGACGGCCTGGACGCGTCCCGGCGGAAGCGTCTGCATCCGGGTCTCCAGCAGGCCGTAGCGCAGGCGGATCCCGTCCGGTGACATCGCCACCGTGAAGTTGGCGTACATGACCAGCGGCGCGATGACGGCTCGGATGAGGCCGAGCAGTACCGGGATGGTGACGGCCAGGATGCCGCCCTCCGCGTACAGCACGAAGAAGATGAGGGACGCGAGGAAGAGCAGCACCGTCCCCAGGACGGGCAGCCGCACGACCAGCGACCCGAGGAGCGGGCCGAACGACACGCGCCACAGGTGCCGTTCGGGTGCCTCCGGGGTGTGGCCCGGAAGCCCGGCGGCGCGGGCCAGGAGTTCGGCGCGCAGCTGTTGCGCCGACTGCCGTCCCAGGTAGCGGAGGGCGATCTCGCTCTGCTCGCCTCCTGCCAGTTCCACGCGCACTTCCGAAAGCGCGAAGACCCGCGTCACGAGCGGACGCACGACGTCGATGGCCTGGATCCGCGAGAGCGGGATGCGCCGCGCGTTCTTGCGCAGGATCCCGGTCTCCACGACGAGGTCGTCTTTGTCGACACGGAACCGCAGGGACAGCCACGTCCACAGGCCGGTCCCCACCGCGATGAACCCCATGGGGACGGTCACGATGATGAACCGCAGGATCACCTCGGGCGTGAGCGCCAGGGTGACGCCGCTGTCCGTCTGCGTCAGCAGCAGGGGGAAGCCGAGAAGGACGAAGTAGATGATGAGGAAGATGAACGCGCGCAGCGGGGCCGTCGCCCAGTGGAGCCTGTGCGTGCCCTCCGAGAACCGGACGGGCGGCCGTTGCGGCGGACCGTACGCATACGGCGGACGAGGCGGGCCGTACCCAGGACGTGGGGGCGGGTACGGAGGCCCCGGAGGGGGCCCGTAGGGGCCAAGTTGC